>DAIMCQ010000162.1:0-9088 GCA_036726285.1 Azonexus sp.
CGGCCGGCTGGATCGGCGGCATGTCCCCCCTGATGGTGACCTGGCTGGGCGTGCATTTCGCCGACCCGCTGGCCGGCCTGTGGTACCCCACTGGCCTGTTGATCGTCGCCAGCCTGGTTGGTCTGTTCTTCCTGCCGGAAGTCCGTAACCGGCCGCTCGATCAGTAATTTTTGACGTTGCCCTTGGGCGGCATTCTTGGTTTGCCGAAATAAGTCGCCGCCGGCACCTTGTAGCCGACCGCCTTGCCGCCATCGTCGTAGACGATATTGGCCGATTGTTCCTGCGGCTTGTTGCGGCTGGCCGATATCTCCAGAGTTGGTGCCCGCACCACCGGTGCTTGTTTATCGAGTTCGCTGCGCACGATACGCACCCGTTCGGCCGAGATGCGCTTGTCAATCGCTTCGGTGGACATGCCGCGTTCGACCAGCTTTTCGCGCATCGACAGCAAACTTTCAAGTTCCTTGGAACTGCGTAGCGAACGTTGCGGCTCGCCCCATTTTTCCTTGGGCTGACTGACGGCGATATTGAATTCCTCCTGCTTGGTCACCAGCCGGGCAATATTGAGATGGTTATAGCGCATCGCCCACTCCAACGCACCGTCGCCCCAGTCGTTGCGTACCGCGCGTTCGGCACCTTTTTCGAGCAGCTTGCGCGCCATGTCCTCGCGACCTTCGTAGATGGCCATCATCAGCACGCTGGAACCGTTGGTGCTCAAGGCATTGATATCCGCCCCCTGCGCAATCAGATAATCGGCCACCTCGCCATGCCCGGCAAACACGGCGTAATGCAGGGCCGACCATTTGCGTTCACCGGCATTGATCCGGGCACCACGCTCGAGCAGCCATTTGACCGCCTCCAGATTGCCTCGCCAGGCGGCCAGTGCCAGCGCGCTCTCGCCATTGGCATTGAGATGATTGATGTCGGCACCACGCGAAATGAACAATGTCATCAACTGGAGATTGCCCTCCCAAGCCCCGATCATCAGCCCGCTTCCGGTTCGACTGCCCATGAAATCCGGCGCCATGCCCTGATCCAGCCAGGCCTCCGCCTGACCGACGTCGCCCAGTTCCATACTGTGGACAAAGGCCAGCGGCGTCGGCAGACTGCTCGCCGCCTGTCCGTCCAGCGGCAAGGCACTTGCCGTCCCGATTATCATGACAGCCAGAATCGTTCTGACTGAGCGTACCGTTGCTCGTTTCATCACCACTTTCATCACTCAGGCCAAACTGCATTTTCTCATGATCCGGACCGATTACCGGCTTGCCCTGGCCCTGATAGCGTCGGCCCTCCTCCACGCCTCGCCCTTTCTCGCCGAACTGTTGCCCAAACCAACCGCCACGAAGGCAGTACCGCCGGCGCTGCAAGTGTCGTTGAAGCCGGCGCAACCCATTGCGCAAGCGCATTGGATTGCCCCGCAACCCGAACCCAAGCAGGTCGAAACCGTCAAGCCGCCGCCCCGCTTGATCGAACCGAACAGAAAATCGGCATATACAACAAAACCGGCGGCAATCTGGACGGACGAAGTCCGGCGACAATTTCGCAAACAGCAGGAGAAAGGCGACTTCTACCCTGCAGAGGCCATCGCCCAAGGGCTGGAAGGAGAAGTCCTGGTCTTTGCCCTGATCGATAGCGACGGCCATGTCGCAGCGGCTCGCATCGAACAGGGTTGCGGCTTCGCCAGCCTCGACCAGGCTGCACTCAGGGCCGTGCGCAGCCTGCATGCGCTGCCGGCCGATGCGCCGCGCGAAGCGATACTTCCGGTGCGCTTTCGCTTGAAATGAGCCTCAAGATTGATCGATCTGTCAGTTTTTACACTTTTTAACAGTGTATGATTGCGCGAAAGCGTAACCAACAATGGATAGCCACCCGTCAGAGTTGGCATCCAACAAAAGAGGACTTGCAAGATGGGCAACCTGAAATCCTGGCGTGTCGCGACGCGTATGCAACTTTTGGTCGGACTGACCCTGCTCGGTCTGATCATTCTCTGCCTGACGGCCCTGGTACAGCTCAAATCGAGCATGCTGGAAGACCGCAAGCAAAAGACCCGCAACCTGATCGAAGTTGGTCTCGGCATCATTGAACACCACCATAAACTGGCCACAGCCGGCAAGATGTCGGAGGACGATGCCAAGGTGGCCGCTCGTGAAGCCCTGCGCAACCTGCGCTACGACAAATCCGACTATTTTTTCATCGTCGACACCAATCACAGGTATGTCCTGTTGCCCACCAAGCCGGAAAACGAAGGCCAGGATAAAGGCAGCATGCAGGATGCCAACGGCAAGTACCTGATTCGCGACCTGGTCAGTGCCGGAAAGGCAGGCGGCGGCTTTGTCGAATACTGGTTCCCCAAGGCCGGCCAACAACAGGCCGAACCGAAGATTTCCTACGCCAATCAATTCGCTCCTTGGAACTGGGTGCTGGGTACCGGCATCTACATCGACGACGTCGAGCGCGAATATCGCACCAGCGCCGTACTGCTCGGCAGCATTTCCATCGCCCTGCTGATCATCCTGAGCCTGCTGGGCTGGCAAGTCAGCGCCAGCGTACTGCAGCAACTTGGCGGCGAGCCAAGACTGGCCAGCGAAATCATGCATCGCGTCGCCAGCGGCGACCTGACCGCGCAGATCGCCAGAGCGCCCAATGGCAGCCTGCTGCATGCACTGGAAGAAATGGTCGGCTCCCTGCGCAAGCTGGTCAGCGAGATCAACGGCGATGCCAACAAGCTGGTCAACAATGCCGAGCAGATCGCCCGCGCTTCCGATGAAGTCGCCCAGTCGGCCGAGCAACAAGCCGACTCAACCTCGGCCATGGCTGCGGCAATCGAAGAACTCACCGTCAGCTCCAACCATATCTCCGACAGCGCCCGCGAAACAGCTCGCGAAACCACCGAGGCTGCGCATTTGGCAAGCCAGGGAACGAGCCGGGTGAATCAGGCCTCGCAGGCCATCCAGAAGATTTCGACCACCGTCTCCGACGCTTCCGGCCGTATCCGGGCCCTGGAAGAACGGGCCAAGCAGGTTTCCTCGATTGCCAACGTGATCAAGGACATCGCCGGCCAGACCAATCTGTTGGCGCTCAACGCGGCCATCGAAGCCGCCAGGGCCGGCGAACAGGGCCGCGGCTTTGCCGTGGTTGCCGACGAAGTGCGCAAGCTGGCCGAGCGGACCTCTTCGGCCACCCTGGAAATCGAAGCGATGATCAGCGGCATCCAGAACGATACGGTCGGTGCGGTCGAAGCGATGGATGCAGCCCTGCCGGAAGTTCAAGAGGGCGTCGAACTGGCCAACTCGGCCTCCGAGTCGTTGCAGGCCATCGAAGATGGCGCCCGTCGCACGCTGGGTCGGGTTGGCGAAGTGGCCGATGCCACCCAGGAACAAAGCACGGCCAGCACCTTGATTGCCCAGCGCGTCGAACAGATTGCCAACATGGTCGAAGAAACAACTGAAACCATCCGTGGCACGGCAGCTTCAGCGCATCAACTGGAAAACATCGCCAACAACCTCAAACAGCTGATCGGCAAATTCCGCGTCTGATGAGACCCACGGGGCGGTCTCAGATCGCCCCGGCCGCCCTCAGTGCGGCAATCTGCTCACTGCCATAACCCAGTTCGGCCAGTACCGCTTCGGTATGCGCCCCCAGTTCGGGGCCAAGCCATTCCGTGCTGCCCGGCGTCTCGGACAATTTCGGCACGATGCCGGGAATCTGAAAAGCCTTGCCATCCGGCAGGCACGCCGACTCGATCATCTGCCGGGCGAGAAATTGCGGATCGGCAAACATGTCCACCGCCGAATACACCCGCGAGGCCGGCACCTCGGCTGCCGCCAGCCGCTCCAACAGTTCCGCTTCGCCGAGCCCGGCAGACCAGGCATCGATCAGACCGTAGATTTCGTCGCGCCGCGCATCACGCCCGGCGTTATCGGCCAGCCCGGGATCATCGGCCAGATCGGGGCGCCCCATGGCCCGCATCAGGCGCTTGAAGATGGCATCGCCATTGGCGCCGATCGTCACATGCTTGCCATCCCGGGTCGTATGCGTATTCGACGGCGTAATGCCCGGCATAATGTTGCCGGTACGCTCGCGGACAAAGCCAAACACGTCGAACTCGGGCACCAGCGACTCCATCATCGCGAAGACCGCCTCGTAGAGCGCGACATCGACCACCTGCCCTGCACCGCCATTGACCTCCTTGTGGCGCAACGCCATCAGCGCGCCGATGGCTCCCCAGAGCGCAGCGATCGAATCGCCGATCGAAATGCCGGTGCGCACCGGCGGCCGGTCCGGAAAGCCGGTGATGTAGCGCAAGCCGCCCATCGACTCGCCCACCGCGCCAAAGCCGGGCTGATCCTTGTAAGGGCCGGTCTGGCCGAAACCCGACAGGCGAACCATGACCAGCCCGGGATTGTCCTGCTGCAATTGCGCCCAGCCCAGGCCCAGCTTTTCCAGTACGCCCGGCCGAAAGTTCTCGACCAGGATATCGGCCCCGGCGATCAGCTTGCGGACGAACTCACGCCCTTCCGGATGCTTGAGGTTGGCCGTCACCGACTTCTTGTTGCGCGCCTGTACATACCACCACAGCGAGGTGTCCTCATACAGCTTGCGCCACTTGCGCAGCGGATCCCCGCCGTCGGGCGATTCGACCTTGATCACCTCGGCACCGAATTCAGCCATGATCCGCGTGCAGAACGGCCCGGCGATCAGCGTCCCCAATTCGACGACTTTGAGACCGGACAAGGGTTTGACGGACTGATTCATTGCGGCTCCCAATGCTCGACCGGCAAATGCTGGCCCCACAAACGCTGCACCGTCGGCACCACTGCTGCCGGATTGCCGCTGGTCGCCAGGCTCAGCCGGCCTTCGCCACCGCCCAGCAGCCCTCGGGCGGCAAGCAGGCGCTCCAGTTGCCGCGCCACCGGTTCGCCGGTATCGAGCAAACGCGCGCCTTTGGGCAGATGCCGGGCGATCGCCGCCGCAACCCAGGGATAGTGCGTACAGCCCAGGACCACCACATCGGCCTCGGCCAGGGGGGCCATGAAGGTGGCCAACAGCGCCGCCACTTCCGGACTATCCGGACCGGCGCTCTCTATCGTTTCGGCCAAGCCGGGGCAAGCCTGGCTGATCACCCGCAAATGCGGCGCATGATTGCTCACCAGCCGCTGGAAACGCTCGCTCTGCAAGGTGCGGGTCGTTGCCAGCACGCCGATCACGCCATTTTTCGACAAGGCGGCCGCCGGTTTGACGCCGGGCTCGAGGGCGACGATCGGCAAGCTGCTGGCCGACCGGATCGCCTCTGCCGCGGCGGCCGTTGCCGTATTGCAGGCAATCACCAGCGCCTTGGCCCCGCGCCGCGCCAGTGCCTCGGCAATCAACACCCCGCGCTCGCGGAGAAAGGCCGCCGGCCGGTCGCCATAAGGCAGGAAGCGGGTGTCGGCAAAGTAGAAAAAATCCTCCTGCGGCAGGCGTTGGCGCAGGGCACGTAACACCGTCAGGCCACCCAGGCCCGAATCGAAGACGGCGACAGGTTGAGCGTTCAATGGAGATTCCGAAAAAAATGGGCCGCAGGCAGGGCAGCCCGGTCAGGATTGAGCGGCCCCGGCTTATTCCGGCCGGACAAACTCGTTTTCCACCCAGGCCTGCGCACTCGCCGCATTCAGCTTGAATGCGGCCGAGACCCGCACTTCGGCCAGTTGTTCGCCGAATGCATCCTGTGCGCCAAGCAAGGCATAAGGCTCGTATTCGTCGGGCACGATGTCGAGCGTGACGCTTATCGGGCCATCCGGGCCGTTCAGCGAGAGCTTCTTGTGCAACATGGCATGGCGCTGATGTTCATGCCGGCGCAGCACTTCCGATGCGGTCTTGACCAGGGTCTGGAAGGCCGATGCGTCGAGTGGCTTGGGGTTCTTCTTGTCGCGCCCCATGGTCCAGGGGCCGACCAGGGCCGGTTCGGTTTCGCCATCCTTGATCATCGCCACCGCCCAGCCTTCGTCCTCTTCATTCTTGATGACCCGGGCGGTCCAGCCATTGTTGCGCCACAGATGCGGCTCGTTGATTACGGTCGCCGGCTCGGACTCGGCGGCTTCGTCGATAGCAATTGAGTTCATCCCCGAATTGTACTGCCGGCCGCACCGGCCTGGCCGGCGAAACCGCCCCCGCTGTCGTCAGGCTGACGCTTTTGCCGCCTCGATTTCGAGATGGCAAGGGGCCAGCAACAGATGCACCAGGTGCTCGATATCCTGCGTCGCCATCCTTTCGGCGTAGGTCACGAAACGCACATCCTGTGCCTCGGCCAGCGTCGTCAGCAATTGCCGGGCCGCTTCGCGCGGATTCAGGCCGTCGGCCTGATAGGCCGGCCAGTCCTTGTAATGACTGAGCAACTGCGCCCGGTGATCAAGATAGAGGGCCGATTGGCGGGTAAAGTCGAGCTCGGCCTGACGGGCGGCAATTTCGGCATCGATCTCGGCATCGCTACGCTTGTAACGGGCCTTTTCCGCCTCGGTCCAATGCGGCTTTTCACCGTGTTTTTCGCGCAGCGTCACCACCGTCCCCTTGAGTGCCATCTGCGAATGCGTGCCGGCGTCGCGGAAGACATGCACCTGGTCGTTGCCATGTCCCTCCTTGCCGACATAGCGCATCCCGGCCGTCACACAACGGGGATTGAAAGCAAACTGGCGGGCGCAGGCAGCCCGGAGCAGCTCGAAGAGTTCGTTGATTTTTGCGGGATTCACCGGACGATCCTTTCGTGAAACCAAGACGCCATCGGCCTGCACAGGCCGATGCAACATCAGGGAAGTGGACCGCACAGCCCATCGCCTTGCCGGCGCAACATAGCGGATTCGGCCCTGCCTGGCAGCATACGCTCGCCACCGCATCCGTGGCGGGATAGAACAGCACCGGGCGAGTCAAATCGCACAAAAAAGCCCCCAAGCGGGGGCTTTTCGAAAAACGGGCGAGCGTCCGAATTACATGCGTTCGATCATCGCATCGCCAAACTCGGAGCAGGACAGCTCATCGGCACCATCCATCAGGCGGGCAAAGTCGTAAGTGACCTTCTGGTCGCCAATGGTTGCCTCCATCGACTTGATGACCAGGTTGGCCGCTTCCTTCCAGCCCAGGTGGCGCAGCATCATTTCGGCAGAAAGAATCAGCGAACCGGGGTTCACCTTGTCGAGTCCGGCATACTTCGGCGCCGTCCCGTGCGTCGCCTCGAAACAGGCGTACCGGTCGGAAATGTTGGCCCCCGGGGCAATGCCGATCCCGCCCACCTGGGCCGCCAGCGCATCGGAGATGTAATCGCCGTTCAGGTTCGTGGTGGCGATCACGTCATATTCGGCCGGACGAAGCAGGATCTGCTGCAGGAAGGCATCGGCGATCGAGTCCTTGATCACGATCTCGCGCCCGGTATTCGGATTCACCAGCATGCACCACGGACCATCGTCGATCAGCTCGGCACCGAACTCATCCTGCGCCAGCTTGTAGGCAACGTCACGGAACAGCCCTTCCGTGAATTTCATGATGTTGCCCTTGTGCACGATGGTCACCGACTTGCGATCGTGCTTGATGGCGTACTGGATCGCCGCCCGTACCAGGCGGACCGTGCCTTCGATCGAGATCGGCTTGATGCCGATGCCGGAGGTTTCCGGGAAACGGATTTTCTTGATGCCCATTTCCTTTTGCAGGAATTCGATGACTTGGCGAGCCCCCTCGCTCTGGGCCGGCCACTCGACGCCGGCATAGATGTCTTCGGTGTTCTCGCGGAAGATGACCATGTTGGTCAGCTCCGGGTTCTTCAGCGGCGACGGCACGCCCTTGAAATAGCGCACCGGACGGACACATTGGTAGAGATCGAGCTCTTGGCGCAAGGCCACGTTCAGCGAACGGATGCCGCCGCCGACCGGCGTCGTCATCGGCCCCTTGATGGAGACCGAATATTCCTTGAGGGCATCGAAGGTTTCCTGCGGGAACCATTCATCCGGGCCATACAGACGGGTCGATTTCTCGCCGGCATAGACCTCCATCCAGTGAATTTTTCGGGCACCGCCGTAGGCCTTGGCAACCGCGGCATCGATGACCTTGATCATCACCGGCGTGACATCGACGCCGACCCCGTCGCCCTCGATGAAAGGGATGATCGGATGGTCGGGAATCGCCTGCCCCGGCACGATCTTCTGACCACCTTGCGGAACCTTGATGTGAGATGCCATATCCACTCCATGTCTGTAATTGGACGAGTTTTCCTGCGTCGAACCCCTTGCCGGAATGACCGGCCAACGGCCATCTTGCCAAGGGCATGGCTGACGATTATGCGGCAAAAACGACGCCCCTGTCAGCCCTTTAGCGGTATGAACGACGGCGGAAAAGCTCTCAATCCAAGGACAAAACCACACATTTCGGGCAAAAAAAAGCGAGGCCCCGAAGGGCTTCGCTTCTTTCATGCTGCCGGGCACCCCACACCGGCGCTCCGCGGAGCGACCGGCATGGATTGCGTATCAGGCCTGGGCGGCCTTCAGTGCGGCATTGAGGGTCGGGCTCGGACGCATGATGGCCTTGCACTTGTCGGCATCGGCCTTGTAGTAGCCACCGATGTCGGCCGGCTTGCCTTGCACCGTCTTCATTTCGGCAACAATCTGGCCTTCGTTGTCGGTCAGGGTCTTGGCCAGCGTGGTGAATTGCGCCGCCAGTTCCTTGTCCGCAGTCTGTGCCGCCAGTTCCTGCGCCCAGTACATGGCGAGGTAGAACTGCGAACCACGATTGTCCAGCTCACCGGTCTTCGGCGACGGCGACTTGTTATTGTCGAGCAGCTTGCCGGTAGCGGCATCCAAAGTCTTGGCGAGCAGCTTGGCACGGGCGTTGTTTTCCTTGATGCCCAGCTCTTCCAGCGAGACGGCCAGGGCCAGGAACTCGCCGAGCGAATCCCAGCGCAGGTGGTTTTCCTGGGTCAGCTGCTGCACGTGCTTCGGCGCCGAACCGCCGGCACCGGTTTCGTACATGCCGCCGCCGTTCATCAGCGGAACGATGGAGAGCATCTTGGCCGAGGTACCCAGTTCCATGATCGGGAACAGGTCGGTCAGGTAGTCGCGCAGGATGTTGCCGG
>DAIMCQ010000163.1:0-9077 GCA_036726285.1 Azonexus sp.
CAGCGGCGGGCCGCCGAGAAAGATGGTGCCCTGGTTCTTGACGATGATCGACTCGTCGCACATGGCCGGCACATAGGCGCCGCCGGCGGTACAGGAACCGAGCACGGCGGCGATTTGCGGAATGCCTTGCGCCGAGAGATTGGCCTGGTTGAAGAAGATGCGCCCGAAGTGCTCCTTGTCCGGGAAGACCTCGTCCTGCATCGGCAGGAAGGCGCCGCCGGAGTCGACCAGATAGACGCAGGGCAGGCGGTTTTCCAGGGCGATTTCCTGGGCCCGCAGGTGCTTCTTCACCGTCAGCGGGTAGTAGGTACCGCCCTTCACGGTGGCGTCGTTGGCGACGATCATGCATTCGACGCCCTCGACGCGGCCGATGCCGGCGATTACCGAGGCGGCCGGCACGTCACCGCCGTACATCCCATAGGCGGCGAACTGGCCGATTTCAAGGAAAGGCGTGCCGGGGTCGAGCAGGCCATTGACCCGTTCGCGCGGCAACAGCTTGCCGCGCGCCAGGTGCTTCTGGCGCGCCGCTTCCGGGCCGCCGAGGGCGATCTTCTCGACCTTCTCATGCAGGTCGGCGACGACCGACTGCATCGCAGCCGCGTTGGCCTGAAAGTCGGTCGAACGCGGGTTCAGTTGGGTTTTAAGTTGGGTCATGTCTCCTCGCTTGGTTTTATTGGCTGGGTTTTTTCGGTGACCACTCAATCCGGCTTGGGCTACAACTGGGTTTCCTTCTCCACCCACTTGACGACGGTCGGGGCCTGGTAGGTCGCCATGCGGTCGAGCAGGGCGGCCGGGTCGGTATCGGCGAGCAGCAGGCCGCGATGCACTTCGCGCACGAAACCTTCATCGCGCGCGCGGTCGAACATCTGCAGCAACGGCGTGTAATAGCCGGCCACGTCGAGCAGCGCTGCCGGTTTCACGTGGAACCCGAGCTGCGCCCAGGTCAGGATCTCGCACAATTCCTCGAAGGTGCCAAAGCCGCCGGGCAGTGCAATGAAGCCGTCGGCCAGTTCGGCCATGCGGGCCTTGCGGGTGTGCATCGAGTCGACCACTTCCAGCCGGGTCAGCCCGTGGTGGCCGACTTCCTTGTCGAGCAGCGACTTGGGAATGACGCCGGTGACCACGCCGCCGGCTGCCATGCAGGCATCGGCCACGGCGCCCATCAGGCCGACGTTGCCGCCGCCATAGACCAGTTCCAGGCCGCGTTCGGCGAGCAGGGTGCCGAGGCCGGTGGCGGCCTGGTGATATTCGGGGCGGTTGCCGAAGCTGGAACCGCAGAAGACACAGATTCGTTTCATGGCGCTGCTTTGCAAATGATGAAGAGGATCAGAAGCCGCCGCTTTCCAGCCACTTTTCGATCTGTGGCAGGCGGTCGGCGCCGAAGAAGTGTTCGCCGTCGATGATGACGTGCGGCGAGCCGAAGACCCCCGCGGCGAGTGCCTTTTCGCATTCGTCCTTGAGCCGGGCCTTGATTTCCGGGGTTTGCAGCACGCTGGCCAGCACCTCCCGGTCGACGCCCTGTTTTGCGGCAATGTCGAGCACGGTGTCCGGCGAGGAAATATCGAGGTCCTCGACGAAGAAGGCGCGATAGACGGCGTGGGCAAATTGCCGGGCCAGCGCACAGTCCTGGCCGTGCAGCCAGTAATAGGCACGGGCGGCATTTTGCGTCGGCAAGGGGAAGCGGCTCGGCATCTTGTAGGGGACGCCCATGAAACGGGCCGAGCGGGCGAAATCGTGCAGCATGTACTTGCCTTTGCTGCTGATCCCGTCAGCTGGTGGGCGCGAACCGGTCGCCTGGAAGATGATGCCGAGCAGGATCGGATGCCATCTGACCTTGCGGCCGTGGCGTGCCGCGACGGCGTCGATCTTTTCGCTCAGCAGATAGCCGTAGGGGCTGGAAAAATCGAACCAGAAATCGAGCGGGGCGAGGTTTTTGTTGCCGGTTGCGTTCATGTTTGTCTCCTCGTGGGGGCGGTGGCGGGCGTTGTTGATGTTGTGTGCCCGCCAGCCGCCGGGGGCGGCTTATTCGGCGGCGATGCTGCGTCCGATCACCAGGCGCTGGATATCGTTGGCACCTTCGTAGATCTGGCAGATGCGCACGTCGCGGTAGATGCGCTCGACCGGGAAGTCGCTGGTGTAGCCAACGCCGCCGTGGATCTGGATGGCGTCCGAGGCGATCTTCTCGGCCGCTTCGGAGGCGAACATCTTGGCCATCGAGGCTTCCTTCAGACAGGGTTTGCCGGCGTCCTTGAGCATGGCGGCGCGCCAGACCATCAGGCGGGCGGCGTCGAGCAGCGTGTTCATGTCGGCCAGGCGGAAATTGACCGCCTGGTGTTCGATGATCGGCTGGCCGAAGGTGACGCGCTCCTTGGCGTAGCGCACGGCGGCTTCGAAGGCGGCGCGGGCCATGCCGATGCTTTGGGCGGCGATGCCGATGCGGCCGGCTTCGAGGTTGGAGAGGGCGATCTTGTAGCCTTCGCCTTCCTTGCCGAGCAGGGCGGAGGCCGGCACGCGGCAGTTCTCGAAGATGATCTGCACGGTATCGGAGGCATGCTGGCCCATCTTGTCTTCGGTACGGCCAACGATGAAACCGGGCGTCGCGGTCGGGATCAGGAAGCAGGAAATGCCCTTCTTGCCGGCGGCCTTGTCGGTCACGGCGAAGACGATGGACATGTCGGCATGCTTGCCGGTGGTGATGAACTGCTTGACGCCGTTGAGCACGAAATGGTCGCCATCCTTGTCGGCACGCGTCGTGATGGCGGCGGCATCGGAGCCGGTGTGCGGCTCGGTCAGGCAGAAGCAGCCGAGCTTTTCACCCCGGGCCAGCGGCTTGAGCCATTCTTCCTTCTGGGCGTCGGTGCCGTACTTCATGGTGATGCCGCAGGCCAGCGAGTTCTGCACCGAAACAATGGTTGAGGTGGCGCCATCGCCGGCGGCGATTTCTTCCAGGGTCAGCACCAGCGACATGTAGTCCATGCCGGCGCCGTCCCATTCTTCCGGCACCACCATGCCGAGCGCGCCGAGTTCGCCAAGTTCCTTCAAGGCCTGTGCCGGGAAGGTGTGGTTGCGGTCCCATTCGGCGGCGAAGGGGGCGAGGCGTTCCTGCGCGAAGGCGCGCATGGTGTCGCGGATCATTTCCTGTTCTTGGGTGAGGATCATGGTCTTGTCTCCAGAGAAGTCTTTTTCAGGGTGGTCAGCCAGACGCCGGCGATGACCAGCAGGCCGCCGGCCAGCACCGGCAGGCCGAGCCGCTCGTCGAGCAGGATGGCGGCTTGCAGCACGGCGAAAACCGGGACCAGGTTGATGAATACCGAGGCATGGCCGGCGCCCAGCCGGTGCACCGCGTCGGTGAACCAGGTGTAGGCGATGGCCGTGCCGAAAATGGCGAGGAAGAGCAGGCTGGCCCAGACCCGCCACGACCAGGCGGCGAGGTGGATGTTGCCTTGTACCAGCGCCGCCAGGCCGAGCAGCAAAGCGCCGCTCAGGCTGGCGAAGAGGGTCGTGGCGAGCGGCGAGAAGTGGTGCGTCGCCCGCCAGCCGATGAAGGTGTAGGCCGTCCAGGTGGCTACGCAGCCGACGATGAGCAGTTCGCCCAGGCCGACCGAGCCGCGCAGCAGGGCGAGCGGGTCGCCGTTGCCGATCACGGTCAGGCAGCCGGCCAGCGCGATGACGCTGCCCCAGGCCTTGCGCGGATTCATGCTTTCCTTGCCGGTCAGCCAGGCGGTGATGACGATGACCGCCGGGTTGAGGGCGACGACCAGCGCGCCGCGCCCGGCCGGGATGTGTTTCAGGCCGAAGAAGAAGCACAGGCCGTAGAGGAAGATGCCGAAGAAGCCCAGTCCCCAGACCAGGCCCCATTCGCGGCTACCTTGCGGCAGAGCGATGCCACCCTCGCTGAACAACGCCACGGCGCCGACCAGCAGGCCGGCGATGACGAAGCGCAGCGATGCCACGGCGAGTGGCGCCGGGAGCTCCTGGGCGACGATGCGCCCGGCGATCCAGGTTCCTCCCCACATGGCCATGGCCAGGACCAGCTTGACGTAGGTCAGCGTACGGGTGGCGGTCGGCAATTAGAGCAGTTCCACCGCCAGTGCCGTGGCTTCGCCGCCACCGATGCAGAGCGAGGCGACGCCGCGCTTCTTGCCGTACTTCTTGAGCGCGCCGAGCAGCGTGACGACGATGCGGGCACCGGAGGCGCCGATCGGGTGGCCGAGGGCACAGGCACCGCCATGCACGTTAACCTTGGCCGGGTCGAGCTTGAGGTCGTGCAGCGCCGCCATGGTGACCACGGCGAAGGCTTCGTTGATCTCGTAGAAGTCGACGCTGTCGGCGGTCCAGCCGGTCTTGGCGAACAGCTTCTGCATGGCGCCGACCGGGGCGCTCGGGAAGAGGGCCGGGGTGCCGGCGTTGGTGGTGTGGCCGACGATGCGGGCAAGCGGGGCGAGGCCGAGCTTGGCGGCCTGCGATTCGCGCATCAGGACCAGGGCGGCGGCGCCGTCGGAAATCGACGATGAGTTGGCGGCGGTGACGGTGCCATCCTTCTTGAAGGCCGGCTTCAGGGTCGGGATCTTGTCGACGTTGACGGCGAACGGACCTTCGTCCTTGTCGACGACGACATCGCCCTTGCGGCCGGCGACGGTGGTCGGCGCGATTTCCCAGGCGAAGCTGCCGTTGTTGCTGGCTTCGATGGCGCGAGTGGTCGAACGGACGGCGAATTCATCCTGCGCTTCGCGGCTGAAACCGTAGCTGGCGGCGCATTCTTCGGCGAAGGTGCCCATCAGGCGACCGCGGGTTTCCTTGCCGTAGGCGTCTTCCAGGCCGTCGAGGAACATGTGGTCGAGCAGCTGGCCGTGGCCGAGGCGATAACCGCCACGCGCCTTGGGCAGCAGGTAGGGGGCGTTGGTCATCGACTCCATGCCGCCGACCACGGCAACGCCGTAGGAGCCGGCCAGGATGCCGTCGTGGCCGAGCATGGTGGCCTTCATTGCCGAACCGCAGACCTTGTGGATGGTGGCGCAACCGGCGGTAATCGGCAGGCCGGCCTGCAGTGCGGCCTGGCGGGCCGGGGCCTGGCCCTGACCGGCTTGCAGGACGCAGCCCATCAGCACTTCATCGACCAGGTTGGCATCGATGCCGGCCCGCTCGACGGCGGCCTTGATGGCGACGGCGCCGAGATTGGCGGCGGTCAGTCCGGCAAAGCCGCCCTGAAAGGCGCCCATGGCGGTACGGGCGGCGGAAACGATAACGATCGGATCATTCATGCTGACTCTCCTGAGTGGTTGTTGTAACTAAGCTTCCAACGCCTTCAAGGCGGCGTCGTAGCGGATGGCTAAATCTTGTGGGTGGTCTACGGTGATGCCGAGGTCGTGTACCAGACCGTCCTTCAGGCCGTATATCCAGCCGTGGATGGTCAGTTTCTGGCCGCGCGACCAAGCATCCTCGACGACCGGGGTGTGGCAGAGGTTGACCACCTGTTCGAGCACGTTGAGTTCGCACAGCTTGTCGTGGCGCAGCTCGACGGGCTGGTTGTCGACCAGGGCCTGATGCTTGCTGTGGACTTCCTGCACGTTGTGCAGCCAGAAGTCGACGATGCCGACCCGGGTCTTGTTCAGGGCGGCCCCGACGCCGCCACAGCCATAGTGGCCGACGACCATGATGTGCTTCACTTTCAGCACGTCGACGGCGTACTGGATGACCGACAGGCAGTTCATGTCGGTGTGCATCACCAGGTTGGCGACGTTGCGATGGACGAAGACTTCGCCCGGCAGCAGGCCGACAATCTGGTTGGCCGGGACGCGCGAGTCGGAGCAGCCGATCCAGAGGAATTCCGGCGCCTGCAACTGGGCCAGCTTGTTGAAGTAGTTCGGGTCGACTTCCTGCATGCGCTGGGCCCAGGCCCGGTTGAAGTCGAACAGGTGCGACAGGTTTTCGCTGCGGATTTCCTCTTCCGACCAGTTGTCGAGATCAAGGGCGAGGAACATCGTGCCTTCGATCGGCGTCTGGTAGTAATTGGGGGCTTCGGTAAAGCCCAGTTCGCGATACAGCTTCACCGCCATGCGCATGTTGGGCAGGGTGTCGATGATCAGCTTGCGATAGCCGATTTCCTTGGCGGCCTTGATGGCGGCCAGCGCCAGCGTCGCGCCGACGCCTTGGCCGCGCTGTTCCGGCGTGACGTAGAGGCGCTTCATTTCGCACACGCCATCGCTGTCTGGGAGCGGCCGCACGCCGACGCAACCGACCGGCTGGCCATCGATCTCGGCGATGAACAGGCGACCTTGCGGCTCGGCATAGCCACCGGGCAGCGATGCCATCTCCTGTTCGAAGTTCTGGAAAGACAGGTCAACGCCCAGCCATGCCGCATAGTTGCGGAAGTACTGGCGAACCTGTTCCAGGGCTTCGGTATCGTGGGCAGTGAGGATGCGAAGGGTAACGGTCATGCTGTTGAGCTCCAGTTGCGGCGCTCCCGTTCCGGGAACGCCGGCGGGAGCTGTTTATGCGGTTTCGGCGAAAAGTTCGCGACCGATCAGCATTCTACGGATTTCGGAGGTGCCTGCCCCGATCTCATAGAGCTTGGCATCGCGCCACAGGCGGCCGGTCGGGTACTCGTTGGTATAACCGACGCCGCCCAGGGTCTGAATGGCCTCGCCGGCCATCCAGGTGGCCTTTTCGGCCGAGTAGAGAATGGCGCCGGCGGCGTCCTTGCGCAGGGTGCGCGAATGGTCGGTCGCATCGCAGGCCCGGCCGACGGCATAGACGTAGGCGCGGGTGGCCTGCCAGGTGGAATAGAGATCGGCGACCTTGCCCTGCATCAGCTGGAATTCGCCGATCGCCTGGCCGAATTGCTTGCGCTCGTGCAGGTAGGGGACGACCACGTCCATGCAGGCGGCCATGATGCCGAGCGGGCCGCCGCAGAGCACGGCGCGCTCGTAGTCGAGACCGGACATCAGTACCTTGGTGCCGTTGCCGACGCCGCCCAGCACGTTCTCTTCCGGCACTTCGCAGTCGTCGAAGAAGAGCGGGAAGGTGTTGGAGCCGCGCATGCCCAGCTTGTCGAGGTGGGTGCCGTGGGTGAAGCCCTTCATGCCCTTTTCGACGATGAAGGCGGTCATGCCCTTGGCGCCGGCGTTCGGGTCGGTCTTGGCGTAGACCACCAGCGTATCGGCGTCGCCGCCGTTGGTGATCCACATCTTGGCGCCATTGAGGACGTAGCGGTCGCCCTTCTTCTCGGCCTTGAGCTTCATCGAGACGACGTCGGAGCCGGCGTTCGGTTCGGACATGGCGAGCGCGCCGACATGTTCGCCGGAAATCAGCTTGGGCAGGTATTTCTGGCGCTGGGCCTCGTTGCCGTTGCGGCGGATCTGGTTCACGCACAGATTCGAGTGGGCGCCGTAGGAGAGGCCGACCGAGGCCGAAGCGCGGGAGATTTCTTCGAGGGCGACGATATGGGCCAGATAGCCCAGGTTGGTGCCGCCGTATTCCTCGCCGGCCGTCATGCCGAGCAGGCCCATCTCGCCGAACTTCTTCCAGAGATCGGCCGGGAATTCGTTGACGCGGTCGATTTCGGCGGCACGCGGCGCAATTTCGGCGTCGGCGAAGCTTTTGACGGCATCGCGCAGCAGGTTGATGTCTTCGCCGAGGCCGAAGTCGAGGCTGGGAATGTTCATGTGGTTTGTCTCCGTTCTAGGTTTGTTTTTCAGTCTTGCCGTGCATCACCATGATGGTTTGCTGCATCAGCGCACAGAGCGTTTCCCGGCCGTCTTTCAAGGCGAAGACTTCGGCCTGGGTGACGATCAATGTTCTGCCCGGTCGCACCACCTGGCCGCGGGCAATCAGCTTTTCACCATCGGCCGGTGCGACCAGGTTCATCTTGTATTCGACCGTGAGTACCGAAGCGGTCGCCGCCACCATGCTCATCGCCGCATAGCCGGCCGCCGAGTCGGCGATCATCCCGATCACGCCGCCATGCACGAAGCCATGCTGCTGCTCGACGCCCGACCAGTGCGGCAGATGGATTTCGGTCCGGCCATGTTCGACGACGGGCATGCTGGCCTGGATCAGGGCCATGGCGTTCTGCCGGGCAAAGCTGGCCAGGACGCGTTCGGCGAAGTGGGGGTCGGATATGCGGTTCATGGCGTGATTGTATTGACGTTTACGTTAACGTCAACATGGGGGCCAAAAAATCCCCGGCCGCGACCGGGGAACTGCCGACTCAGACGCGGAGCAGCGCCTTGGCCAGACGTTCCGACAACTGATCTTCGGTGAATTGCGGTTCGTTCGGCGGATACAGCGAGTTTTCCTCGATCTCGAAACCGTGTTCCTGTGCCAGGGCACGCAGTTCCTTGATCTTTTGGCAGGCCTTCAGGCTTTCCTTGAGGGCGGCGTCGACTTTGGCCTTTTCGGAAAAGGCTTTGATTGGGGCGATGGACATGTTGTTCTCACGAATACTGTTGTGGGGAAAATGCCCGGCAAGCCAGGCGATTTATTCTAAATCCACATCATCAGTAGGGGAATGGTTGCGCTGCAACAATCTTCGGGAAAATTCAGCGGCCGATCAGGCGAGCGGCTCGCCGCGCTGCAGCAAGATGTTCTGGCACTGCTGTTCGAACTGGCTGATTTCGCCGAGCATGGTCTCGATGTCTTCGCGTTGCTGTTCGAGTGCCTGGCGGCGGTTGGCCATGACGCGCAGGCATTCCTGCAGTTGCGAAGTCTCGTCCTGTGACCCCTCGTACATGCCGATCAGGTCCTTGATTTCGGCCAATGACAGGCCGAGCCGCTTGCCGCGCAGGGCCATCTTGAGACGGGCCCGGTCGCGCCGGGTGAAGATCCGCTTGCTGCCTTCGCGGGCCGGCGCCAGGATGCCTTGATCCTCCCAGAAGCGAATGGTCCGCGGTGTGATGCCGAATTCGCGGGCAAGGTCTGAAATGGCAAAGGTGGGGGCCGGCTGGCTCAAGCATGTCTCCTGGTGAGTGGCTGCGAGTAAATCAGAAGAGGGGGGATTTTTCAATCCGCTACCGTATGGTAACTTTTGTGACCCATACGAACGGAATTCCCATGTCGCCGCATTATCCGCATGCCCA
>DAIMCQ010000164.1:0-9072 GCA_036726285.1 Azonexus sp.
AGGGAGCGTTAGGCATTTCGATAAAAGAATCGGCGGAATGCGACTGGAGGATTTACGTCGAGTCAAAAACTCGTTATAATCCAACGGTTTTTCCGCTCGCCCCTTTTTTGGGGGCATTTTTTCGGGGATGGGCGTTTCGCCCATTTTTTATTTGTGGCTATGGATTTAAACACGCTGATTGAAACGACCGTAGTTGGTCTGGGTTATGAACTCGTTGATGTCGAGATGTCGCCGCGCGGCCGCACGATTCGTGTCTTCATGGATCTGCCCGGGAAAGAGGGGGGTATCGATGTCGAGGACTGTGCCAAGGTTTCGAATCAGTTATCACGTGTTTTTGAAGTCGAGAACATCGATTTCGACCGCCTGGAAATTTCTTCTCCCGGCATGGATCGCGTAGTCAAGAAGGCCGAAGATTTCGAACGCTTCGCCGGGCAGGATATTCAGATCAAGTTGCGCATTCCGCATGGTGGTCGCCGCAATTTTCAGGGTGAATTGCTGGGCTGCAAGGATGGCAAGGTTGGTCTGCGCCTCGAAAAGGATGACGTGGAACTGGAATTTAATAATATCGAAAAGGCACGTCTCGTGCCGCGATTCGACTGAAGGACTAGGAGGTTTTAGCCCATGAGCCGTGAAATGTTACTGCTGGTCGATGCACTGGCCCGCGAAAAGAATGTCGGCAAGGAGATCGTCTTTGGCGCCCTTGAGCTGGCGCTCGCTTCTGCGACCAAAAAGCGCATCCACGATGAGGCCGATGTTCGGGTCTCGATCGATCGTAATACCGGTAACTTCGAGTCCTTCCGTCGCTGGCAAGTCGTTCCGGACAACGAGTACGTGAACGAATATCTGGAAACGCCGCTTTCCGAAGCGCGCAAGGAAGATCCGGAAATCGAGTGTGGTGATACGCTTGAAGAGCCGCTTGAGCCGATTGACTTTGGTCGTATCGGTGCGCAGGCTGCCAAGCAGGTTATTCTGCAAAAAATTCGCGACGCTGAGCGCGAGCAGATTCTGACCGACTTTCTTGATCGCAAGGAGCACGTCGTTTCCGGCACCATCAAGCGGATGGAACGCGGCAATGCGATTGTCGAAGCCGGCAAGATCGAGGCCTTGCTGCCGCGCGAGCAGATGATTCCGAAGGAAAACCTGCGGGTTGGTGATCGCATCCGCGCTTATCTGCTGCGTATCGACCGCAATGCACGTGGTCCGCAGATCATCCTGTCGCGCACCGCTCCGGAATTCGTCATCAAGCTGTTCGAAATGGAAGTGCCGGAAATCGCCGACGGTCTGATGGAGCTCAAGGCTTGTGCCCGCGACCCCGGTCTGCGTGCCAAGATCGCCGTCAAGTCGAACGATCCGCGCGTTGATCCGATCGGTACTTGCGTCGGTTTGCGCGGTTCGCGCGTTACCGCGGTGCGTAACGAAATTGGCGGTGAGAATATCGATATCGTGCTGTGGTCGGCCGATCCGGCCCAGTTCGTCATTGGCGCCCTGTCGCCGGCCGAAGTGTCGTCGATCGTGGTTGATGAAGAAAAGCACGTCATGGATGTTGTGGTCGATGAAGACAATCTGGCGATTGCCATTGGTCGCAGCGGCCAGAATGTTCGTCTCGCTTCCGAGCTGACCGGCTGGACCATCAACCTGATGACTCAGGATGAATCGGCCAAGCGTTCCGAGGCTGAATATGCCGTGACCCGCGTCACCTTCATGGAAAAGCTGGATATCGACGAGGAACTGGCCGATCTGCTGATCGAAGAAGGTTTCTCGACGCTGGAAGAAGTGGCCTATGTGCCCCTGGCTGAAATGTTGGAAATTGACGGTCTCGATGAAGATATCGTCAATGAACTGCGTAATCGTGCCCGCAATGTATTGCTGACCGAAGCGATCGCCACCGAAGAAAAGCTGGAAAACGTGGCGGATGACCTGATCGGTCTCGAGGGTATGAGCAAGGAACTGGCCGCTAAACTGGCCGGTCACGACGTCAAGACGCGGGATGATCTCGCCGAACTGGCGGTAGATGAACTGACTGATATGACCGGCATCGACGAAGAGCGTGCCAAGGAACTCATTCTGAAGGCACGTGCTCACTGGTTTGAGTGAGCGGGAGGTAGCAAGTATGTCCGCAACAACTGTTTCACAATTTGCTGTTGAACTGAAAATGCCGGTCGCGGCTTTGCTCGAACAATTGGGCAAGGCCGGTGTTGGCAAGCAAGGCAACGATGACACGCTGACCGATCAGGATAAGGCGAGGCTGCTCGATTATCTGCGCCGGGCGCATGGTGACGATTCGAAGGCCAAGATTACCCTGACCCGTAAACAGACGTCTGAAATCAAGGCGACCGATGCGCATGGTCGAGCCCGTACCGTTCAGGTCGAAGTGCGCAAAAAGCGCGTGCTCGTCAAGCGCGAATTGGGCGATAGCCTTGCTGAAGGTACGCTTGATTCGGCTGACTTGCCCGAGGAGATCGATCTTCCGGCTGTCGTTGAGGTGACGCCTGAGCCGGAGCCGGTGATCGTTCCCGAACCCGTGGTTGAGCCGGAACCCGAACCCGTGGTCGAGGTGGTGGTTGAGGTCGTTCCTGAGCCGGTAATTGAAGAGGTTTCCGTTGAACCGGTTGTGGCTGAAGCCCCGGTTCAGAAGCCCGCGCCGGTGGTGCTCGACCGCGCTGCAATTATCGGTGAGAAAGAACTCAAGGCACGTGAGCAGGAAGCGCGTCGCTACAGCCAGTTGCGCGAGATTCAGGAGCGCGAGCTGAAGCAGAAGCAGGCCCGCGAAGCCGAACTGGTGCGTATGCGTCAGCAGGCCGAAGCCGCTGCCGCTGCCGCCAAGGAAGCCGAACTGGCCAAGCAGCAGGCCGCTGCTCAAGCCAAGACCGAGCCGGCTGCAGAAAAGGGCACGCTGCACAAGAAGCCCGATGCACCGGGCAAGAAGGCGGGTAATGCCCGTGCCGATGAAGGCAAGAAAAAGGGCGGTCTCAAGACCCGTGGTTCCGATGTCGGTAGCTCCTGGAAAGATGGTCGTCATGGCCATAAGAAGAGCGCCAACAAGAATGACGATGGTCAGGGTAGCTTCCAGGCGCCGACCGAGCCGGTGGTGCGTGAAGTGCACATTCCGGAAACCATTTCCGTTGCTGATCTGGCCCACAAGATGGCCGTCAAGGCGACCGAAGTGATCAAGGCCATGATGAAGATGGGTTCGATGGTCACCATCAACCAGGTACTGGACCAGGAAACGGCGATCATCGTCGTCGAGGAAATGGGTCACAAGGGTGTTGCCGCCAAGCTGGACGATCCGGATGCCTTCCTCGAAGATACCCAGGGCGTCGAACACAAGGACGTGCCGCTCGAACCGCGTGCCCCGGTGGTTACTGTCATGGGCCACGTCGACCACGGCAAGACCTCTCTGCTCGATTACATTCGCCGCGCCAAGGTGGCAGCCGGTGAAGCCGGTGGTATTACGCAGCACATCGGTGCCTACCACGTCGAAACTGATCGTGGCATGGTGACTTTCCTTGATACCCCCGGTCACGAAGCCTTCACGGCCATGCGTGCCCGTGGTGCCAAGGCGACTGATATCGTGATTCTGGTCGTTGCGGCGGATGACGGCGTGATGCCGCAGACCAAGGAAGCCATTCACCACGCCAAGGCAGCGGGTGTTCCGCTGGTGGTTGCGGTCAACAAGATCGACAAGCCGGATGCCAATCCCGATCGCGTCAAGCAGGAACTGGTTGCCGAGGGCGTCATTCCTGAAGAGTACGGCGGCGATTCCCCGTTTGTGCCGGTGTCAGCCAAGAAGGGTACCGGCATTGACGAACTGCTCGAGCAGGTTCTGCTGCAGGCCGAAATTCTCGAACTGACCGCGCAGAAGGATGCGCCGGCCAAGGGCTTGATCATCGAAGCGCGTCTCGACAAGGGCCGTGGTGCGGTGGCGACCATGCTGGTGACTTCAGGGACCTTGAAGCGCGGCGACGTCGTGCTGGCCGGTCAGGTCTTTGGCCGTGTTCGTGCCATGCTGGACGAAAACGGCAAGCCGATCAATGAAGCGGGGCCGTCCATTCCGGTCGAGATCCTCGGTCTGTCGGATGTGCCGGCCGCGGGTGAAGAAGCGATTGTGCTGTCGGATGAAAAGAAGGCGCGTGAAATCGCCTTGTTCCGCCAGGGCAAGTTCCGCGACGTCAAGCTGGCCAAGCAGCAGGCTGCCAAGCTGGAAAACATGTTCCAGCAGATGGAAGAAGGCGAAGTTAAGACGCTGGCCCTCATTGTCAAGGCTGACGTGCAAGGCTCGCAGGAGGCGTTGGTGCAAACGCTGGCCAAACTGGCCAACGAAGAAGTTCGCGTCAATGTCATCCATGGCGCCGTCGGTGCCATCAGCGAATCCGACGTCAATCTGGCGCAGGCTTCCGGTGCGGTCATCATCGGCTTCAATACGCGTGCCGATGCCGGTGCCCGCAAGCTGGCCGAAACCTTCGGGGTCGATATCCGTTATTACAACGTGATTTACGACGCGGTCGATGAAGTCAAGGCTGCCCTGTCCGGCATGCTTTCGCCGGAGAAGCGCGAGCAGATTACCGGTATGGTCGAGATTCGTCAGGTATTCCACATCTCCAAGGTTGGCGCAATTGCCGGCTGTTACGTGCTGGAAGGTTTCATCAAGCGCAATTCGCGCGTCCGCCTGTTGCGCAACAACGTTGTGCAGTGGGATGGCGAACTCGATTCGCTCAAGCGCTTCAAGGATGACGTCAAGGAAGTTCGCAGCAACTTCGAGTGCGGTTTGTCGCTCAAGAATAACAACGATATTCAAGAAGGCGATCAACTCGAAGTGTACGAAATCCAGGAAGTGGCACGCTCGCTGTAATGAAGAAAAAAGGATTTCAGCGTAGTGACCGGGTCGCGGAGCAGGTTCGCCGCGACCTTGCCGACCTCATTCGTAGTGAGTTGAAGGATCCCCGGGTTGGCATGATCAGCCTGACTGCTGTTGAGCTGACCCCGGATTACGCCCATGCCAAGGTGTTTTTCGCGACGCTCAATGCCGAGCACCTGGAGGAAATCGAGCGCGGTCTCAAGCGCGCCTCGGGTTTCCTCCGGCGCGAGCTGGGGCGTCGGATTCACATTCACACCCTGCCCGAGTTGCATTTTGTCTACGACAACTCGATCGAGCGCGGTGCCAGTCTGTCCCAGTTGATCGATCAGGCCAATGCGCTGAGCGATCAGACGCCTGAAGAGTAATCCCGTCATGCAAGTCAAGAAGACCTGGAAACAGGTCGATGGTGTGCTATTGCTCGACAAGCCGGTCGGTTTTTCATCGAACGATGCCTTGCAAAAGGCTCGTCGCCTGTTCTCGGCGGCGAAGGGGGGGCATACCGGAACTCTTGATCCGCTGGCGACAGGCTTGCTGCCGCTGTGCTTTGGTGAAGCGACGAAGTTCTCAGCCGATTTGCTCGATGCTGACAAAACGTATGAAGCAACACTCAAGCTGGGGGTGACGACCGATTCCGGCGATGCCGAAGGGGTGATTACGGCGACGCATCCGGTTCAATCGCTTGAGTCGGATTTTCTGGCTGTGTTGCCGAGGTTTATTGGTGCGATCAATCAGATTCCGCCGATGCATTCGGCCTTGAAGCGCGATGGTCGGCCGCTTTATGAATTGGCGCGGCAGGGTATTGAGGTTGAGCGCGCACCGCGTGCCGTAATCATCCACGCCATCGATATGCTGTCATTCGTTGGCGACGAGGTGCGTCTGCGCGTTGCCTGTAGCAAGGGAACCTATATCCGTGTACTTGCTGCCGATATCGGGACTGCACTTGGTTGCGGGGCGCATTTGACTGCCTTGCGGCGTACCGTGGTTGGTGATCTCAGTCTGGTTGGTGCAGTGACGCTGGCCGAACTGGAGGGGCTCGAAGAGTCGGCGCGTCTGAGTTTCCTGCAGCCGGTTGATGCCTTGTTGCATAGCTTGCCGGTGTTCGCTGTTGAGGGAGACGCTGCCTTGCGTTTCAGGCATGGCAACCCGATCGACTTGCCATCCGGATTGGAGGGAAAAATCAGGGTGTATGAAAATGGCCGGCTGATCGGCATCGGCGAGCCGGGGCAGGGCGGCCGGCTTTGGCCAAAACGACTGGTTCAACTGGCTGTTTAACTGTTATACTGTGCGGCTTCCCGTCGCCAACGGGAGGTTTTATTCAACTGGCGCTGGCTCTATCAAACCGGGGCGGCGTCGTAACCATGAAAGAGAGTTTGAAATGGCATTCACTACTGAAGTCAAGGCCGGCATCGTTGCCGAATTTCAACGTGCCCAAGGCGATACCGGTTCTCCGGAAGTCCAGATTGCGCTGCTGACCGCCCGCATCAACGATCTGACCCCGCACTTCAAGGAGCACACCAAGGATCACCACTCCCGTCGCGGTCTGCTGCGCCTGGTTAGCCAGCGTCGTAAATTGCTGGACTACCTCAAGGGCAAGAATGTCGATTCTTACCGTACCCTGATTACCCGCCTCGGTCTGCGTAAGTAAGATAGAGCGAAGCCTAGAAAGAGCGGCCCGGAGATTTCCCGGCCGCTTTTTTGTTTGTTGTGGATTTGTTTTTTGTTGTTGATGTAAGCTGTTGTTATTGTTGATTATTGTGATGAGAGTGAAAGGAAGATATGTTTAATGTCGTGAAAAAAACCTTCGCCTATGGCGACCATCAGGTCACCATCGAGACTGGCGAAGTAGCCCGCCAGGCTGGCGGTGCTGTTCTCGTTTCCATGGAAGAGACCGTGGTTCTGGTAACTGTCGTGGCCGCAAAGAGCGCCAAGCCGGGCCAGGATTTCTTCCCGCTGACCGTTGATTATCAGGAAAAGGTTTATGCCGCCGGTCGTATCCCCGGTGGTTTCTTCAAGCGTGAAGGTCGTCCTTCCGAAAAGGAAACGCTGACTTCCCGCCTGATCGATCGTCCGATTCGCCCGTTGTTCCCGGAAGGTTTTTACAACGAGGTGCAGGTTGTTGCCACCGTGATGTCGCTGAATCCGGAAATTGACTCCGATATTCCGGCATTGATTGGTGCTTCTGCGGCCCTGGCCATCTCCGGTGTGCCGTTCAACGGTCCGATCGGTGCGGCGCGCGTCGGTTACATCAATGGTCAGTACGTCCTTTGTCCGACCCTGAGCCAGCTCAAGGACAGCCAGCTCGACCTGGTCGTTGCCGGTACCGAAGCGGCCGTGTTGATGGTTGAGTCCGAGGCTGATCAGTTGTCGGAAGAAGTCATGCTCGGCGCGGTGGTTTTCGGTCATACCGAAATGCAGAAGGCGATCAACGCCATCAACGAGCTGGTCGAAGAAGCCGGCAAGCCGGAGTGGGATTGGCAGGCACCGGCCCAGGATGAGGCGCTGGTTGCCAAGTTGAAGGATCTGGTTTCGACCAAGCTCGAAGAGGCCTACAACATCACGGTCAAGCAGACGCGCAGCCAAGCGGTCAAGGAAATCCGTGCCGAAGCCATCGCTGCCCTGTGCCAGGGGGAGAGCGCGCCGGACGAAAACACCGTCGGTAACCTTTTTCACGAAATCGAAGCTTCGATCGTCCGTGGCCGCATCCTGTCGGGCGCGCCGCGTATCGACGGTCGTGATACCCGTACCGTGCGTCCGATCACCATGCGTTCCGGCGTCCTGCCGCGCACCCATGGCTCGGCCCTGTTCACCCGTGGCGAAACCCAGGCGCTGGCTGTGGCCACGCTGGGTACCAACCGCGACGAACAGATCATTGACGCGCTGGCTGGTGAATACCGCGATCGCTTCATGCTGCATTACAACATGCCCCCGTACGCCACTGGCGAATGCGGTCGCGTCGGTACGCCGAAGCGTCGTGAAATCGGTCATGGCCGTCTGGCTAAGCGCGCGTTGCTCGCCGTGCTGCCGAAGCCGGAAGATTTCTCCTACTCGATGCGCCTGGTCTCGGAAATCACCGAGTCCAACGGCTCCTCGTCGATGGCTTCCGTCTGTGGCGGCTGTCTGGCGCTGCTCGACGCAGGCGTGCCCCTCAAGGCGCACGTTGCCGGTATCGCCATGGGTCTGATCAAGGACGGCAACCGTTTCGCCGTGCTGACCGACATCCTGGGCGACGAAGATCACCTTGGCGATATGGACTTTAAGGTCGCGGGTTCGATGGCCGGTATCACCGCGCTGCAGATGGATATCAAGATCCAGGGCATCACCAAGGAAATCATGCAGGTTGCACTGGCTCAGGCCAAGGAAGCCCGCATTCACATCCTCGGCTTGATGCAGGAATCCGCTGCCGGCCCGCGTGAAGAAATGTCGGCCTACGCGCCGCGTCTCTACACCTTCAAGATCAATCCGGAAAAGATCCGTGACGTCATTGGCAAGGGTGGTGCTGTCATTCGCGCCCTGACCGAAGAAACGGGCACCACGATCGATATTCAGGATGACGGTACGATCACCATTGCTGCGACCAGTGGCGAGGCTGCCGCTGCTGCCCGTTCGCGTATCGATGCGATCACCGCTGAAGTTGAGATTGGCAAGATTTACGAAGGTACCGTACTCAAGATCCTTGATTTCGGCGCCATCGTTTCTGTTTTGCCGGGCAAGGATGGTCTGCTGCATATCTCTCAGATCGCCCAGGAGCGTGTCAACAAGGTTGAGGACTACGTCAAGGAAGGCCAGGTGGTTCGCGTCAAGGTTCTGGAAACCGATGACCGTGGTCGCGTCAAGCTGTCCATGAAGGCCGTTGCAGCCGAAGAGGGGGCTGTAGCACCGGAGGCTTCGGCTCAACAGCCGCAACTGTAATTGTGCGAAAGGTGGCTCACCGAGTGCGAGCCACCTTTGTTCAGACGAAAAAAAGGCGCCGCAAGGCGCCTTTTTTATTGGTGAGTCAGGTCGGCTGACTTACTTCGCCATCTGGCGTTCCTTCATTTCATCGAGTGTTTTGCAGTCGATGCAGAGGGTGGCGGTAGGGCGGGCCTCAAGGCGCTTGATGCCGATTTCGACGCCGCATTTGTTGCAGAAGCCGTAGTCGCCTCTCTCGATCGTGGCCAGTGTTTCATCAATCTTCTTGATCAGCTTGCGATCGCGATCGCGATTGCGCACTTCAACTG
>DAIMCQ010000165.1:0-9012 GCA_036726285.1 Azonexus sp.
GCGATGCCAGGCCCGGGCAGACAGGTCGAGGCGGCTGATCGCCTGCTTGAGCAGGGCGGCGCCGGCTTCGTCGGGGATGCAATGCACTTCGACTTCGCTGGCGCTCAGCCGGGCATTGGGTTTGTCCTGCCGTGTCTGTTGTCGGGCCAGTGCGGGCTCGACCCGCTGGCGCACGTCGGCGGAGCGTTCGCCGCTAGCCCTGCCGGAAAGGGCATCGGCTGGTAGCGCGGGGACTTCGATCAACAGGTCGATGCGGTCGAGGAAGGGGCCGGACAGCTTGCCGCGATAACGGGCGATCTGGTCCGGGGTACACCGGCATTTGCCATTGCCGTGGCCATGAAAGCCGCAGGGGCAGGGGTTCATCGCCGCAACCAGCTGGAATTCGGCTGGAAACTCGGCGTGGCGGGCGGCGCGGGCAATGTGGATGCGTCCCGACTCAAGCGGTTCGCGCAGGGTTTCCAGCACCTTGCGGTCGAATTCGGGTAATTCATCGAGAAACAGCACGCCCTGGTGCGCCAGGCTGATCTCGCCCGGCCGTGGCGGGTTGCCGCCGCCGACCAGGGCAACCGCCGAGGCGGTATGGTGCGGCTGGCGAAATGGGCGGATACCGAAGGATTCCGGGCGAAACTGTCCGACCAGCGACATCACCGCCGCCGAAGCTTGGGCCGCTTGGTTGTCCAGCCCCGGCATCAGGCCGGGCAGGCGCATGGCCAGCATCGACTTGCCGGAACCGGGCGGGCCGACCATCAGGAGAGAATGGGCGCCCGCGGCGGCGATTTCCAGCGCCCGCTTGGCTTGGCTCTGCCCACGGACTTCGCCGAGATCGGGGAAGTCCGGTATCGCGACAGGCTCAGGGGGCTGGGCGACCGGCAGAACGGCTTCGCCGTGCAGATGGGCGCAGACTTCAAGCAGGGTGTTGGCGGCAAGAATGTTTGGGCTGCCGGTCAGTGCCGCTTCTTCGGCGCTGCGCGTGGGCAGGATGAAAGCCTTGCCGGTATCGGCCGACTGCAACGCCATCGCCAACGCTCCGCGGATCGGGCGCAAGGCGCCGGAGAGCGAGAGTTCGCCGGCAAATTCGTATTCGTCGAGGGCCTTGGCCGGAACATGGCCGCTGGCGGCCAGGATACCCAGCGCAATCGGCAGGTCGAAGCGTCCCGACTCCTTGGGCAGGTCGGCCGGGGCAAGATTGACGGTGATGCGCTTGGCGGGGAACTCGAAGCCGGAATTGATGATGGCGGCGCGAACGCGGTCGCGTGCTTCCTTGACTTCGGTATCCGGTAGGCCGACCAGCGTGAAGCTGGGCAGGCCGCTGGCAATATGTACTTCGACCAGCACCAGTGGGGCGATAAGGCCGTCGAGCCCGCGACTGTGAGCGACGGCCAGCGCCATGGATCAGGCCTGACGCGCCTTTTCCAGCGCCTCGACGCGAGCTTCCAGGTCCTTCAGCTTGTCGCGGGTGCGGGCCAGCACTTGGGTCTGGACGTCGAATTCCTCGCGGGTAACCAGGTCGAGCTTCGACAGGAAGCCGCTCAGGACAGCCTTCGCGTTGTTTTCGATGTCCTTTGCCGGCGAATTTGCCAGCATCGCGCTCATTTTGGCGCCAAACTGTTCAATGGTTTTCGGGTCGAGCATGGTTTCCTCCGTGATTTTTCAGTGTACCACAGCGTTTCGGCCGCTCTTTTCGACACAATTGCTCGCCCATGGTGCGTAACATTATGTAACCGCACGCATTTGGTGCGCCGTGGTGTTGCGTTGCAGCAGATGCTGGCGTCAATCCTTTGATTTTAATCAAAAAAGTGACCTGGCATGTCTCGTGCTATGTTCAACCTGCACAAAGTTTTCGATGCAATTCAAACGTACTGTAGGAGAGAAAATAATGAAGAAGTCTTTGATCGCTCTGGCGCTGGTTGGTGCTTTCGCTACTCCGGTTTTCGCCGAGGAAGCTGCCGCTGAAGCCGCTCCGGCCAGCCCGCTGTCTTTCAACGTTGGCGTCGTCAGCGACTATGTTTTCCGCGGCATCAGCCAAAGCCAGCACCAGGCCGCCCTGCAAGGCGGTGTTGATTATGCCCATGCCAGCGGCCTGTACATCGGTTCCTGGGCTTCCACCATCGAATGGACTGACCGCAAGGATTTGCAAGTCCAGAAGAACAATCGTGTCGAACTCGACATCTACGGCGGCTACAAGGGTGCGGTTGGCGATTTCGGCTACGACGTCGGTCTGATCCGCTATTTCTACAATGGCGAGTTCCAACCGTCGTCCGGCGTGACCGCCAACACCACCGAAGTGTATGTCGGCGGTAGCTGGAAGTTTGTCAGTCTCAAGTACAACCACGTCGTTTCCAACAGCATCTTCAACTGGGGGGGCACGACCGCCGACACCAAGACCCAGGGGTCCGGCTACTACGATCTGACCGTGACCTACCCGGTTGACGAAACGCTCAACGTGATCGCTCACGTCGGTCGCCAGAACATCAAGAATCTCTCGGCAGCTTCCTATACCGACTGGAAACTCGGCGTGACCAAGGACTTCGGCTTCGCCGTCGTCGGTCTGGCTTACACCGACACCAATGCCAAGGGCAAGGATGGCGAAGCCTACCGTTGGGCTGGCAAGGATACTTCCCGTGGCGTCGTCGCACTCTCCGTCAGCAAGTCTTTCTAATCAATCTTGAATCTTCCTCGCTGACGACCCGGCCGGCGCCAGCGGGGAACAACCCAATATCAACCCTTGTGAGGAACTACTCATGAAATTCGTTACCGCCATCATCAAGCCGTTCAAGCTTGACGAAGTGCGTGAAGCCTTGTCCGCCATTGGCGTGCAAGGGATCACGGTCACAGAAGTAAAGGGTTTCGGCCGGCAAAAAGGGCACACCGAGCTGTATCGGGGCGCTGAATATGTCGTCGATTTCCTGCCGAAAGTGAAGATCGAGGCTGCCGTGAAGAGCGAGCAGTTGGATCAGGTCATCGAAGCCATCGAAAAATCTGCCAGCACCGGCAAGATCGGCGACGGCAAGATTTTTGTCTTCGATGTCGAACAGGTTGTTCGTATCCGTACCGGCGAAACCGGTACCGACGCCCTCTAAGGAGCCCTACCATGAAACGCGTATTCGCATTGCTGGCTCTGGTCGGCGCCGTCGCTTTCGGCGCACCGGCCTGGGCCGAAGAAAAGGCGGCTGCACCGGCCGCTACCACCGAGGCGGCAGCAGCGCCTGCCGCTGCACCGGCTGCCCCTGCCGCGGCTGTGGCCGCTTCTGCACCGGCTGCCGAAGCGGTTGCCGCACCGGCCGCTGCGCCGGTTCCGCCGAACAAGGGCGACAACGCCTGGGTCATGGTCAGCGCTGCGCTGGTCATCCTGATGTCGATCCCGGGCCTGGCCCTGTTCTACGGCGGTCTGGTCCGCTCGAAGAACATGTTGTCGGTCCTGATGCAGGTATTCGTGACCTTCTCGCTGATCTCGGTCCTCTGGGTGGTCTATGGCTACTCGGCCGCCTTCACCGAGGGCAATGCCTTCTTCGGCGTGCTCGACAAGCTCTTCCTGAAGGGCGTGACGGTTGATTCCGTCGCCGCAACCTTCTCCAAGGGCGTCAATATTTCCGAGCTGGCCTACATCATCTTCCAGGGCGCCTTCGCCGCCATCACCTGCGGCCTGATCGTCGGCGCCTTCGCAGAACGTGCCAAGTTCTCCGCCATCCTGGTCTTCATGGTGATCTGGTTCACCCTGTCCTATCTGCCGATGGCCCACATGGTCTGGTACTGGGCGGGTCCGGATGCCTATATCGATGCTGCGGCTGGCGAAGCGGCCGGCAAGACGGCAGGCTTCCTGTTCCAGAAGGGCGCGCTTGATTTCGCCGGCGGTACCGTCGTCCATATCAACGCCGCCGTTGCCGGCCTGGTCGGTGCTTACATGGTTGGCAAGCGTACCGGTCTGGGCAATGTCTCGATGGCTCCGCACTCCCTGACCTTTACGATGATCGGTGCTTCCCTGCTGTGGTTCGGCTGGTTCGGCTTCAACGCCGGTTCCGCCCTCGAAGCTTCCGGCGGTGCCGCCCTGGCCATGGTCAACACCTGGGTTGCCACGTCTTGTGCCGCGCTGTCCTGGATGTTCGCCGAATGGATCCTCAAGGGTAAGCCCTCGATGCTGGGTGCCGCTTCCGGTGCCGTTGCCGGTCTGGTGGCGATTACCCCGGCTGCCGGCTTCGTCGGTGTCATGGGTGCCATCATCATCGGCCTGCTGGCTGGCGTGGTCTGCCTGTGGGGCGTCAATGGCCTGAAGAAGCTGCTCGGTGCAGACGACTCGCTCGACGTCTTCGGCGTCCATGGCGTCGGTGGCATCCTCGGCGCCATCCTCACCGGTGTCTTCGTTGATCCGGCTCTGGGCGGCACGGGCGTCTATGACTACGTGGCCAACAAGGTCGGCGACTTCGACATGACTGCACAAGTCATCAGCCAGTTGTGGGGCGTCGGTACCGTGGTTGTCTGGTCGGGCGTGGTCTCCCTGGTGGCCTACAAACTGGTGGATATCGTCATCGGCCTGCGTGTGCCGGAAGACGAAGAGCGTGAAGGTCTCGACCTTACCTCGCACGGCGAAAGCGCCTACCACCACTAAGCAAAGAACTTGGTCTCTCTCCCTTCGGGCATCTTCGGGTGCCCGTTTTTTTTGCCGGAAATCATTTGGCTAGAGAATGCAGCCCGGCCGGTGCGACGGCTTAGCCGAGGCCGAACGATTATTTGATCAGCGGCAGCAGCTGGCGGAATTCATCGGTGGCGGCCTGGTGCAGCCACTCGAAGAGCACCATTTCACTGGTCACGATCTGGACGCCGGCGGCACGCAGGCGCTCGATGGCGGCGCTCCGGTCTTCCGGCGTGCGCGACGAGGCGGCATCCGCTACCAGATAGACCTCGAATCCTGCGGCGAGCAGTCCGAGTGCGGTTTGCAAGACGCAGACATGGGTCTCGGTGCCGCTCAGGATGACCTGGCTGCGCCGGGCACTGCGCAGCAGATCGAGCACGCCGGGTTCGGCCGTGCAGGAAAAATGGGTTTTCTCGAAAAAGCGGGCTTCAACTGCGGCCTGGCGGACGCTTTCGAGACTGGGCCCGAGGCCGCGCACGTACTGTTCCGAAACGAAAGCCGGCACGCCGAGCTGGCGTGCCGCTTCAAGCAGGCGGATCGCGTTGCGGACAACCCGTTCGCCATCGTGGATGGCCGGCGCCAGTTTTTGCTGCAGATCGACGATCAGCAGCAGGGAGTCGGCGCGGCGGATCAGCATCAGCGGAAGACGATCGTTTTGTTGCCGTGCACCAGCACCCGGTCTTCCAGGTGATAGCGCAGGCCGCGGGCCAGCACGGTCTTCTCGATATCCTTGCCGTAGCGGACCATGTCTTCCGGCGAGTCGGAGTGATCGATGCGGATGACGTCCTGCTCGATGATCGGACCTTGATCCAGGTCGGCGGTGACGTAGTGGCAAGTGGCGCCGATCAGCTTGACGCCACGCTCGTAGGCCTGGTGATAAGGCTTGGCACCGGCAAAGCTGGGCAGGAAACTGTGGTGGATGTTGATGATCTTGCCGGCCAGGGCGGCGCACAGTTCCGGCGAGAGGATCTGCATGTAGCGGGCAAGCACCATGGTGTCGCCATGCACATCTTCGAAAATGCGCTGAACTTCGTCGTAGGCAGCCTTCTTGGTGTCGGCGGTGACCGGCACGTGGTGGAAGGGAATGCCGTGCCATTCGACGAAGCCGCGGAAGGTGTCGTGATTGGAGATGACGCAGGGAATCTCGATATCGAGTTCCTTGGCCTGCCAGCGGGCGAGCAGGTCATAAAGGCAATGTTCCTGCTTGGAAACCATCACCACGACGCGTTTCTTCACGGCACTATCGTTGATCTGCCAGGTCATCGACAGCGGTTCGGCGACTTCGCTGCGGAAGCGCTCGCGGAATTCGGCGAGCAGGAAGGGCAGCGAGTCGGCCTTGATCTCGATACGCATGAAGTAGCGCCCGGTCAGGGCATCGGCGTGGAAGCTCGATTCGAGAATCCAGCCGCCGTTGCCGGCGATGAAGCCGGAAACCTTGGCGATGATGCCGACCTGGTCGGGGCAGGAGGCGGAAAGTGTGTAAAAACGGTCGTGATGCATGTTGGCGAGTGCCTGGAACGGGGGAAATGAGCCCCTTCGGGGGGCGGGAGCGCCGCGCGCCGGGGGGCGCGGCGCCGAAGGCTTGCGCCTGCGTTATCAGGCGCGGGCGAACGCCTTGTCGATTTCGCTGCGCAGGTCGTCGTAATTGAGGACGACCGGGAATTGCGGGAATTCGCGGATGACGTTTTCCGGCGGGTGGAACAGGATGCCGCCGTGGGCTTCGCCGAGCATGGCGGTGTCGTTGTAGGAGTCGCCGGCGGCGACGATCTTGAAGTTCAGTTCCTTGAAGCGCTTGACCGCTTCCTGCTTCTGGTTCGGCATGCGCAGGTGGTAATTGACCAGCATGCCGGACGCGTCGGCTTCCAGCGAGTGGCAGAACAGCGTCGGCCAGCCCAGTTGGCGCATCAGCGGGTGGGCGAATTCGTAGAAGGTGTCGGACAGGATGATGACTTGATAATCCTCGCGCAGCTTGTCGAGGAAGGCGCGGGCGCCGTCCATCGGGCCCATTTCGGCGATCACCTTCTGGATATCCGGCAGGCCGAGCTTGTGCTCGCGCAGGATGTTCAGGCGGTAGGTCATCAGCTTGTCGTAGTCGGGCTCTTCGCGCGTCGTACGCATCAGCTCGGGGATACCCGTGCGCTTGGAGAATTCGATCCAGATTTCGGGGACGAGGACCCCTTCGAGGTCAAGGCAGACGATTTTCACGGGCTAGCTCCAGCGGACGTATTCGAAAAAACGTCGATTTTACCTGATGCACACGGCTTGCGCCCCTTCCGTGGCGGAGCCTGGCTCGTCGTTCAGCGCCGGGCGAGGATCAGGGTGCCCTTTTCCAGCGGGTCGAGGTCGACGCGCGTGATGCCGTGGAAGCCGGCTTCGGTCAGCCAGCCGGCATAGTCGTCGTAATGGTAGGTGCGGGTCCCGGTCTCGTAGAGCAGGGTCAGCCGAAAAGCTGCCTGGAAGGCGCTCGGCGTCTCGTCGTGCAGGTATTCGTGGATGACCAGCAGGCCACCGGGGTTGAGCGTTTCGGCAATCTTGGCAATGACTTGGCGATTGTCCTCGGCGCTCTGGTTGTGGGCCACCGAGAGATAGAACACGACATCGTGCCGGCCGCCCCAGTCCCAATGCAGCACATCGCCCGGGCGCAGGCGGACGCGGTCGGAAAGCTGTTCCTGTTCGATGGTGGTGGCGGTATCGGCGAGCGCGGTCGGCAGATCGACGATCAGCGCTTCGAGCTGCGGGTAGCGCTGGCAGAAGCGGATCGAATGCAGGCCGTGGGAGCCGCCGAGGTCGAGCAGGCGTTGGTGGCCGGCGGCGATCGGTACGTGCTTGAGCAGGTCGGGACCGAGATCGTGCGAAAAAGCCCGCATGTAGGACGAGAACAGCGGGCCGAGCTCGGGTTGTTCGAGCATGTTGTCCCACAGCGTCTTTTCCGGCATGCCCGCCTTCACGGCTTCGGCCAGGTTGCCCATCATCGACCAGGCGGCATGCGTCCACAACACGCCCGGCGTGTAATCGACCTGGCCGGCACTGGTGAACCAGCGCTGGGTACTGGCCGAATTGGCGACGCAGTCGTCCCGTTCTTCGAGATAGCCGATGCTGACCAGGAAATCGACCAGGCGGGCAGTGCCTTCCAGGCTGGCATGGATTTTCGCGGCCAGCGTCACGATGGCGAGCGGGCCGCCGGCCAGGGCTTCGAACAGGCCGAGGCGGCTGGCCGAAATGATCGCCGCCGACTTCATCATCGGCATGTAGACATCGAGCATGGCCAGTTCGGCCGAACCGGTCGGCAGGCAGACGTCGGGTTTGGGCGAACTGGAGGGGGGCGTGGTCATGGTCGGTTTCTGCCGGTTGGCGGTTAATCGATAGCCGGCAGCGCTTCGAGCGCTTCGTGAACTTCCAGCCAGCGCAGCTCGGCTTCATCGATCTGCTCGCCGAGCAGGCCGGCCTGCTTGTGCATGTCCTCGCTCTTGACCCGATCGACATTGCTGTAAAACGCCGGGTCGGCAAACTGCGCTTCCAGCCCGGCCTTTTCCTCGTTCCACTTGGCCAGCTTTCTTTCGAGTTGCTCGATTTCCTTGAGCAGCGGCCGGCGCTGGGCGAGGATGGCCTGGCGGTTGGCCTTGGCGTCGGCGCGTTGCTGCAGGCGCTCGGTCTTTTCGGCGGTGACTTCGGTCTCGGCCGCCTTCTCGGCATTGCGCTGGCTGGCCAGCCAGGCGGCGTAGTCGTCGAGGTCGCCGTCGAAGGCTTCGGCCTTGCCGTCGGCGACCAGCAGCAGTTCGTCGGCGCAGGTACGCAGCAGGTGGCGGTCGTGCGAGACAAACACCATGCCGCCATCGAAATCCTGCATGGCGAAGGTCAGCGCCTCGCGCATTTCGAGATCGAGGTGGTTGGTCGGTTCGTCGAGCAGCAGCAGGTTGGGCTTGGTGCGGATCAGCAGGGCCAGCGCCAGGCGGGATTTCTCGCCGCCGGAGAAGGGTTCGATGGCGCGGGTCGCCATCTCGCCGCGGAAGTCGAAGCCGCCGATGTAGTCGCGCAACTCCTGTTCCGGCGTCGTCGGTTCGAGGCGGGCCAGGTGCTGCAGCGGCGACTCGTCCGGACGCAGCTGTTCGAGCTGGTGCTGGGCGAAGTAGCCGATGTTGAGCGCCTTGGCCTCCTTGCGCTCGCCGCCTTGCTGTTCGATCGCACCGGCGAGCAGCTTGATCAGGGTCGATTTGCCGGCGCCGTTGCGGCCGAGCAGGCCGATCCGGCAACCCGGACGCAGGGTCAGCGAAACCCGGTCGAGAATCTTGCGTTCGGCGTAACCGGCCGAGGCGTTCTCGATGCTCAGCAGCGGGTCGGGCAGGGCGCTGGGTTCGCGGAAACTGAACTGGAAGGGCGAGTCGACA
>DAIMCQ010000166.1:0-5170 GCA_036726285.1 Azonexus sp.
GATCCGCCGCGGCATCCTGCGCGAGATGCTGACGCAGCGTTTCGGCAAGGGCTGAACGACGCCGCCGGCAAGCGGCCGCCGCGCCAACGCCCGGTGGGTGCGGCGCGGCGGGCCGGGGTGGCGGCAGCGCCGCCGGTCGGGGCGGCAATCAGGCGCCCTGCTCGTGCTGCATGGCGTGCGTCATCGGGTCGAGCAACTGGCCGCGCAGCAGGTGGAACGGCGCCTTGTAATAGAGCACCAGGTCGTGGAACGGGTCGGTCAGGATCTTGGTCATCCAGACCAGGCCGGTCTGCACGTCGCGGATGAAGAACAGGTGCACGGTCCGGAAGAGCAGGCCGGCGACGCCGAGGGCCAGCCAGATCAGCCCGACCTGATCGACCAGTGCCGATTTGTCGGCTGCCGGCTCGAATACGCCGAACCAGGTCGGGTCGACCGCGAGCAGCAGCGGAGCCAAGGCCCAGATGGCGATCAGCACCATCTTGCGGTGCAGATTGTAGCCGACCTTGATGGCTTCCTTATGTTCGTTGGTGGCCTGGTTGACCTGGTCGTAGCCGAGCGGCTCGAAGAAGAAATGGCCGGACTGGCGGGTGACCATCGAAACCAGCCAGCCGATCAGTGCGGCGACCGAGGGGTTGGAAAAGAGCAGGGCGTAGGCGACCAGGAAACTGATCGCGCTGACGAAGTGCAGCGACTGGTTGATGCGGCTTTGATGGTAGTAGCGGTGGTCGTCCCAGCGCTGCTGACGCAGGGCGGCGAGAAAGTCGTTCATGAGGGCTCCTGGGATGGTATGGGCAGGGTGATTGCAGATTGCAAAGGTATGGCCCGATTGCTACCGCGGCGTTAAGAAATGGAGAAAAAGCGGTGAAATCGGTGGGCGGAACACAACTGTCATCTCGCCGTCGCATGCCTGTTACCGGCGCCGGCGATGATGCGAACATCGCCCAATCGTGTCTGGAACATGGACGCCATCCTTATCGAGCAATTGCCGGCCAGTCGGCGCAGCTTGCGTCTGGCCGTGGTCACCGAAACCTGGCCGCCGGAAAGCAATATCGTGGCGCGCAGCCTGGCCCGGCTGGTCGCCGGACTGCGCGAGCGCAATCACGAGATTCAGCTGATCCGGCCGAAGCAGGTCGGCAATCTGCCGGCGGCCGGTGACTGGGACGAATTGCTGACGGGCAGCGTACCGCTGCCGCGCTACCCCAATCTCAAGCTCGGCCTGCCGGCCAAGCGGGCGCTGATCGCACAATGGACCTTGCGCCGTCCCGATGTCGTTCATGTCGCCACCGAAGGGCCGCTTGGCTGGTCGGCCCTGCAGGCGGCGCAAAAGCTGCGCATTCCCCTGTGCTCGGCATTTTCGACCCAACTGCAGGGCGACGGTTTGCGTCATGGCCTGGGCTGGCTGAAAAAGCCGATCATTGCCTATCTGCGCAAGTTTCATCAGCGCAGCATGCTGACGCTGGTGTCGAATGAGCCGATGCGGCTCGAATTGATCGCCGCCGGCTTCCGCAATCTCAGGGTGCTGCCTCGTGGCATTGATTGCCGGCAGTTCGACCCGGCCAGGCGTAGCGAAGCCTTGCGCCAGTCCTGGGGTGCCAGCCCGCAAACCCCGGTGTTGTTGCATGTCGGGTCATGGGGGGGCGAGGCCAATCTGGCGCCGCTGGTGGCAGCCGGCAAGCTTGTCCGGCAACGCCGGCCGGGGGCGCGGCTGGTTCTGGTGGGGGACGGGCCGCAACGCAAGGCCTTACGCCAGCAATTGCCCGACGCCATTTTTGTCGGTCGGCTGGCCGATGCCGACCTGGCGACTTGCCATGCCTCGGCCGATCTCTACCTTCACCCGAATCTCATCGAGTCTTCGGGCAGCTTGCTGGCTGCGATGGCCAGCGGTCTGCCGGTGGTCGCATTCGATCATCCGGCTGCGGCGCCCTATCTGCGTCATGGCAGCGATGGCTTGCTGGCCAATTTGTCGCACAGCGATGACTTTGCGCTGCGGGTCGGCGAATTGATCGCGCTGCACGGCCACGATCGGGCGCGCTTTCACGCCCTCGGGCGAAATGCCCGTCAACGTGCCGAAACGCTCGATTGGCCGGTACTCGTCGGGCAGCTGGAGGGTCTGCTGTTGTCCTTGTTTTGAGGGCAGGAAGGGGGGGCGATGAGCGATCAGCCCGTTTTGCGACAAACTGGACTGAGTAAAAGCCGACGGCCCCGCAAGGGGGCCATCCGGGGTGAAATTGCCAGGGAGCGCCCGTCAAGCAGGCGAGAAAACGTCAGACCGAATAGGGACGATGCAGCCAGCCGCGCACGACCTCGACGTCGCGTTGCGGCAGGTAGGCAAAGCCGGCCAGCGAGTCTTCGACAACCGACTGGGCGACCCAGTGCGGTACGGCCTTGCTGGTCAGCATGTGGAAATACCAGGCCATCGGGAAGCCGCTTTCGCGGTCGAAACGGTTCAGGGCTTCGTTCAGCTTCAGGCCGGTGGTGCCCGCCGCAACGCCGAATTCCGGTGCCGCCCCGGACAGCGTGGCGATGGGCTGGGCCCGGAAGACCGATTGATGGTAGCGGTCGAGGTGTTCGCGGGTGGCGATGACCCAGTGGTTGTAATAGGCACTGGCATTGCCGGCGCTGCTTTTGTCCCAGTCCTCGATCATCCGATGAATCGGCGCCGGGTCGGGCTTCTGGGCCAGCATGCGGCGCAGGAAGGCGCCAATGTGCTGCAGGCGGCGGAAGGTGTAGAAGGGTAGGCCGATCGGTTGCGGCAGATCGGTACTGCTGCGCGGGTCGATCAATTCTTCGAGCGTCGAGGGATCGTTGGCGAAGAGCTGGTGGCCCCGCATTTCCTGTAGATCTTCGATTTCCAGTTGCAGGAAGGCATCCGTTGCATCGCCGGCCGAGGCGACCAGGTAATGGGTTTGGCCGACCAGGCGGGTGGCGAACAGCTTTTGGTCGGAAAAGTCCTCGACCAGCTGGGCGAAGTCGCCATCGCGTTCGTCGAGGGCCGTTTCGACCCAACCTTCGAGATTGTCGGTGACGCGCTGCCCGGCGCCATCGAGAATGCCGCCCAGGCGGTACCAGCCACCCCGGCTCAGGGCGTGACGGAACTTCCACTCGGGCAGGGCATCGCCAAGTGCCTTGACCAGGGCCCCCGGCCCGCTGCTGACCGGAACCTTGGTGCAGGTTTCGACGACAGCGGGGGAGAGCGATTTGCAGTACTCCGACCAGGCCAGTGTTTCTTTCATCGGATTTTCCTTGTTATCAAGCAGTGTTTTCTTCAGCCAGGCGCGCCTGGGCGGCTTCCCTGACTTCGATTTCCGGGTCCTCGATCAGCGGCGGCAGGAACTCGAGGGGGGCATTGCCCACCGCCGCCAGGCGGACCCACCATTCTTCATCCTTGAGCAAACTCACGGCCAGACCGGGCAGGGCGCGCTCGGCGACGATGGCACGGACCTCGGGTTCCGCATCGTCGGCCAGCATGTACAGCGCGAACGGCGGCAGGCGGGAGGCGACCACCTTGCGCACCTCGCGCTCCGGGTCCTTGGCCAGCTTGGCCAGTTGGCCGTGCGGCAACCGGCGGGCGACGGTGGCGCGAATCAGGTAATCGGGGTCATTGAGCAACTGGATGAGCCGGGCTTCGGGCAATCGGGCGGCAACCGACAGACGGACTTCGCGGTCCGGGTCCTTGACCATCGAGATCAGTTCTTCGACCGGCAGGCGCGTGGCAACGACGCGCCGCACCACCTCGTCGGCGTCGGAGCGCAGGCCGAAAATCTTGTCGACCGGGGCATAGCGGGCGGCAATCGCCCGGCGTTCCCAGAAGATGTCGTCCAGGTAGTTTTCGGCCAGTTCCGGATTGGTCCGCAGAAAGCGGTCGATCTGCCGTCCGCTGTGCGCCCTGATGCAGGCATCGCCCGGGGTGCAGCGATGACCGTTCAGGAAATCCGGATAGTACGAGCAGCCCGAACAGAGGCCGAGCCGGCCGAAGCCGGCTGCAGCGGGGCGGGTTTCATTCTTCATCGACCTTGGCGGCAACCAGGATGCCGGTGGCTGTTGCTGCGTCGTGGGTCAATTCGAGACAGTGGCCGGAGGCGCCGCTGATCAGGTAAAGATCGTGCCGGTCGAGATTGAGTGCCGGTTTGAAACGCGGCGAGATATCGTCTTCGCTGCATTCGGTGAAGTGCAGCTTGGGAAAACGCTGGCGGAGCGAAGCGGCACTGGCGTCGAGCAGCGTGGCTTCGCCGACCTGGACGAGTTGGGCCGGGGTGATCATGCCGACTCCTCGGCGGCGAGGTCTTCCTCGAAACGGGCCAGCGAAGCCGAGGGAACGCCCATGATCTGGGCCAGCCAGGGCGGCGGGCTGGACAAGCGGCCCTGCAGTTCGATCAATACTTCGCGCGCCGCACCGCCGCTCGGCTTCTTGACCGGATGCACGCCGGCGCGAACCACCTTGGCGGCAGCCGGGCCGCCGATCGATTGGACATAGACGATCTGGCAGTCGTTGATCAGCGCCGAACGGGCGGCGTTCTTGTCTTCGGCGGCGTCGGCTTCGACCGTGCTGCGAATGGCGATCAGCTTGATGGCGTCGGGGCCGACCTGGTAGATCAGGAAGCGTTCGCAGGAGCCAAAGTGACCATCGAGGTTTTCGCCGCGGTTGGCGGCGATGGCCACCCGGATCGAGCCGGGCATTTCGCCGTCGCTGTAGGTTTCGACGGCCGGGAAGTCACTGTTCTCGACCCCTTGGCCCCAGAGCAGGCGGATGGCCGCCTTGAGCGCATCGGCTTCGACGCCGACATGACAACCCTGCTCGGCAAAGTCGCCGGCCAGGATGACGCGCAGGTCTTCGACGGTCAGCGTGCCGAGCTTGACCTCGGTGAGCGGTGCTTCGAGCTTTTCGATGAGCGCGCCGACCAGGGCGCGGACATCCAGACCATTCAGGGCGCGGGCGGCCAGGGCGATGCGCAGCGCGGCTTCGCGGGAAGCGATAGGGGAATCTGACATGATGGGCTCCAGGTAAAGTCTTGAGTGGAGCGCCGGGCCAGTCCATTGCAGACTGGCCGGCGCTCGGCTCAAGGCTTTGCTCAGGCCGGGCTGATGCAGCCTGACGGGCAGACGTCGACACACAACGGGGAATCGTTGTGGCCATCGCATTCCGTGCAGCTGGCGGCATCGATCTTGTAGA
>DAIMCQ010000166.1:5180-8997 GCA_036726285.1 Azonexus sp.
GGTCGGACAGACCGGCTTGCAGTCGCCACAGGCGGTGCACATGTCGGGGTCGATCTTCATTGCCATGATGTTTCTCCTATTAAACCGCTTCCGTTGCCTGGCTATCGCTACGTGGCTGGGGGCGGGGCAGTTTCAACGCGATCAATCCTCTGCCGCGCCGAGACGCTTGGCGCGCAGTGAAACAGGCAGGCGTGGTGGCTTGGCGATCGGATCGATGTAATACGTTCCGCCGTTATCCAGCTTCAGTTCGCCGCCCCATTTTTCCGGGGTGTCGAATTCGATGGATTCGATGGACGCTTCCAGGTCGCGCTTCGGAAGATAGAAAACCAGCCCGCCGCTGGGGCCTTGCTGGATCATGATGTTAGCCATTTGACACTCCTGCATGACCGGGGGGATCAGAGCCGGGCCTGATCCCCGCCGGAGTCCGGTTTAGCGAACCAGGTCGAAGTTGTAGTCGGTGGTGCCCATGCCGATCGTTTCCTTGTCAAGTTGCTCAAGGACGGCGTTGGTCAGCTGGGTAACCACGGACATCATGCCTTCGTAGCCCAGGGTCGTCGCACGGTGCATGTGGTGACGGTCGAAGATCGGGAAGCCGAGGCGGATCAGCGGTACTTCGAACTCTTCACCCTTGTAACGGGTGTCGCGCTGGATGTACTTGCCGTAGGAGTTGCCGATCAGGAAGTCCGGCTTGTCCGTGAAGCACAGGCTGCGCATGTGCCACAGGTCGTTGCCGACATAGACCTTGCCATTGACACCGAACGGGCTGGAGGCCAGCAACTTCTCCATGGCCTTGCCCCAGCGCTTGTTGGCGTTGTGGGAGAGGATATGGGTCGGCTCGGCGCCCACTTCGAGCAGGATCTTGACCGTGCCCATGACGAAGTCCGGGTCGCCGTAGATGGCGAACTTCTTGCCGTGCAGCCAGGCGTGGCTGTCGGAGATCAAGTCCATGCAGCGGCCGCGTTCCAGTTCCAGCGAGGCCGGGATCGGCTTGCCGGTGACTTCGGAAACCTTCATCAGGAATTCGTCGGTCCATTCGACACCCATAGGGATGTTGAGCTTCGGCACATCGTGGTTCCAGGTGGCTTCGACAAATTTCTTCGTCTTTTCCAGTTGGGCCGGTTGCAGCAGCAGGGTCGTGTAGGCGTTCGGCGCATCCTTGACTTCGTCCATCGTCGTGCCGCCGGAATACATGCGGAATTCGCCATCAGCCGGTGTGTCGAAGGCTTCCGACGGGTCCGACAGCATGGTGAAATCGACATCCATCTCGCCCAGCATGCGCTTGATGACACGGTAGTTGCCGAGGTAGGTCTCGAAGCCCGGAACGATGTTGATCTTGCCGTTCGAACCAACCTTCTTGCCTTCCATCGCATTCAGCGTGAAAGAACGGATGATGCCTTCCAGCATGTTGTCCCAGCCGGTGGTGTGCGAACCGACGAAGGACGGCGTGTGGGCGAAGGGAACCGGGTAATCCTCGGGAATGTGACCGGCTTTCTTCGTGTTGTTGATGAAGGCATTCAAGTCGTCACCGATCACTTCCGCCATGCAGGTGGTGGAGACGGCGATCATGTCCGGCTTGTAGATGGCCTTGGCGTTTTCCAGGCCGTCCATCATGTTCTTCTGACCACCGAACACGGCTGCATCTTCGGTCATCGAGTCGGAAACGCAGGAGCACGGTTCCTTGAAGTGACGGTTGAAGTAGGTGCGGAAGTAGGCGACACAACCTTGCGAACCATGCACATAGGGCAGGGTCTTGTGGAAGCCGGTGGCGCAGAGCACGGCGCCGAGCGGCTGGCAGGCCTTGGCCGGATCGACGGTCAGGGCTTCACGCTTGAAGTTGAGTTCCTGATATTCCTGCGTGGTGGTCCACATGAAGGTTTCGAAGACCTTGTCGGCGCCGTGACCTTCTTCGAATTGCTGGCGCTTTTCGGCCAGGTTCTTCTTGTAGTCGTCGTCGCGGAACAGCGGATAACAGGGCTTGATGTTGTCTGCGGTTTGCATTGCTATCTCCTTGCCCGTACCGCTCATCTGCAGTGCCGGGCGCAAGGTTGATTGATCAGGGGAACCGTGGGCGGGACGGGCGAAGGACGCGAAGTCCGCAATCACCCGCCGCCGAACGCGGTCTCCCTATTCCTGGTCTTAAGCGGCCTTCTTGACTTCTTCTGCTTCAACCTTCTTCCACGGGGGCGTCAGGTTCTTGAAAGTCGGGTTGGAGAGGGCGATGTCCATGTCACGGGCGAAGATCGCGAAACCGTCGTAACCGTGATAGGGGCCGGAGTAGTCCCAGGAGTGCATCTGGCGCAAGGGAATGCCCATCTTCTGGAAGATGTATTTTTCCTTGATGCCGGAGCCGACCATGTCGGGCTTCAGGCGCTTGACGAACTCTTCCAGTTCGAAACCGGTGACGTCGTCGTAGAGCAGGGTGGCATCGCCCATTTCCTTGATCGTGCGGTCGTAGTCGTCGTTGTGGCCGAATTCGTAGCCGGTGCCGATGACTTCCATGCCGAGGTCTTCGTAGGCGCCGATGACGTGACGCGGGCGCAGACCGCCGACGTAGAGCATGACTTTCTTGCCTTGCAAACGCGGCTTGTACTTGGCGATGATGGCATCCATCATCGGCTGGTAGCGGGCGATCACGGCTTCGGTCTTTTCCTTGATGGAATCGTCGAAGAAGGCCGCAATGCGACGCAGGGATTCGACGATCTTGGTCGGGCCGAAGAAGTTGTATTCCAGGTAAGGAATGCCATACTTCTCTTCCATGTGACGCGAGATGTAGTTCATCGAACGATAGCAGTGCAGCAGGTTCAGCTTCACTTTCGGGGTGTTCATCATTTCGGCGATGGTGCCGTCGCCGGACCACTGAGCCACGACGCGCAGGCCCATTTCCTCGAGGAGGATACGGGTGGCCCAGGCATCGCCGCCGATGTTGTAGTCACCGATGATGGCGACGTCGTACGGGGTCGATTCGAAAGCCTGGCCATCGCGCTTGTCGAGGACCCAGTCGCGGATCGCGTCGTTGGCGATGTGGTGGCCGAGCGATTGCGAAACGCCGCGGAAGCCTTCGCAGCGCACCGGGACAACCGGCTTTTCGAGGACTGCCGCAGCCTTCTTGGAGACCGACTCGATGTCGTCGCCGATCAGACCGATCGGGCACTCGGATTGAACCGAGATCCCTTTATGCAGCGGGAAGAGTTGTTCAACTTCTTCGATCAGCTTGGCCAGTTTCTTGTCGCCGCCGAAAACGATGTCCTTTTCCTGGAAGTCCGAGGTGAAGTTCATCGTGCCGAAGGTGTCCACGCCGGTGGTGCCGACGTAGTAGTTGCGGCGACCGGCGCGGGAGTACTGACCGCAGCCGACGGGGCCGTGCGAGATGTGGATCATGTCCTTGATCGGACCCCAGACCACGCCCTTGGAGCCGGCATAGGCACAACCACGAATGGTCATGACGCCCGGCAGGGACTTGCGGTTGGACGTGATGCACTTCTTGGATTGTTCAACGGAAACGTCGTTGGAGGCCAAGTGCTTGGCGCGGTCCTTCTGGGCTTTTTCCGGATAAACCTCGAGCACCTCGGCAATGAGGGCGTCGGTTTCTTCGCGAGACAGAGTCGTCATGTTTTCCTCCTGACGCTGCCACCAATCTGTGGCCAGCGTACTGGTTGAAAGCGGCGGGAGCCTGGGCACCCGCCGTGGCTAGCATTGCGTTGCTTAGGCGGCAGCGGCGGCCAGTTCGGCGGCGGTTTGGCCGACGATGGACTCGTCTTCTGCTTCCATGATGCCGAATTCCATCAGCAGGTCTTCCAGCTCTTCCATCTCGATCGGG
>DAIMCQ010000167.1:0-8990 GCA_036726285.1 Azonexus sp.
GGCAAGCAGGCTTTCGAAGCTCACCTCGGCAAGGCCTTCGCGCTGGCGCAGCCCGGCCAACTGGCGGGCGATGCCGGCTGGGTCGGCGGCGAACAATCTCCTTATGGCATCGACCTCGGCGTGCGCTACCCGGTCTGCGATCACGAAGCCCTGATCGCCGCCGGCCAGGCCGCCATGGTCGGCTGGCAAAAAGCCGGCGCCGCCGGGCGCACCGGCATCTGCCTGGAAATCCTCGATCGCCTGAACAAGCAGAGCTTCGAAATCGCCCATTCGGTCATGATGACCACCGGCCAGGGCTGGATGATGGCCTTCCAGGCCGGCGCCCCGCACGCCCAGGACCGCGGGCTGGAAGCCGTCGCCTACGCCTGGCGCGAACAAAGCTTCGTGCCGGCCGAAACGGTTTGGGACAAGCCGCAGGGCAAGAACCCGTCGCTGGTCATGAAGAAGCATTTTGAAATCGTCGGCCACGGCGTCGGCGTCGTCGTCGGCTGCGGCACCTTCCCGACCTGGAACACCTACCCCGGCCTGTTCGCCGCGCTGTCCACCGGCAATGCCGTCATCGTCAAGCCGCACAGCAACGCCATCCTGCCGGCCGCCATCACCGTGCGCACCATTCGCGCCGTGCTCGCCGAAACGGCATCGATCCCAACCTGGTCACCCTCTGCGTCGCCGACCGCAGCGCCACGCAAAAGCTGGTCACCCACCCGGCGGTCAAGTCGATCGACTTCACCGGCGGCAACGTCTTCGGCCAATGGCTGATCGACCACTGCCGCCAGGCTCGCGTCTATGCCGAGCTGGCCGGCGTCAACAACATCGTCATCGACTCGACCGACGCCTACAAGCCGATGCTGCGCAATCTGGCCTTCACGCTGTCGCTCTACTCCGGCCAGATGTGCACCACCTCGCAGGCCATCTTCGTGCCGGCCGGCGGCATCGACACCGAAGACGGCCACAAGTCCTACGACGAAGTCTGCGCCGATCTCGCCAAGGCGGTTTCCGGCTTCCTGTCGAAACCGGAAGTGGCGCTCGCCGTACTCGGCGCCGTGCAGTCCGCCGACACCCTGAAGCGCATCGAGATGGCCAACAGCGGCACGCTGGGTCGCGTCATCCTCGCCTCGGCCGCCCTCGACAACCCGGAATTCCCCAAGGCTGCGGTGCGCACGCCGATCCTGCTCGCCTGCGATGCGGCCGACGAACATGCCTATATGGAAGAACGCTTCGGGCCGATCAGCTTCATCGTCAAGGTGGCCGACACCGCTGCCGCCATCGCCCTCTCCGAACGCATCATCGCCACCCACGGTGCGCTCACCGCCGGCATCTACTCGACCCGCCCGACCGTCATCGATGCGATGACCGCCGCCACCATGCGCTCCAAGGTCGCCCTGTCGATCAACCTGACTGGTGGCGTCTTCGTGAACCAGTCGGCGGCCTATTCCGACTACCACGGCACCGGCGGCAACCCGGCGGCCAACGCCTCCTACGCCGACGCGGCCTTCGTCGCCAACCGTTTCGTCGTCGTCCAACGCCGCTACCACGTCTGAGCTCGCACCATGAACTTTGAAAACATCCTCTTCGCCGTCGAAGGCGGCGTCGCCCGCCTGACGCTGAACCGCCCGGACAAGCTGAACAGCTTCACCGGCGCCATGCATGCCGAGTTGCGCAGCGCACTCGACCGTATCCAGTCCGACAAGTCGATCCGCGTCCTGGTGCTGACCGGCGCCGGCCGAGCCTTCAGTGCCGGCCAGGACCTGGCCGATCCGGACATGGCGATGGTCGACGGCAAGATGCCGGACATCGGCCATGTCGTCGAAGCCAACTACAAGCCGCTGATCCTGCGCCTGCAGAACCTGCGCGTGCCGACCATCGCCGCGGTCAACGGCATCGCCGCCGGTGCCGGCGCCTCGGTGGCGCTGGCCTGCGACCTGTGCCTCGCCACCCAGTCGGCCTCCTTCCTGCAGGCTTTTTCCAAGATCGGCCTGATTCCCGATACCGGTGGCACCTGGTTCCTGCCGCAACGGGTCGGCATGGCCCGCGCCATGGGCCTCGCCCTGCTCGCCGACAAGCTGCCGGCCGAGAAGGCCGCCGCCTGGGGCCTGATCTGGGAATGCGTTGCGGATGCCGAGTTCGCCGGCCGCGTCGATGCGCTTGCCGCGCAACTGGCCGCTGCGCCGACCAAGGCACTGGTCCGTACCCGCCAGGCGATGCATGCCGCCCCCGGCCATACGCTGGAACAACAACTCTCCTTCGAAGGCAGCTTCATGCGCGAACTCGGCTGGTCCCCCGACTACGCCGAGGGCGTCGCCGCCTTCATGGAAAAACGCGCGCCGAATTTCACCGGAGAGTGAACGCGTGAGCCAGTCCCCCCTTCCCCAACAGGCGGTTGTCGCCGTGGTCGGTACCGGTGCGATGGGCGCCGGTATCGCCCAGGTGGCGGCCGCAGCCGGGCATCCGGTCAAGCTCCTCGACAACCGGCCGGGCGCCGCCGCCCAGGCCGTTGCCGGCATTCGTGCCCAGTTCGCCCGCCTGGCCGAAAAAGGCAAGCTCAGCGGCCTTGAGGCCGAAGCGGCCAGCCAGCGCCTGCACGCCGTCGAACAACTAAGCGAGCTGGCCGATTGCGCGCTGGTCGTCGAAGCCATTGTCGAGAAGCTCGATGCCAAGCAGCTGCTCTATGCCGAGCTGGAAAGCATCGTCGGCCCCGACTGCATCTTCGGCACCAATACCTCGTCGATCTCGGTCACCGCCATCGGTGCCGCGCTCAAGCACCCCGAGCGCCTGGCCGGCCTGCATTTCTTCAACCCGGCCCCGCTGATGGCCCTGGTCGAGATCGTCTCCGGCCTGGCCACCGCCCCCGACGTTGCCGCCACCCTGTTCGCCACGGCGAGCGCCTGGGGCAAGACGCCGGTGCATGCCAAATCGACCCCCGGCTTCATCGTCAATCGCGTCGCCCGCCCCTACTATGCCGAGGCCCTGCGCCTGGCCCAGGAAGGTGCCGCCGACTACGCCACCATCGACACCGTGATGCGCGAAGCCGGCGGCTTCCGCATGGGGCCGTTCGAGCTGATGGACATGATCGGCAACGACGTCAATTTCGCGGTGACCAGCTCGGTCTGGCGCGCCTTCAATAACGACCAGCGCTTCCTGCCCTCGCTGATCCAGCAGGAGCTGGTCGATGCCGGCTACTACGGCAAGAAGAGCGGCCGCGGCTTCTACGACTACCGCGACGGCGCCGTTCGCCCGGCGGCGCAAAACGAAGCCCAGCAGACCGCCGCCGGACGCATCACGCTGTACGGCGAATCGGCCGCCGTCGAAGCCCTGACCGACCGGCTGGAAGCGGCCCGCCTCAGTTTCAGCCGCGCCCCGGACAGCGATGGCCGGATCGCCGAAATCGGCCGCGCCGTGCTCTACGTCACCGACGGCCGCAGCGCGACGCAGCGCGCCTTCGACAGCGGCATCGCCAATACCGTCCTGATCGACCTGGCGCTCGACTACAACAAGGCCAGCCGGCTGGCCGTCGCCGCCGCCGAACAGTGCGAACCGGCCGCCGTCGCCGCTGCCGTCGGCCTGCTGCAGGCAGCCGGCTTCGCCGTCTCGCGCTTTCTCGACATCCCTGGCCTGGCCGTCATGCGCACCGTCGCCATGCTCGCCAACGAAGCGGCCGACGCGGTGAACCAGGGCGTCTGCTCGGAAAGCGGCGCCGACTCGGCGATGCGCCTCGGCGTCAATTACCCCTGCGGCCCGCTGGCCTGGGCCGACCGTGTCGGCGTCGCCCGCATCCGCGACGTCCTGGCCAACCTCGGCGCCAGCTACGGCGAGGACCGTTACCGCATCTCGCCGCTGATCCAGCGCGCCGTCTTTGCCGGAAGGAACATCCATGACTGAATCCCACCCGAACCCGACGCCGGAAGCGGCGCAATCCCTGGCCGAAGCCACCGCCGCCGCCATGTGGACGCGCGACCGCGCCGCCCAGGCCCTGGGCATGCGCATCGACGCCGTTCGCCCCGGCTACGCCCGGCTGACCATGACGGTCCGCCCGGACATGGTCAATGGCCACCACATCTGCCACGGCGGCATGATCTTCAGCCTGGCCGACACCGCTTTCGCCTACGCCTGCAACAGCTACAACAAGAACACCGTCGCCTCGGCCTGCCATATCGACTTCCTCGCCCCGGGCAAGGAAGGCGAAACCCTGGAAGCCGAAGCGATCGAACAATCGCAATCCGGCCGTACCGGCGTCTACGATGTCACGGTACGCTCGGCCAGCGGCAGGACCATCGCCCTGTTCCGCGGCAAGAGCTATCGCATCAGCGGCGAAGTGATTGCCGGCCTGCAACAGGCCGACTGAGCCGCCCCCCCCATAAAACAGAGAGAGGAGACACTCATGACCGCAAGAAAACCCCTGCCCGGCGAGCTTGAGCCGATCGAAACGGCCAGCCGCGAGGAAATTTCCGCGCTGCAGCTCGAACGCCTGAAATGGTCCGTCCGCCATACCTACGACAACGTCGAGCCCTACCGCCGCAAATGCCAGGAAAAAGGCGTCCATCCGGACGAGTTGCAAAGCCTGGCCGATCTGGCCAAGTTCCCGTTCATGACCAAGAGCGACCTGCGCGACAACTACCCATTCGGGCTGTTCGCCGTGCCGCGCGAAAAGCTGTCGCGGCTGCATGCCTCCTCCGGCACGACCGGCAAATCGGTGGTGGTCGGCTACACGAAAAATGACCTCGACAACTGGGCCAACGTCGTCGCCCGCTCGATCCGCGCCGCCGGCGGCCGGGCCGGCGACATGGTCCATGTCGCCTACGGCTACGGCATGTTCACCGGTGGCCTCGGCGCCCATTACGGGGCCGAGCGCCTGGGCTGCGTCGTGGTGCCGATGTCGGGCGGCCAGACCGAGAAGCAGGTGCAGCAGATCATGGACTTCAAGCCCGAAATCATCATGGTCACCCCGTCCTACTCGCTGGTGATCGCCGAGGAATTCGAGCGCCAGGGCATCACGCCCGACCAGATCCCGCTCAAGGTCGGCATTTTCGGTGCCGAGCCGTGGGGCGAAGGCATGCGCGCCGAGATCGAGCGCAAGCTCGGCATCGACGCCGTCGACATCTACGGCCTGACCGAAGTCATGGGGCCGGGCGTCGCCTGCGAATGCATCGAGACCAAGGATGGCCCGGTGATCTGGGAAGACCACTTCTACCCCGAGATCATCGACCCGGAAACCGGCGAAGTGCTGCCCGACGGTGCCGAGGGCGAACTGGTGTTCACCTCGCTGACCAAGGAAGCCTTCCCGGTCATCCGCTACCGCACCCGCGACCTGACCCGGCTGCTGCCGCCGACCGCCCGCGCCTTCCGCCGCATCGGCAAGATCACCGGTCGGTCGGACGACATGCTGATCGTCCGCGGCGTGAACGTCTTCCCCACCCAGATCGAGGAACAGATCCTGCGCGACCCGCATCTGGCCGGCACCTACCAGATCCTGCTCACCCGCGACGGCCATCTCGACAATGTCGAAGTGCGCTGCGAGCTGCAGCACGAGTTCTCCGGCAAGCTCAATCCGCCGCAAATCCAGGCCATCGCCAAGGAACTGCAGCATCGCATCAAGACCATCATCGGCATCTCGACCAAGATCACCGTGATGGAACACGACTCGATCCCCCGCACGCTGACCGGCAAGGCTCGCCGCGTGCTGGACGAACGTCCGAAGCAACTGTGAGGAGAAAACAATGACACTCACGCTCACGTTGATCACTGCGCTCCGCGGCACCCGGCTGGAGGTGCGCGCATGACCCAGGCCTTCATCTGCGACGCCATCCGCACCCCGATCGGCCGCTACGGCGGCGCCCTGGCCGGCGTGCGCGCCGACGACCTCGGCGCCATCCCGCTCAAGGCCCTGATGGAGCGCAATCCGCAGGTCGACTGGACGGCCGTCGACGACATCATTTACGGCTGCGCCAATCAGGCCGGCGAAGACAACCGCAATGTCGCCCGCATGTCCGGGCTGCTCGCCGGGCTGCCGATCGAGGTGCCGGGCACCACGGTCAACCGCCTGTGCGGTTCCGGCATGGATGCGGTTGGCTTGGCCGCCCGTTCGATCAAGGCCGGCGAAACCCGGTTGATGATCGCCGGTGGCGTCGAGAGCATGTCGCGCGCCCCCTTCGTGATGGGCAAGGCGGAATCCGCCTTCTCCCGCCAGGCGGCGATCTTCGACACCACCATCGGCTGGCGCTTCGTCAATCCGGCAATGAAGAAGCTGTACGAAACCCACTCGATGCCGCAGACGGCGGACAACGTGGCGGCCGACTTCAACATCAATCGCGCCGACCAGGATGCCTTCGCCGTGCGTTCGCAGCAGCGCTGGGGTGCCGCCCACGCCGCCGGCCGTTTCGCCGACGAACTGGTGCCGGTGGTCATTCCGCAGAAAAAGGGCGACCCGAAGATCGTCGACACCGACGAGCATCCGCGCCCGGAGACCACGCAGGAACAACTGGCCAAGCTCAAGGGCGTCAATGGCCCCGAACTCAGCGTCACCGCCGGCAATGCCTCCGGCGTCAACGACGGTGCCTGCGCCCTGCTCATCGCCTCGGAAGCCGCCGCCGGCCAATACGGTCTCAAGCCGCTGGCCCGCGTCGTCGGCATGGCGACGGCCGGCGTTGCACCGCGCATCATGGGCTTCGGCCCCGCCCCGGCGGTACGCAAGGTGCTGGCCCAGACCGGCCTGACGCTCGACCAGATGGATGTCATCGAACTCAACGAAGCCTTCGCCGCCCAGGCGCTGGCCGTGCTGCGCGATCTTGGCCTGGCCGACGATGCGGCGCAGGTGAATCCCAACGGCGGCGCCATCGCGCTCGGCCATCCGCTCGGCATGAGCGGGGCCCGGCTGGTGACCACTGCCGCCTATGAACTCAAGCGCCGTGGCGGCCGCTATGCCCTATGCACCATGTGCATCGGTGTCGGGCAAGGCATCGCGATGGTGATCGAGCGCGTCTGAAGCAGGTTTCATCGCAGTTACAGATAACAACCCCATGGAGGAGACAAACCCATGAAACACACGCTGAAAACCCTGGTTGCCGGTGCCGCCCTGGCCCTTGGCGCCTTGACCGCCCAGGCGGCCGAACCGATCAAGATCGGCTCGATCCTTTCCGTCACCGGCCCGGCCGCCTTCCTCGGCGACCCGGAGCTGAAAACGCTGCAGATGTACGTCGACGACATCAACAAGAAGGGCGGCGTGCTCGGCCGGCCACTTCAACTGGTGCACTACGACGACGGCAGCGATGCCAACAAGGCCAACGGCTTCGCCAAACGCCTGATCGAGGACGACAAGGTCGACGTGCTGGTCGGCGGCACCACCACCGGTGCCACGATGTCGGTCGCGCCGCTGGTCGACAAGGCCGGCATCCCGTTCATCTCGCTGGCCGGCGCCGTGGTCATCGTCGAACCGGTCAAGAAATTCGTCTTCAAGACCCCGCACACCGACCGCATGGCGGCCGAGAAGGTCTTCGAGGACATGAAGAAGCGCGGCATCAGCAAGGTGGCGCTGCTCTCCGAAACCTCCGGCTTCGGCCAGTCCGGCAAGAAGGAAACCGAGGGCGTCGCCGCGAAGTACGGCATGACCCTGGTGGCCAGCGAAACCTACGGCCCGAAGGATACCGACATGAGTCCGCAGCTGACCAAGATCAAGGGCACGCCGGGCGTCCAGGCGGTATTCATCTTCGGTCTCGGCCAGGGACCGGCGATTGCCACCAAGAACTACAAGCAGCTCGGCATCACGCTGCCGCTCTACCACGCCCACGGCGTCGCTTCGGAAGAGTTCGTCAAGCTCGCCGGCCCCGCCGCCGAAGGCGCCCGCCTGCCGGCGGCAGCCCTGCTGGTCGCCAACAAGCTCGATGCCAAGGACCCGCAAAAGGCCGTCGCCGTCGGCTACAGCAAGGCTTTCGAGGAAAAGTGGAAGACCGACGTCTCGACCTTCGGCGGCCATGCCTACGACGGCCTGATGCTTGCCGTCGATGCCATCAAGCGGGCCGGCAGCACCGACAAGGCCAAGGTGCGCGACGCCCTCGAAGCCACCAAGGGCTACATCGGCACCGGCGGCATCGTGAACATGTCGGCCACCGACCACATGGGTCTCGACCTCTCCGCCTTCAAGATGCTGGAAATCAAGAACGGCGACTGGTCGCTGGTCCAGTAAACCAACCGGGCAGGCTCACCCGCGCCGGCGAACCCCACGCTCGCAGTGAGCCCTCCCCCAGGAACACTGCACTTTGGGCCGCACGGGGTCACACCCGGCGGCCTCTTTTTTGGAGAAAAACAATGACCCAGCTCGTCCTGACAGAGACCCTCGGCCGCGTCGGCCTGATCCGCATCAACCGCCCGGAAGCGATGAATGCGCTGAACAACGACGTCGTCGACGGCATCGCCGCCGCCATCGACGCCTTCGAAGCCGATGAGAACATCGGCTGCATCGTCCTCACCGGCAACGAAAAAGCCTTCGCCGCCGGCGCCGACATCGGCTTCATGAAGGATTTCGACTACATGCATGCCTATAAGACGGACTTCATCACCCGCAACTGGGAGCGCATCAAGACCACCAGGAAGCCGGTGATCGCTGCTGTGGCGGGCTTTGCGCTGGGTGGCGGCTGCGAAATGGCGATGATGTGCGACATGATTTTCGCCGCCGACAGCGCCAAGTTCGGCCAGCCGGAAATCAAGCTCGGCACCCTGCCCGGCGCCGGCGGTACGCAGCGCCTGCCGCGCGCCGTCGGCAAGGCGAAGGCGATGGACCTCTGCCTGACCGGCCGCATGATGGATGCCGCCGAGGCTGAAAAGTCGGGCCTGGTCGCCCGCGTCGTGCCGGCCGAACAACTGCTCGACGTCACCATGGATGCGGCGCGCGCCATCGCCGGTTATTCGCTGCCGGTGGTGATGATGATCAAGGAATCGGTCAATCGCGCCTTCGAATCGTCGCTCAACGAAGGGCTGCTCTTCGAGCGCCGCGTCTTCCA
>DAIMCQ010000168.1:0-8971 GCA_036726285.1 Azonexus sp.
ATCGAGGCGTGCTCCCAGAACAGCGTGCCGTCCTTGCGCCGGTTGTGGAACTCGCCCTGCCAGGTGGCACCGGAGGAGATGGTGGCCCACATTGCCTTGTATTCCTCGGCCGAGGTTTCCTTGGAACTGAGCAGCCGGGGATTTTTGCCAAGCACTTCGTGCAGGCTGTAACCGGTGATTTTCTCGAAGCGCGGATTGACGTACTGAATGACGCCGCTGGGGTCGGTGATGATGATCGAAGCGGGATTCTGCTCGATGGCGCGGGAGAGCGTGAGCAGTTCTTCCTCGACGGCCTTGCGTTCGCTGATGTCGGTGAGGGTGCCGACATAGTGGCTGATCGTACCGAGGCGATTCTTTACCGCGGTGATGGTTGCCGAGTGCGGGTAAGTCGCTCCGTCGTGGTGACGGCAATAGATTTCTCCGGCCCACATGCCGGTTTCCTTGACGCTTATGTCGAGCGCGGCGTAGAAGGCCGCGTCGTGGATCTCGGACTTGAGGAAGTCGAGTTGGCGGCCGACGGCATCTTCGGCGCTGAAGCCGGTGATTTGTGTGAACGCCCGATTGATCTGCAGAATTTGCGCATCCGGGCCGGTGACCACCATGCCTTCCTGGGCGTCGAAGGCGATGGCGGCAATGCGCAATCTTTCCTGGCTGTTTTCGTGCGCCCGCGAAATCCGTTCGAAGCGCAGGAAGTAGAGCGTGGCCAGGGCAAGGAGCGTGATCAGCATGGAGAATACGATGACCAGCGTCTGAATTGCCTCATGGCGCCAGGCGGCCAGGGCCGCCTCCTTGTCCAGGCGAACGACGAGGATGAATGGATAGGTTCGCGACGAGCGGTAGGCGGTCAATACGACGCGCTCGTTTTCCAGTCTTTCCTCGAAGCGGCCGGCTTCGGTTTGTGCGACGTGTCGGGCGATTTCTGCATTGCTGCGCAGGCTTGCCGGACTCGGCTTTTCTTCGCTGTCGAGTAGCAGGCTGCCGTCATAGCGCAGCAACTGGATCATGCTGTCCGGTGACGGAATGTGGTTGCTGTAGAAATTGAGGAAATAGTCGGCATTGACCGAGGCGACGGTATGCATCCAGCGCTTTTTTTCCAGCGCGATATCGAGACTGACCGGGATGAAGCTCAAGGTTGGTGTCACCCCGCTGGCAACCGGTCGACCGTCATAGAAATCGCGGCCGTCGACCAGCATGCCGCTGCGCAATACTTCGGCCGGTTCGGCGAGTGGCGGCAGGTAGTCGGCAGTCGGAAGGGTTAGGCCGATGTTGCGCGGTTCGGAGCTGGCGATGATCGTGCTGCCCTTGTCGAGCAAGGAGATGGAACGCAAATACGGCGTATGGCGCAGCGCCTTTTTGAGCTTGTTGCTGTCCAGTTCGTCGCTATCGAGCGTCGCCAGGGTACGGCTGATGACATTGAGACTTTGCGTCAGGTGATCTTCGAAAGCGCGTGCCGTCATCACGGCCGTTTCCATCTGGCGATCGAGTGCTTCGGTGCGCAGTCGCCACAAGGTGTAGGCGGTCGCCGTCAAGGCGGCGAAGGCAACCAGCAGCGTGACGAGCGCGAAGGTCGAGCGCCGGCCGACTCCGGACCATTCCGGTATGGGATCGCCAATTTCCGCTTGCAGGCTCAATCGTTTACGGCGATCGGGTCGAGTTTGTGGCGGCGGACGGCGGCCAGCAAAGTGCCGTTCCGCTTGGCGCCGCTCATGAAGTGCTCGATGCGGTTATACCAACGATCGTCGCCTTTTTGCATGGCATAGGCGTAGGGCGTCAAGTGGTAGGTCGCCGTGGGCGAAACCAGTCGCGCCCAATCCGTTGTTTCCAGCATGCGACGGCTGAACGGGAAATCGGTCATGAATACATCGGCCCGGCCGGATTCGACCTCCTGCTCCCGTCCTTGCGTCGTGGCGGTGACCAGGAGCGTTGCCTGCTTGAGTTTTTCCCGCATCACCGGTTCGTGCAGCGTGCCCTTGGCAACGGCAACCACGACGCCGGGTTTGTCGATGTCGTCCCAGTTCCTGATCCGGCGATTGCTTTTTGAAGTAATGGCGTAGATATCGCTGATCAGGTAGGGGCGGGTCAGTCGCAATTTGTCGGTGCGGGCTGCCGTGATGCCGATGGCGAACATCGCAATGTCGCAACGATCTTCATCGATGTCCTCGATCAGGTGGGCGAAGGAGCTATCGACGAATTGCAGGCGGACACCGAGATCTTGGGCGAGGGCCTGGGCCATGTCGATATCGATACCGCTCAGTTGCCGGGTTTTCGGATTGCGGTAGGAAATGCCGTAATAGTCTGGCCAGATGCAGACGCGAATCTCGCCAGCGGCCAGCACCTTTTCCAGGCGACCGGTTTCGGCAAGAACGGGAAATGCGAGGAGCGCGAGTGCCAGCCAGGCGATAAGGCGTCGCATCATCGCGCTGTGCTGCCAAACGAACCGGGCTGGGATCGTGCGATAGAAATGAACATCAGATACGGCAAGGGGCAAGTTCGCGATGAGGGTGAAACATTATGGCGTTACGTTATCACCGCCCTTGCCTTGCGGTCAAAAGGAAATGTTGCCGGCAAAGCCAGTCTGGGGCGTTATCGAAAAAATGATCGGTGGCCGGAAGTTTTCATTAAAATTCAAATGGCATTATGGTTGGTGAGCGGCCATCTTCGCCCGGAGTCGGGATGTCCGAAAATGCTACTTATCCAATACGAATCAGCCGTCCTGGGTGAGGATTTCGGTATCTTCGTGACGATAAGCCGGGGCGCAGCAACAAAGAATGTGCAAAGCCTTGTTGCTGGTATTTTCGACACAATGTGCCGTGCCCGGCGGAATGGCGATGCTGTCGCCGACCCTGATCGGGAAACGGCGCTTGCCCAATTGCATGACGCCTTCTCCTTGAGTGACGTGGTAAATCTCTTCAGTCAGCTTGTGCCGGTGCAGGAGCGTGGTCATGCCCGGCTGGACGACGGCTTCGGCCAGGCTCTGCTGACATACGCCATGTTGGCTGGGGTGGAGCAGTTCGCGGATTGCCGAGCCATCCTTGGTGATATACGGACTGACCTCGCCAAGCCGGGTGTGACCGGCCCGCTCGCTCATTTGCCGCCCCAGGGCTGGATCGGTACGGTCGAGATCGAGTTGGCCGGCGCGCCCTCGATGATCTTGCGGCTGATTGCGAGATAGACCAGCACCTGGCGCTTTTTGTCGAAGAAGCGATGAATCCGGGTTTCCTTGAACAGCATCGAGGTGTCTTCGCTGAACACGACTTCGTCTTCCGGCAGCTTGGCGGGCAGGTTGATCGGACCGATCTGCCGGCAGGCCAGCGAGAACTGCGACGGATCTTCGGCCAGCCCGAAGCTGCCCTTGACGCCGCCGGTCCGGGCCTGGCTGACGTGGCAGGTAACGCCGGGAATCTTCGGATCGTCGTAGGCGTAGATGCAAACCCGATGATTGGCACCGAGCAGTTTCCAAGCGGTGGTGACGCAGCCGACCTCTTCCTCGGCGACGGCGGGCAGGGTGAGCGCCATGCCGGCAAGCAGCATCAGGTGCGACAGTTTGCAGATCGTGTTCATGAGGCGCTCCGGGATAGTTGTTCGAGGAATACGCCGCCTTGGCGGCGCCCTTCTGCAAGCAGTAGATCGAGAAAAGCCGGGCTGCGGTCGAGTTTCGACGGGTAGTCCAGTTCCAGGTCCAGCGGTATGAAGCGGATGTCGACGTGCTTGAGGTGCGCGGCGGTGAGGTATTTTCGGGCCAGCCAGTCGTTGGTCTGCCGCACGAAGAAAACCTCCTGGTTCAATGACAGGTTGCCGGCCAGTTCGTTTCGCCGGTCATCGATGTCGTTGGCCGATTTCGGTTCGCTGCTGCGTTTTTCGGGGTTGATCTGGATGATCCAGATTTCGTCTGGTTTGGCCTCCTTGCAGTCCTTGCCCGAGAGAAAGTTGCGGATGGGCGGGTTCTGCGAAAACAATCCGTCCCAATAAATGCCCTGGCCGATGTGGATGGCGCGAAAGAGCTCGGGAATGGCAGCCGAGGCGAGCAGGGCTTCGAGCGAAATGCCTTGTTCCGGAGATCGGTGGCGGGAACTGAACAGGGTGAAGTCGCCCGAAAGCACCTCGACCGCACCGACCATCAGTGCCGGAGAATGGGCGTGCAGCAATTCGGGCAGGCGTTCGAAGTCGATGTGCCGGGCGATGGCCGCCGCCAGAAAGTCCTGGCCGGTATTCGGCAGCAGGTAGGGGCTGATTTCAGGCAGGCCGACATAAGCCCGGTTGCGCTGCAGCCAGATCAGCATCTGGTTGGACAGGGCATCGGACAACTGGCTGGAGGCCATGTCGTGCCAGAACGATTCCAGTAGTTGCGCGCCTTTTTCGCGGTCATCCAGTAACAGGCCGTACCAGGCGATGGCAGCGCAGAGTGCTCCGCCCGACGTGCCCGATAACTCCCGGATCTGGTAGCGCGCGGTATCGATTTCGCGCAGCAGGGTCTGCAGGACGCCAGCCGTGAAAGCGGTGTGGCTACCGCCTCCCTGGCAGGCGATGGCGACGGTTTTCGGAAATTCAGGCTGGCGCATGCGAAATCCTCCGTTCAGGTCTGGCCGGTCATGATTCAACCGCGTGTGGCGATGCGGACAGGGGGGGCGAGGCTTGGGGCAGCGGGGTCATCTTGCCGACGTACTTGGCAAGAATCCGGTAGAGGTCGCGTTCGAAGGGCGGGCGCGGTGCGGCCAGGAGATCAGCCATTCCGGCATCGTCATGGGCCGTACCCAGATAGCGCCAGCCCTCGACCAGGTGGGCTTCGTCGCCTTCGCGGATCAGGGCCGGGCCGGCGAATGGCCAGGTGGCCAGCTTGAGGCCGGTCAGCGCGCCGACCAGCCGCATGCTGTGTTTGGCCAACGCTTCCTTGCCGACGCAGGCGCCCTTGCAACGCCGGATCTGGTGGCCGAAGCAGGGTTTGCCCGGTAGCGCTTTCTGCAGGCCGAGCAGCGTATCGCACAGGTTGTGCGAATCGGCCAGGCCGCGCAAGACGTCGTTGGCTTCCCTGGCGTGCTTGAACAGCCCGTAGCATGAGGTGCGCAGGCCGAAATCGAGATCGCGCGCCAGCGCCAGTTGGGGACGTAGCCAGCCTTCGCCTTCGTCGACCAGTGTCCAGGTGCAGACTTCGTCGTTCTTGCGCAACTGGCGGTTGTGGGTCGGCTGCATTTTTTTGACCAGGGCCGCTTCGCGGAGCAGGGCGCCGATTTCGCCGGCGGTTTCGATCCAGTCGATGCGCCGGACCTGTTGTGCCAGGCTCATTTCCTTGGACGAGGCGTGGTCGGCCGCGAAATGTGACAGTACCCGCTTGCGGATGTCTTTCGCCTTGCCGACGTAGAGCGGCAGCGGGCTGCCTTGTCCGGCGCTGCCGTCTTCGCCGTAGAACAGGTAGACGCCCGGTGTGTCGGGCAACTCATCGACAATGCCGGGGTCGAGATGGGGCGGCAGGCTGGGATGACCGTTCAGCGTCTTCAGCGCGGCCTGCACGACCTCGCTGCCCGGCGCGACGTGAATGCGTTGCCAGAATTGATGGATCAACTGCGCATCGGCCAGCGCCCGGTGGCGTGCCTCGGCCTGCAGTTGGTGGCGCTCGATCAGCGAGTCGAGGTTGTGCCGTTTGTGCTCGGGGAACAGGGTGCGCGACAACTGCACGGTACACAGCACCGGCGCCCGGAAGGTGATGCCCAGGCGCTTGAATTCGTTTTTCAGGAAACCGTAATCGAAGCGGGCATTGTGGGCGATGAACAGCCGGCCTTCGAGCCGCCGCAGCGCTTCGTCGGCAATGCTCTCGAAGGGCGGTGCCGCAGCCACCATCTCGTTGCTGATACCGGTCAGCTGCTCGATGAAGGGCGGGATACGCATGCCCGGATTGACCAGTTGCTGCCATTCCCGAATCGAACCGTCGGCATCGACTTCGACGATGCCGATCTCGGTGATCCGGTCAGCCGTGGCGGTGGCACCGGTGGTTTCCAGGTCGACGAAGGCGAGGGATTTCATGCGCATGCGGTGGATTTTCTCACGGACTTCTCCGGCTATGCTCGCCTAGCGTGCCGGATAAGGCGCGAAGCGGCTGCTGTTCTCGTCCACCAGGAGGGTGCTGCCGACGGCCGGAAAGGCGCGCTGCGGACAGTTGTCGCGCTGGCAGACCTTGCAGCCGGCGCCGATCGGAGTGAAGCCGGCGCTGTCCTGCAGGTTCAGCCCCTGGCTGTAAACCAGGCGTTCGGCGTGGCGGATGTCGCAGCCGAGGCCGATGGCAAAGGTTTTGCCGGGCGTGCCGTAGCCGCCGTAGTTGCGGGAGATGCTGCGCGCCACCCAGAGATAGGCGCGCCCGTCCGGCATGCTGGCAGTCTGGGTCAGGATGCGGCCGGGCTGGGCGAAGGCTTCATAGACGTTCCACAGCGGGCAGGTGCCGCCGATGCGCGAGAAATGGAAGTCGGTTGCCGACTGCCGCTTGGAGATATTGCCGGCCCGGTCCACGCGCACGAAAAAGAAGGGGACGCCGCGCGCCTCCTGGCGTTGCAGCGTCGATAGCCGGTGGCAGACGGTTTCGAACTCGACCCCGAAGCTGCGCCCGAGCTGTTCGATGTCGTAGCGCAGGCTTTCGGCTTTCTCCAGGTAGCGGCCGTAAGGCAGGAGCAGGGCGCCGGCGAAATAGTTGGCGAGGCCGATGCGGGCCAGGCGCCGCGCTTCGTCGCTGGCGAAGGCGGCAGCTTCGCTGAGGCTGCCGATCAGCTCGCCGGCTTCGAGAAAGGCAAGCTGGGTTGCCATGTGAAAGGCCTGCTGGCCTGCGCTTAGCGCCGGGGCGAGGTGGAGCAGTTTGTGCGTCGGGTTGTAGCGGCGCTGGGTTTCGCTGCCGTTCTCGCTGCTGTTCTCGTTGTCGCCGAGTCCGCCGCGTATCACCTGGATGCCGTGCACCTGCGCCAGTCTTCTCGCCAGGCCGTCGACGGTATTGCCTTGTTCGAGGAGCCAGGAGTCGAACAGGCTTTCCGCAAAGCGGTCGAGTTCATCGATGTAGTTATGGCGGGCATAGAAAAAATCGCGCACTTCCTCGAAGGGCATCGGTTTGAGGAGGCTCTGCTCGCCGCGGTCCAGGCCGAGTCGCAGCGCCAGGCTTTCCTCGCGCTCCTGCGCTTCGCGCTGACGCCGGCCGAGCGCGAGCAGTGTGCGCGCGACGGCCGGCATGTTGCTCGCCAGTTCGCGGATTTCGGCCTGCGAGACCGCTTCGCCGCCGGCTTCGGCATGGAACAGTTCGCGCAGGTCGGTGATCAGGCGCGCTTCGTCGTCTTCCGAAAACAACTGCACGTCGACGCCGAATACGGCGTTGAGTTTGAGCAGTACCGGCACGGTCAGCGGCCGCTGGTTCTGCTCCAGTTGATTGAGATAGCTGGGCGACAGTTCGAGGGCGCGGGCCAGCGCAATCTGGGTCAGCTGGCGTTCTTCGCGCAGACGTTTGAGGCGCAGGCCCATGAAGGCTTTTTTCATGGTGACGTGGATTTCTTGTGTTCGGATATTCGCAAGATTCGCTAAATTGAAGCGTTTTGTTCGCAAATTTACGCTATTTCAGGCCTTTTTTGCATCGGTTGTTTGCGTATATTGCGAAAAACCGTGGGCGCTGACAAGTCATTTCGGCGCTGTTGTCGTCATGAGCCAAGGAGAAATAGATGTTTGTGAATCCCTGTTTTTACTTTGAAGAACTTTTCCCGGCGGTTGCGGCGGGTGAAGAAGCTGGTGCGCCGGACGAAGCTGTCCGGCCGGCCGATACAGTCGCTCTGCCGCTCGGCGCAGGCGAGGTCCGGGAAGCAGCGGGTGCCACATGCAGTCAGTGAACGATGAGGCGCTGACGGCCTGTCAGCCGGCCGCTCCGATCCGCCCGACGGCCTTGTACGAAGGCATTGCCGATTCCGTCCGCGAGCGGATCCTGGCGCATCAATTACCGCCGGGCTCGCCGGTCGACGAAGTCGCTCTGGCCCGGCACTACGGCGTCAGCCGGACGCCGGTCCGCGAGGCGATCAAGGTACTGGTCAACGAGGGTTTGCTCAGCATGACGCCTTACCAGGGCTGTTGTGTCGCCGAAATCGTGCGGGAAGACTTGCTCGAACTGCTCGATGTCATCGAATTGCTCGACAAGCATGCCCTGCATCAGCTTGCCCTGCACCCGCAGAAAAACGAACTACTCCGCCTGTTCGAGGCCTACGAGCGCCGGGCCGCAGCGCCTCCGGGGCAGGCCGGAGCGGCCTGGACTACGTTTTGCTGCCAGGTCAGGGAAGTGCTTGGCAATACGCCGTTTGCCGCCGTCAGCCGCAATCTGCAGCAGCAACTCCGGCTTGGCCTCGGGCCGCGCCTCGACGAACTCGATCACGGCGCCCCGCCGGAACACCGGGCGAAGTTGTTGCGGGCCTTGCTGGATGCTGACAGGGCCGGGCTGGAGGCTGGCGTCGCCATCCACTCGTCGGTCCTGCGCGCCAACATCCTGCCGGTCTTCGATCAACTGTCAAAAGATCGTGTTGGCGTGACTGAAACCATTTGAGTTTTGCTTCAAGAAATTTTTCCATGCGAAGCAAGTTGAATCGGACTTATCCAATTTGGCCAAAATCGCAGCCGTCAGTCCTCCTCAGGGAGTCGCTGACGGATCGCGCCGGTGCCACGCAAGAGGCTTAAAAGGGAACGCGGTGCGGGCGGATTTTCGCCCAATTCCGCGGCTGTCCCTGCAACTGTAAGCGGTGAATGAGATGTGCACGCGGAGGGCCCGTCTTTCCTCCTGCCACTGAGGGCGGTGCAATTGCACCTCCCGGGAAGGCCGTACATCCGGTGTCGACACGCGAGCCAGGAGACCTGCCGGCGTTCGGTCGCTCATGTCTTGGTCCAGGGGGGGACGAGGCGTGGTCGGCCGCGAAATGCGACAGTACCCGCTTGCGGATGTCTTTCGCCTTGCCGACGTAGAGCGGCAGCGGGC
>DAIMCQ010000169.1:0-8970 GCA_036726285.1 Azonexus sp.
TCATCACCGCCCGGAAATCCCCGGCTGCGCTGAAGAGGGCCGCATTATATAGATCAAAATCGGACGGTCAATAGTGGCAGGCAATTATTTTTGCATTAGCTGAAAAAGCCCGCTTTCACCCCCTACCAAATCACCCAACAAGAACAGCATCCCCTATAAACCAGACAGGCAAGAAAAAGCCGATCGAAGTTTCCGATCGGCTTTTTAGACTTCCAGCGGAATGCAGACTATCGATTATCGATCCCGCGAAACCTCCAACTCCAACGCAACTCTACTCACCAGCCACGGTCATTCTATTGATCAGAATCGAACCACATTGCTTCGAGCCGCGCACCTGGACATCCCGCCCGACGGCAAGAACCCCGGCCAGCATGGCCTTGAGATTGCCGGCGATGGTGATTTCCTCGACCGGATAGGCGATCTTGCCGTTCTCGACCCAGTAACCGGCGGCACCACGCGAGTAATCGCCGGTGACGTAATTGATGCCATGACCGAGCAGTTCGGTGACCAGCAAGCCACGCCCCATCGCCGCCAGCAGCCCGGCCAGGTCGTGCTCACCCGGCTTGATGATCAGGTTATGGCTGCCGCCGGCGTTCGCCGTGGTCTGCATGCCCAGCTTGCGGGCCGAATAGGTGCTGAGGAAATATCCCTGCAGGATGCCGTCGGTCACCACCTCGCGGTCGTAGGTCGCGACACCGTCGCTGTCGAAAGCGGAGGAACCGAGCCCCCGTTTGATGTGCGGCCGCTCACTGATCTGCACGAACTCCGGCATGACCCGCTTGCCCAGGTGATCGAGCAGGAAGGACGACTTGCGATAAAGCGCTCCGCCACTGACCGCGTGCACCAAACTGCCGAGCAAGCCGCCAGCCAGCGGCGCCTCGAAGATCACCGGGAACTCGCCGGTCTTGACCTTGCGCCCGCCCAGGCGGGCCACCGCACGCTCGGCTGCGGTACGCCCCACCGTGGCGGGATCGTCCAGTTCATCGGCACAACGGCGGGTGGTATACCAGTCGTCGCGCTGCATCGCGTCCTGCTCGCCGGCAATCACCGAACAGGAAATGTAATGACGCGAAGTCGGATAGCCGCCCATGAAGCCCAGGCTGTTGGCAGAAACAAAATGCGCCTGCAGGGTCGAGACCGATGCCCCCTCCGAATTGCTGACCAGCGGGCTGGCGGCAAAGGCCGCCTGTTCGCAGAGTCGAGCCTTTTCGATCGCATCCTCGACGCTGAGCGCCCACGGATGGTAAAGATCGAGATCCGGGCAATCCTTGGCCATCAGGGCGGCATCGGCCAGGCCGGCACAATCGTCCTCGGCGGTGAAGCGGGCGATGTTCAGGGCCGCCTCGACCGTCTCGCGCAGCGCTTGCGGCGAAAAATCCGAAGTGCTGGCGTAGCCCTTGCGCTGACCGGAATAAACGGTGATGCCGATCCCCTTATCGCGGTTGAATTCGATGGTTTCAACCTCGTCGCAACGCACCCCGACCGACTGCCCGAAGCCTTCCGAGACATCGACCTCGCAGGCGGTGGCACCCTTGTCGCGGGCATGCTTGAGGACATCCTCGGCCAGTTGTTGCAGGGTCGAAAAAGCGTAGGAAAAGCTGGCGACTTCAGGCATGAAAGGGGCGTCCGGACGGGAAAATCGCTATCATAGCAGCCCGACATTGTCAGCCCGCGATTGCGCCCCCCATGCAAGAAGAAGATTTTACCGAGAGTACCAGCCGCCCTTCCAAGACCAAGCAGAAGGAGGCGATGCACGAGCTACGCGACCTCGGGGCCGAACTGGTCGAGCTTTCCGTCGGCCAGCTGAAGAAGATCAACCTGCCGGAAAACATCTACGAAACCGTGCGCGAGTGCCAGAAGATCACGGCCCATGGCGCCCGCCGCCGGCAGATCCAGTATCTCGGCAAGCTGATGCGCGGCGTCGATGACGAGCCGATTCGTGCCGGGCTGGCCCTGCTGCGCGGTGAGTCCTCTGCCGAAACGGCCCGCCTGCACCGCCTGGAGCGGACCCGCCAGCGCCTGCTCGAAGATGAGACGACCCTGGCCACCATCGCCGCCACCTGGCCCGGCGCCGATCTGCAACACCTGCGTCAGTTGCGGCGCAATGCGCTGAAGGAACAGGAAGGCAACAAGCCGCCGAAAAATTTCCGCGCCATCTTCCAGGTCCTGCAGGAACTGGATAGCCAGCCTGCGCCGACCGAACCGGAAGAAGACGATGAGTGAAACCCTGGTCATCGGCCTGGTATCGATCAGCGACCGCGCCTCGACCGGCGTTTATGAAGACAAGGGCATCCCCGCCCTGCAGGAATGGCTTTCCGCCGCCCTGACCACGCCTTGGCGAGCCGAAACACGGCTGATTGCCGACGACCGGCCGGGCATCGAGCAGACCCTGAGCGAACTGGTCGATGTGGTCGGCTGCCATCTGGTACTGACCACCGGCGGCACCGGCCCGGCGCTGCGCGACGTGACGCCGGAAGCCACGCTGGCCGTCGCCGACAAGGAAATGCCCGGCTTCGGCGAGGAAATGCGGCGGATCAGCCTGAATTTCGTGCCGACGGCGATCCTCTCCCGGCAGGTGGCGGTAATCCGCAAGCAATGCCTGATCGTCAATTTGCCCGGCCAGCCGAAATCGATCAAGGAAACCCTGGAAGGCGTTCGCACGGCCGAGGGCGAAGTCAGCCACGTCGGCATCTTCGCCGCCGTGCCCTACTGCATCGATCTGATCGGCGGCCCCTATGCCGAAACCGACCCGGCGGTGATCAAGGCCTTTCGGCCCAAATCGGCAATCCGCAGCAAATAGACCTTATTTCAAGTCGACGGACTGATGCGGTAGCGCGCCAGTTCGTATTCCGTCGTCTGCTCAAGCAACGCCACCGGCAACAACAACTGGCGCTTGCCGCCCCGGGTGTATTCGAGGCTTTCGCGCAGATCGAAGGAGGCATGCGGCATCACCAACCGCACCTCGCCCGGCTCGCCCCCCTCGGCGATGATCAAAGACGGAATGCCCGCTACCGCGGCATAGCTCGACGTCGTGCGGGGAACCAACTCCTCGGCAACCGCCTGACGCGCAATCGTCTCGATACCTACCCGCGCTTCATTTTCGTTTTCCCGATGATAACGACGGACAATACCGAGCAGCCAGTTATCGCCGCCTTCGGGCTGCATCGCAATCAAGGCACCGACTTTCAGCCATTCGGCCGGAATGCTCTCCAACAAGGCTCCAAAACCGCCCCGACTGACGTTTTCAACGACCCAGCTCTCCATTTGCAAACCGGCAGGCCGGCCACCGAATTCGCCGGAGAACACGACGAATGCATTGATCACCCCACTCAATACCGACATCCGGTGCTTGACGCGATGCCGATCATGGCGCCGCTGCGGTGGAATCGGAGCCAGATACGCAGCCAGATGCCGCAGCACCGGCATCAACAGTCGCGGGTTGTACTGGTCGCCGAGATTGATGTCGGCGGGCACATCACCACCCCGTTCAAGCCCATGCAACAACGCCAGCATCGCCTTGTTGGCCTCGGCCGGTTTGAAGAAACGCTGCGAAGGCTCGGCCAGGGCCGGCATGCGAGCCATACGCAGCGGCGGTTGGGGCAAGCGCAGATCGACCCAATAAACGCTGTCTTCATGCGCCACATTGCCAAAGACGAAAGCGGGGAGAAAATGCGCAATCAGGCGTTCGGCTACTTCGATTTCCAAAGGTAGCAAGCTGTCCATCGAAGCGGCCTGAAAGACCAAGGCCTTCAAGTATTCATGTTGAGCACAAGTCGTCCCACTCATCGGCCGCAAGGGCAGTAACTTGGTGGCCACACCATTGCGCTCGGCTACAGCCAGGGCCTGCCCGAGACGCAGCCACAACTCACCAACCGTCGGTCCGTAGTGAAATTGCTCCCACTTCAGAATCGCCCCCAGCGCGGCAATCAAACGCGTCGTCAGCGCCGGCAACAAGGGCCTGAATGCTTCCTCGAGCCTGGGGGTTGTCGTCGAGGCCAACAGGCAGCGCTCATAAGCTGCCGCCAGCAAGGCCCAGAAACCATAGTTGATCGACCACAGACGCTTTTCATCGGAACGATTGAGACGTGCCGAATGAAGATACTCGCGCGACAGGCGCTTGAGGTGCGGCAACGCAACATCCTCCAGCTGCCGGGCCGCATCATAAACACGATCAGCCGGAAAACCTTCGGCCGCCAACAAGGATTCGAGCCAGCCGGTAATTTCGTCGAGCGCCCGGAACGCGTTGTCGGCCGGCAACTCGGCCAGCAACTGCCGCAACTCCCTGGGATCAGCAAGCGGATGCTCGTTTTTCTGGCTAAAGAGCCCTCCCAGTCCAGGTACCTTGGTCAGCAAATTTCCCTCCGTCATTGCGCTTGGCGAGCCGGCAGTTTAGCCCCAGAAGAATGCTTGCGGCACGCGGATCGGCATTTTTTCGCCCATGACGTCGCATTTCGGTCATATCGAACAAGGAAAATCCGCACCATATCCGACACTAGCCAAGCAATGTAGAATCGCGCGTCCACATCGACTCATTTCAAGCCCATGCAGCAATACCTCGACCTGATCCGTCACGTTCTCGACACCGGCCACGATAAGGCGGATCGCACCGGCACCGGCACCCGTTCGGTCTTTGGCTGGCAGATGCGTTTCGATCTGGCCAAGGGTTTCCCAATGGTGACGACGAAGAAGCTGCATCTCAAATCCATCGTGCACGAACTGCTCTGGTTCCTGCAAGGCGACACCAACATCGCCTACCTGAAGGAAAACGGCGTCCGCATCTGGGACGAATGGGCCGACGAAAACGGCGATCTCGGACCGGTTTACGGCAAACAATGGCGACGCTGGGAAACCCCCGACGGCCGGGTGATCGACCAGATCGGCCAGTTGATCAACAGCCTGAAGAACAACCCCGATTCGCGCCGCCACATCGTCTCCGCCTGGAACCCGGGCGACGTCGACAGCATGGCGCTGCCGCCCTGCCACTGCCTGTTCCAGTTCTACGTGGCCGACGGCAAGCTGTCCTGCCAGCTCTACCAGCGCAGCGCCGACATCTTCCTCGGCGTGCCCTTCAACATTGCCTCCTACGCGCTGCTGACGCTGATGCTGGCCCAGATTTGCGGTTACCAGCCGGGCGAGTTCGTGCACACCTTCGGGGATGCCCACATCTACTCGAACCATTTCGAGCAGGCCAGGCTGCAACTGAGCCGCGCACCGCGCGCCCTGCCGACGATGTGGATCAACCCCGAGATCAAGGATCTCTTCGCTTTCCGCTTCGAGGATTTCCGTCTCGACGGCTATGACCCGCACCCGCATATCGCGGCCCCCGTTGCCGTCTAGATCATGAATTTACGCCTGACTGAAAGCGCCGGCTGGCGCTCGCTCGCCGAGCATGTCAAACAAATAGGCAGCCGGCACCTGCGCGACTTCTTCGCCGCCGAGCCGCAGCGCTTCGAGCACCTGTCCTGCCGTCACGGCGAGTTGCTGATCGATTACTCGAAGCAACGCCTGACCGGCGAGACCATGCGCCTGCTGCGCGAACTGGCCGAACAGGCCGACATCGCGGGCTGGATTGGCCGCATGCGCGCCGGCGAAGCGATCAACCACACAGAGAACCGCGCCGTTGGCCACACCCTGCTGCGCGCCGGCCCGGCGGCGCCGCCCGAGGTCAAGACCGTACTGACCCGGATGAGCGATTTCTGCGAACGCATCCACAGCGGCGAATGGCGCGGCTACAGCGGCGAACGCATCACCGACATCCTGAACATCGGCATCGGCGGCTCCGACCTCGGCCCCCACATGGCGGCGCAGGCCCTGGCGGCCTACCAGTTGCCCGATACCAGGGTGCATTTCGTGTCCAACCTGGATGGCGCCGATCTCGCCACCATGCTCGACCACCTGAGTCCGCGCAGCACGCTGTTCGTGATCGCCAGCAAGACCTTCACGACGCTGGAAACCATCACCAACGCACGCACTGCACGCGACTGGCTGCTCGCTGCCAGCGGCGACGAGCAATCGGTTGCCCGCCATTTCGTCGCCGCCTCGACCAACCTGAAAGCCACCAGCGAATTCGGCATCGCCCCGGAAAACGTCTTCGAGTTCCGCGACTGGGTGGGCGGCCGTTTCTCGCTGTGGTCGGCCATCGGCCTGTCAATCGCGCTGGCCGTCGGCTTCCGCAATTTCGAACAATTGCTCGCCGGCGCCCACGACATGGACGAGCATTTCTTCAATGCGCCGGTCGCCGACAACCTGCCGCTGACCCTGGCCCTGCTTGCCCTGTGGAACACCAACTTCCTCAAGGCTCACAGCCACGGCGTGTTCCCCTACAGCCATTCGCTGGCGCTGCTACCGGCTCACCTGCAGCAACTGGAAATGGAAAGCAACGGCAAGCATGCCGACCGCCAGGGCCTGCCGGTCGATATCGCCACCGCCCCGATTCTCTGGGGCACCGCCGGCACCAACGGCCAGCACTCGTTCTTCCAGCTGCTGCACCAGGGCAGCGAACTGGTCGCCAGCGATTTCATCGCCCTGGCCAAATCAGACTTCCCGCTGCCCGGCCATCACAGCGGCCTGCTCGCCAACTGCCTGGCCCAGTCCTCCGCCCTGGCTTTCGGACAAACCCAGAAAGAAGCCCGCCAGGCCGGCATTCCCGAAGCCTTGCTGCCCTACCGGACCTTCCCGGGCAACCAGCCGTCGACCACCATTGTGCTGCCGGAACTGAGCCCCTTCACGCTGGGCCAGTTGATCGCCCTCTACGAACACAAGGTTTTCTGCCTGGGCGTGCTGTGGAACCTCAATTCCTTCGACCAATGGGGCGTCGAGCTCGGCAAGCAGCTGGCCGGCCGCCTGGCGCCTTGCCTGCGCGGCGAAAGCCCGACCGATACGCTGGACAGCTCGACCCGCGGCCTAATCGAACACCTGAAAAAATTCCGGAACTGAGATGCCTGAAATCGTCGTCATCGCCGCCGTTGCCCAAAACCGGGTCATCGGCAAAGACAACCAGTTGATCTGGAATCTGCCGGAAGACATGGCCCACTTCAAAGCGCTGACCCAGGGTCATACCGTGCTGATGGGGCGCAAGACCTGGGAATCCCTGCCGCCGCGCTTTCGTCCCCTGCCCGGCCGACGCAATATCGTGATTTCCCGCCAGGACGGCTACGCCGCGCCCGGCGCCGAACTGGCCGCTTCGCTGGCGGCCGGCATCGCGCTGGCGGCGGGCGACACCACGCTGTTCATCATCGGCGGCGCCGAGATTTACCGCCAGGCCATGGCCTTCGCCGACCGCCTGGAAATCACCGAAGTCGAACAAAGCCCGGAAGGCGACAGCTGGTTTCCGGAAATCGACCTCGCCCAATGGCAATTGAGCGACAAAAAAAACCCGTCCAGCGGGACGGGTTTCTGTTTCGCCACCTACCGGCGCCAGTAAATCCTCAGCGGACGCAGTCCACGTAGTAGCGGCCGTCGCCGCCCTTGACCAGGCCGTGTACATCGGTCTCGAAGCCGGGGAAAGCGGCGTTGAATTCGCGGGCGAACTGCAGGTAGCTGCAGATCGTCTTGTTAAAACGCTCGCCCGGGATCAAGAGCGGGATGCCCGGCGGATAGGGAGTCAGCAGCACGGCGGTGACGCGGCCTTCCAGTTCGTCGACCGGCACCCGTTCGATCTCGCGGTGCGCCATTTTGGCGAAGGCGTCAGCCGGACGCATCGCCGGCACCATGTCCGACAAATACATCTCGGTGGTCAGACGGGCCACGTCGTTGGCCTTGTACACGCTGTGAATCTGCGTACATAGGTCGCGCAGGCCAACCCGCTCGTAGCGCGGATTCTTCTGCACGAACTCGGGCAGCACGCGCCACAACGCCTGGTTCTTGTCGTAGTCGTCCTTGAACTGCTGCAGCGCGGTGACCAGGGTATTCCAGCGCCCCTTGGTGATGCCGATGGTGAACATGATGAAGAAGCTGTACAGGCCGCACTTTTCGACGATCACGCCATGCTCGGCGAGGTACTTGGTGACGATTGCCGCCGGAATGCCGAATTCGTCGGCGAAGTCGCCGTCGACATCGAGGCCCGGGGTGATGATCGTCGCCTTGATCGGGTCGAGCATGTTGAAGCCATCGGCCAGGTTGTTGAAGCCGTGCCAACGCTCACCCGGTTTCAGCATCCAGGCGTCGCGCTCTTCGATGCCTTCTTCCGACAGATCGTCCGGGCCCCAGACCTTGAACCACCAGTCGGCCCCCCACTCTTCATCGACCTTGCGCATGGCGCGGCGGAAATCGAGCGCTTCGGCAATCGACTCCTCGACCAGCGCGGTACCGCCCGGCGCTTCCATCATCGCCGCCGCGACGTCGCAGGAGGCGATGATCGAGTACTGCGGCGAGGTCGAGGTGTGCATCAGATAGGCTTCGTTGAACAGGTCGCGGTCGAGCTTGCGGTTCTCGCAGTCCTGAACCAGGATCTGCGAAGCCTGCGACAAGCCGGCCAGCAGCTTGTGGGTCGATTGCGTCGAGAAGACCATCGACTCCTTGCAGCGCGGCCGGTCGGCGCCGATGGCATGGTAGTCGCCGTAGAAATCGTGGAAGGCGGCGTGCGGCAGCCAGGCTTCGTCGAAATGCAGCGTGTCGATCTTGCCGTCCAGCTCTTCCTTGATGTCCTCGACGTTGTAGAGGATGCCGTCGTAGGTCGACTGGGTGATGGTCAGCACGCGCGGCTTGGCCGTCTTGTCGGTGATGAACGGGTTGGCGGCGATTTTCTTCTGGATGTTCTCCCAGAGGAATTCCGATTTCGGGATCGGCCCGATGATGCCGAAGTTGTTGCGGGTCGGCATCAGGAAGACGGGAATCGCCCCAGTCATCATGATGGCGTGCAGGATGGACTTGTGGCAGTTGCGGTCGACGACGACGATGTCGCCCGGCGCGACCGTCGAGTGCCAGACGAGCTTGTTCGAGGTCGAAGTGCCGTTGGTGACGAAATACAAG
>DAIMCQ010000170.1:0-8941 GCA_036726285.1 Azonexus sp.
CCGTGCCTGGCTCTTGGCAATCGCCATGCTGGCGGCGTTATTTGCCTTCGGAGCGCTGCGTGGCGTCAGCGAGTTCGCCCTCCCCAACCTCAATCTTTTCTCCAGCTATTACAGTCCCTTCAATGGGTTACGCCAGGCCAAGGGCATCTTTGCCGCCTTGCTGCTGGCCCTGCTATGGCGACGGTTTACTGGCTCCGGACGTGCAGTCGAAACCTTGTTCACTTACGGAATGCTGGCCGGTCTGGCTGGCGTCAGTCTGACCGTCATCTGGGAACGAATCAGCTTCCCTGGCTTTTGGGCCTTTTCCGATGCCTACCGGGTAACCGGCCCGTTCTCCGCGATGCATGTCGGTGGTGCCGACCTGGAAACTTATTTGACCTGCACCATACCGTTTGCCTTGCTGGTCCTCAACCAGACCCATTCGCGCTGGCTACGCTTGGCCATCGTTTCCTGTCTGCTCGGCGCGGGCTACGCCTTGATGGTCAGTTTTTCAAGAATTGGCTACCTTGGGTGCGCGACCGCAATCATCAGCACCGGGTACGTGTTGTGGCGTCACGACCGACGGGACAAGGATGGCAGGCCGAATACGAGTCCGACCGGTCAATCGAAAAAAGTAATTTGGGCAGCCCTGGCTGCCGGCGCAGTCGTGCTTGCCGCTATCCCGTTTGCTTCGGGCGATTTCGCCCAGAAACGTTTTGCCCTGACCCAAACCGACTTGGCGGTGCGTCTGGCACATTGGGAAGACGCGCTGGGTATTAGAACTCCGGGACTGATCAACGAGATTTTCGGTACCGGGCTGGGCCGCTATCCTGAAGCCCACTTCTGGCGCAGCAATGAAACCAGAGCGGCCAGCTATCAATTGACGCGCGAAGCGGACAACACCGTACTGCGTCTCGGGGCCGGCAGCCCGACCTACATCGAACAATGGGTCAGCTTAACAGCGACCACCGACTACAGGCTGGAACTTGACGTACGCAGCCCCCAAAGCGGCGCGACGGCAAACATCCTGCTTTGTGAAAAATGGCTCCTGACCTCGGCAAACTGCATCAAGACCCAAGTCAGCAATCAGACGCCCACGCGCTGGGAACGACTTACCTTCAGCCTCAATAGCGAACAACTCGGCACTGCCGCGTGGCCATTCCAAAGACCCATAAAGCTTTCGATCACCAACGATTCGGCCGAAAGCATCGAAATCGACAACATCCGCCTGCTTGATCCAGCCGGCCATGATCTGCTCACCAACGGCTCGTTTTCTGCCGGCCTCGACCGTTGGTTCATGAGTGTCGATCGGGATCTGCCCTGGCATGTCTGGAGCATGCCGGTCGCCATTCTGTTCGAGCTTGGCTGGTTTGGTGTGCTGGTGCTGGCGATGCTGGTCATTGCAGCCATGCGGCGAATGCTCGATGCGGCAGGTCGAGGAAACCTGATGTCTGCCGTGGCTTTCTCGGCGGTACTGGGCACTGTGTTGATCGGACTAATGGACACCGTAATCGATGCCCCCCGGATTTCCTTGTTGCTGATCCTGTTGTTGGCGGTCGGCAGCTATCGCCACACCGCCAACCAGGAGCCGACTAGTTAGGGCAAGGCGGGGCGGCGCGTACTGTCGCATTCGTAACCGTTGCGCTGCCACAAAGGTCGTAAGTGCCATTCAAATTATCGTAAACCTGATAGGTGTAACTGCCGCCCCCCGTATAGGCGTGCGTCAATTGGCCACTGCTACCACCAGAGACGCTCCAGCTACCGACCTGTTCCCGCGGGTCAACCGCATGATTCGGACCCAGCTTGTAATCCCACAATGGGCCGGAATTCGGCCCGCCCAGGTGTTCTTCCTGCCAGCGGTCAGAGCCCGACTTGGCACACAGCGTCTTGCCTTGCAGCAGCGTACTGAGGGCGCTCTGAGTCAGTTGGGGATTATTGGCTCCGCCGCAGGCAGCGGAGGCAACGCCAGACATGCCGGACAGCCCCAAGACAAGGCCGATCAACAGAGTTTTCATAATCGATTTCCTTTCGATAAATTGGGTACTCCGAAGTCCAGTCTAGCATGCCAAGCAGTTAGTGACAGGTCGAATATCTTTATCTCATAAACACTGTGAGATACTTCTCGCGCAACAAGACAATCGGGGTCTTATCCTGATTCCCCGTCCGTTCGGCAATGACTTCAGGGTATTCATCACATGGGCAACTCGACACTTTTACCGGAGTTGATTTCCTTCTCGGCGGAACGCACTCCGCAATCGACCGCCATCACTTACGGTAACGACTCACTCTCCTACGAGTCTCTGCAAAACCAAGTCGCTGCTTTTTCATCCGGCCTTCTGGCACTCGGTTTGCAACGCGGCGAGCGCGTTGCGATATACCTTGAAAAACGATTCGAGACCGTCATTGCCAGCTTCGGCGCCCCGGCAGCCGGCGGCGTTTTCGTCCCCCTGAATCCTCTGCTCAAGGCAGAACAGGTCGGCTACATACTGCGCGACTGCAATGTACGCGTACTCGTCACCTCGCCGGAACGCCTTCCCGCGCTGCAGGAAACCCTGGCGGACTGCCACGATCTGCGGCATGTCGTCCTGACTGATAGCGGCACCCCACTACCAACAATCGCTGGAATCAATACCAGTCGCTGGTCGGCCCTGCTCGATGCTCCATCTGCAGCGGGCCACCGGGTCATTGATACCGACATGCTCGGTATCCTCTATACATCTGGCAGCACCGGCAAACCCAAGGGCGTGGTTCTCTCGCACCGCAACATGGTGGCAGGCGCCAAAAGCGTTGCCAGCTACCTGGAAAATACCGCCGAAGACACGCTGTTGGCCGCCCTCCCCTTGTCGTTTGACGCCGGGTTCAGTCAACTGACGACCGCCTTCCACAGCGGCGCCCGGGTCGTTCTGCTGAACTACCTTTTGCCGCGCGACGTGATAAAAGCAATTGAAAGGGAAAAAGTCACCGGACTGACTGCGGTGCCGCCACTGTATATCCAGTTGACCCAGCAAAATTGGCCGGCGGGCATCTCCGAGCATTTGCGTTATTTTGCCAACACCGGCGGACGCATGCCTCGGGAAACCCTGGAAACCTTGCGCCGCCATTTGCCGGAAACGAAACCCTACCTGATGTATGGCCTGACCGAGGCCTTCCGCTCGACCTATCTGCCGCCGAGCGAAGTCGACAAGCGCCCCGACTCAATCGGCAAAGCCATCCCGAACGCTGAAATTCTGGTTCTGCGTGAAGACGGCACGCCCTGCGCCCCCAATGAGCCGGGAGAACTGGTCCATCGCGGCGCCCTGGTGGGCATGGGCTACTGGAACGATCAGGAAAAGACCCATGAACGCTACAAACCGCTGCCCGTACATGCCCCAGGCCGGGAAAGTGGTCTAATGCTGCCCGAGTTCGCCGTATTTTCAGGCGACACCGTACGGATGGATGAAGAAGGATTTCTTTATTTCATCGGCCGCCGCGACGAGATGATGAAGACTTCGGGCTACCGGGTCAGCCCCACCGAGGTGGAAGAAATCCTCTATGCCACAAAAATGGTCGGCGAATGCGTTGCATTCGGTGTCGATGATGATCGTCTCGGACAAGCCATCCAGGTCATTGCAACTTCGATTGACGGCGAGACAGTCGATGTCGACACCTTGATGAGCGAATGCCGCCGGCGCATGCCGGCCTATATGGTTCCCGCCCATATCGATCTTCGCCAAGGCCCCCTGCCTCGGAACCCGAACGGGAAGATCGACCGTAAGACCTTGTCAACAGAATGGACCGAAAAGCAGGCGCACTGACTTTCTGTTCGAGCAGGAATACCGGATAAATGCATACACAATCACGCTCCACCCCCAGCCATGTCGCGATGGATCAATTCAAAACGGCCGATGGGCAATTAATCATCGGCGATATCCCGCTGCGCCAGCTCGCCGCACGTGTTGGCCAAACACCGTTCTATGCCTACGACCGTCAGCTTATTCAACAGCGGGTCATTGACTTGCGGAATACCCTTCCAGCTTCGGTCAAAATTCACTATGCAATGAAAGCGAATCCGATGCCGGCGCTGGTCGGCCTGCTGAGCAGCTTGGTCGACGGAATCGACGTTGCCTCGGCCGGCGAATTGAAAATCGCACTCGATGCCGGCACCGATCCACGCGAAATCAGCTTTGCAGGCCCGGGAAAAAGGTGGGCGGAATTGCGGCAGGCCGTCGCAGCAGGCGTCCTGATCAATATTGAATCAATGCGCGAAATCGATGAACTGGCTGACATTGGCGACGAACTGGCGCTCAAGCCGCGGATTGCCATCCGTGTAAACCCGGATTTTGAACTGAAAGGTTCGGGAATGAAAATGGGCGGCGGCCCCAAGCAGTTCGGTATCGATGCTGAACAAGTTCCGAACGTGCTGCACAAAATCGGACAAACCTGCCTGCAATTCGAAGGTTTTCATCTATTCGCCGGCTCGCAAAACCTGAGTGCCGAGTCAATTTGCGACGCCCAACGCAAGTCGTACGAATTGGCATGCCGTCTGGCCGCTGACGCTCCTTCTCCGGTTCGCTTCCTGAATCTGGGTGGTGGCTTTGGCATTCCGTATTTCCCAGGCGAGAAGCATCTCGATCTGGCGCCCATCGGGAACAATCTGGCGGACATCGTCAATCAGGCAAAACGGGATTTCCCGGAAGCTGAAATTGTTATCGAACTGGGACGCTATCTGGTGGGAGAAGCCGGCGTTTATGTTTCGGAAATCATTGACCGCAAAATTTCACGGGGACAAACATTCCTCGTCGTCAATGGCGGTCTGAATCACCATCTGTCCGCCTCGGGAAATTTTGGTCAGGTAATTCGTAAAAACTATCCCGTGACGATTGGAAACAAGGTCGGCACCGAGGCAACCGAGAGTGTCTCGGTCGTTGGCCCGCTGTGCACGCCGCTCGACCTTCTCGCCGACAAAATGGCTCTTCCTGTAGGAGAACCGGGCGATCTATTCGTAATTTTCCAATCCGGGGCTTACGGTGCCAGCGCCAGTCCTCAAAACTTTCTTGGCCATCCTGCGGTGTCTGAGGTGTTGGTTTAAGTCAAGAACAGGGTGGCGTGCTCAAGATCTCCATGAGTACGTCCATTCTGTAAGGCATTGACAAATTTTTTCCAGATCAAATCCGGTTCACCAACCCGGAAACCGTAAAAACCGTTGAAACCATTGGCTTTTTCTCGAACAGCGAGCGCCTTGACGACAGAACGTTCCTTTTTACCCAACTGAACAATCGCCGACCCCCAAGTATTCAACGGCAAACTATCTTTTGCATAGGCCTGGAACCCATACTCGGAAACTTCGACCACCTGCACCGGATAGGCTACTCCGTGAATATCCATCCCGTCAGGCTTGATCTGCCCCGGGCACTTTACCGAAAAACGCTGATGCTGACGCAGTTGGATACCTTCGGCCTGTTCAGGCAACTCCGGTAACACTTGCCGGTAGCTCGGTAGATCATAGATCGAATGTAGCAAAACCTTCATTCGCAGGTCGAGACTGTCAAATCCCTGGGTACGAACATTGAAGAAATAGTTCAGCAACTCCGGGGTCAACACCGGGTCATTAGTCGTGAAATAACGCCGATAGGGCAGCTTCAGGTTCGGTAAGGCGATTTTAGTGAAATAATCGTACAAGTTCTTGCGCGGTGATTTGCTGCGATACACCTCCTCCAACAAGACAGGCGCTTCCCGCAAGTCCAGACTTGCCCCTACGGCTGGTGCGCCGTTGGCGAAATCGTAACTTTCCACTGTATTTGCCTGCAGTCGCCGGAAATAGAGCAGCGACTCATACATCTCGATCCGATTCGGATTGACTGCAATCAGCAGATGCCGGGTGTCGAAATACTTGGTCGCATATTCGTACATGAATTTCATCAGCGGAAACAAAATCGCCCCCCCTGTTTTGCGAAAATCACGATGAACCGCCAGCGCCGAGACTTCGGCCAGATTTCCATCCTTTTGTCGAACCGGACTCAAATCAAATATCTTCTGCAAGGGAAAGCCAAACGCACTTTCACGAATCAGCGAGATGGTTCCAACAACCCGTCCATCCCATTTCGCGCACAGAGTCGTTGTGGTTGGTAGCGCATGATAAATCGTTACCCGCATACCTGATGGGGTCGGTTGCATGAAACCACTTTCAACGTAAGCATCATGCAATAAGGAAAAACACGCCACCAACTCGTCGCGCGTTTCGGCAATTTTCAACTCAAGGCGAGCGTCCGGCGCCGGATCACAATCGACGAACGAACGATAGATTGCAAACCGCATATCTTGCGGAAGTGACGCGATCATCTTCCGGAGACTTTGGTGTACGAGCTTGCGGATAGTTCTGAATGGTTGCGTGGCCATACCACCTCCAGATACAGGTCAAGACTGCATTTCAGCGCAAGAACCGACCGAGGGTCGCCGTGGGTTTCTATCAGGAAAAATTTTCCTGAAAACCCAGCGTCATCGTAGCTTACTCTGCGTTCAGCGTGATTGGTATAGCTCGCAATTGTCGGTCAAATTCGAAAATCATTCACAACCAAGCTCGTGCCCGGGATATGACAAAAGGCAGTACAATTTTCGGTCTAACCCGCCAAAATTTAAGCCTGAACGTAGCCCAAGCCTCATCTTCATCCGCCGTCGATAAAAGCTCAAACCCTGTTAGAAAAAATGCGCTCGGCAAGCATCGAATATCCAGAAGGAAACAATACAACTGTGAAATACACCACGTCCCTCCTCACAAGCTGTTCTTACAATTGACCTTGAAGCTCAGCGTTAAGACCTTACCAAGCATGATCTGCAGTAATCGGCCGCCAGACCGCAGATTCTCGAGTAATCAATATTGACATCGGCAAACTGGCTGCAAAAGGATCTCCGGAGATAAGCAATGGTCAAGATATTTAATCACTGGTTCAGTTGGCGAACGATTGCCCAGATGAGCTTTGATCTCTCATTCATCATCGTCGGGATGATCATAGCCTTCATGTGGATAGGCAGTGGGCTTCCCATTGACCCGGCCCAAATCGGATTATTTGCGATCATCTTGGGTGCCTGCATGCTGCTGATCAACAGCTGGCTTGGTTTTTATCAACGCATCCATAACCGCTCGGTTACCCAAACCCGGGCCCGCGCCGTTCTCTCACTCTACTTGGCGATTCCGGCTGCTTACCTGATTTTTGTCATTCTCCCGATTTCCGATGTAAACCACGAATTTGTTCAGCTATCGGCAATGTCAGCCGTTTTCGGGATGCTGGTCAACCGCGTTCACGCCTCTCATAGAACCTCAAACTCATTGGCCAATCGGAGGATTCTCGTTTTTGGCACGGGATCCCAAGCTGTCGCAGTCAGCCAGGCCCTATTGCGTTCGGACCCGGCTGCAGAAATCGTTGGCTATTTCCCTAGCCCGAATGAAGAAGGTCACGAAGTAGCAGCCCAAAATATTCTTTCGCGCGATAAAACGCTGACTGATACGGCTGTCACGCTGAAGGTTGATGAAATTGTCGTTGCATTGACCGAACGGCGTGGAGGCTCAATGCCATTGCGCGAATTGCTCGATTGCAAACTACATGGAATTCGGGTGCTCGACCTTGCCAGTCATTTTGAGCAGACTCTCGGGCAAATCAGACTCGATTCGTTATACGCGGGTTGGCTTATTTTTGGGGATGGATTTCGACAAGGCACCTTGCGCACGCTGGTTAAACGCGTTTTTGACATCGTATTTGCCTTCACGTTGATCGTCCTGGCCCTACCAGTCATGTGCATCACCAGCATATTGATTGTGCTGGAAAACGGATTTCCGATTCTTTACCGTCAAGAACGCGTCGGTCTGAATGGACGTTTATTCAATGTGATCAAATTTCGCAGCATGCGTCGAGACGCCGAAAAGGACGGCAAGCCAATCTGGGCTTTGGCTCAGGATGACCGGGTCACAAAAGTCGGCAAGATCATTCGCAAACTGCGGATTGATGAACTGCCACAACTGATCAGCGTCTTGAAAGGGGATATGAGCTTGGTGGGACCTCGTCCCGAACGCCCCTTCTTTGTTGACCAATTGACCAGGGAAATCCCGTTTTACGCGGTACGTCATAGCGTGAAACCAGGTGTCACCGGCTGGGCACAGGTTCGCTATCACTACGGCGCTACCGTCGAAGATTCTGCCGAGAAGCTTCAATACGATCTTTATTACGTAAAAAACCACTCTCTTTTCCTGGATCTGGTTGTTCTCTTCGAGACAATTGGCGTAGTGCTCACCGGGAAAGGGGCACATTGATACCCCAGTGCAGTCTTTCGACCTGTCTAGTCAACATTGAAACAATGGAAGCCCAAACCACATCGTTTGTTGCCTGGAGTTTCGGCTTGGCGACGATCGGTTACGGCTTGTTTGCCATATACCTGCTTTCCCTTGGCAAGGAATGGCGAGGAGCCCCCCGCAGTCGCGCGATGTTGGCAGCAATTGTGCTCTCAACGACCTGGAGCGGACTTGGCACCTTGTTTGCAGGAACCGGCTGGTATGGATTTTTTTTCGCCAGCACCCTGGCAGATGTGCTCAGATACGGCAGTTGGTATCTATTCCTGACTCTTCTTCTGGCTCAGGACAAAGATGCCCAAGCCAAACCGAAAGCAGTCGGAAAATGGCTGGTTGGGGGGTGCTGGATAACCATCCTCTCCGGCTTGGCCCTGCACCTGGGATTGGCTTCAGGCTTGTTGGTGACCGAACAGGCAGGCCGAACGGCTCACTACCAAGCCGTACTCATGATCGTCCTTGGACTGATACTGGTTGAACAACTATTCCGCAATGTCACCGAAGATTCGCGCTGGAATCTGAAACCGTTGTGCCTGGGGCTGACCGGATTGTTCGTTTTCGACCTCTATTTATATTCTGATGCATTGATGTTTGGTCGAATCGATGCTGACGCATTTTCGGTCAGAGGGATGGTTAACGCTTTGGTCA
>DAIMCQ010000171.1:0-8915 GCA_036726285.1 Azonexus sp.
ATGCAGCTTTGCCTCAAGGCGCTGACGCCGCTGATCTGGGCTTTCAACGGCATCGCCAACCGGGTCATGGCGGCGCTCGGCCTGCCCAACATCCGCCCCGAGGACGTCACGCCGGAAGACATCGTCGCCCTCGCCAACGCCGGCGCCGAGGCCGGCGTGGTGGCCCGCCAGGAGCAGCAACTGATCGAGAACGTCTTCGAACTCGAAGTGCTGACCGCCCCTTCGACCATGACGCCACGCGAGAGCATCGTCTGGCTGGAGCAGCACGCCAGCGAGGAAGTCATCCGGGCGACGATCAGCGCCCAGCCGCACGCCAAGTTCCCGGTCTGCCACGGCGGCATCGACCGTGTCGTCGGTTACGTCGATTCGAAAGACATCCTCGGCTTCCTGCTCAACGGCAAGCCGCTGTCGCTGCATTTCGACGGCCTGCTGCACAACGTGCTGGTCCTGCCCGAGTCGCTGACGCTGGCCGAGATCATCGAGCAGTTCAAGAGCATGCGCGAGGATTTCGCGCTGATCACCAACGAATACGGCCTGATCGTCGGGCTGATCACGCTCAACGACGTGACCAGCACGCTGATGGGCAACGCCCTGGTCGCCCCGGCCGAGGAACAGATCATCCAGCGCGACGCCGACTCCTGGCTGGTCGATGGCCTGACCCCGGTCGGCGACCTGGAACGCGCCCTCGACATCGAGCCTTTCCCCGACGACGACCAGTACGAGACGATCGCCGGCTTCCTGATGTATGTGCTGCGCAAGGTGCCCCGCCTGACCGATCACGTCGTCCATGCCGGCTTCAAGTTCGAAGTCGTCGACATCGATAACCACAAGATCGACCAGTTGCTGGTCACCCGGCAAGCGCCTCGGCCATTGTCGACCGAGCAATAGATCACTAAAGTTGAACTCAACGCCCAACTCTCGCCGAAAGACCGCACCATGACGCACAGGATTACCTACCTCGCCCTGCTCGCCTTGCCGTTCGTCCTGCTCTCGCCCAGTGCCAGCGCTCAGGTCTACAAATGCAGGAACAGCGACGGCCTCGTGGAAATTTCCAACAAGCCCTGCCCGAGCGGCGCCAATACCATCAAGACGGTACCGGAGGAGCGCGTTTCGGAAGCCGACCGCCAGCGCGCCGAACGCGAAGTCGAGCGCATGCGCAGTTACGTCGAGAAAAGAGAAGCGGCCCTACGCGCCGAAAACGCGGCCAATGCCGAACGCGAAGGCCAGAACGCCGCCCCCCGCCCGTCGATCACCGTCACCGGGAACACCGGCAACCGGGTCGAAGAATGCCTGCAGGAACTCGAGCGCCAGGCCCTGCCGCCGATGCAGCGCGAACAGATGGAAGCGGCCTGCCGCAACAACGGTGTGGCGCCGCCTGCCTATGTCCCGGTTCCGGTCCCGATGCCCGTCTATAACGGCGGGACACCGCTCGGCACCTGCATCCAGAACGTCGAACGGAGCAATGTTCCAGCCGCCGAAAAAAGCCGCCGGATCAGCGAATGCGAAGCCCGTTACAGCCATCCGCTGGCGCATCCCTACACCCGCCCGGAACCCCGGCCGGAAATCAAACCGGCACCGGTTGCCCAGCCGCCGGCCAACAACATTGCCGTCTGCCCGCCCAATAACAAGAACTGCCTGAAATAAACGGCCAGCAACCGGCGACTCAGCCCGCCACCGGAGTGGCGGGGCAAAATCCTTACTTCTGGTCGAGCTGGGCGTGCTGTTCGCCGTCCTTGCTCTGGCTGCCCAGCGTCAGCTCGGTGTTTTCGCTGAGCGCGAAGAAAAAGGCCTCGACCGCCTTGGGTTCGCCCTTGGCGGCAAAGGTGGTCTGGCCGCATTCACACTGGCCGACCCAGATCGAATCCAGACCGCGCAAGCCGCGCGTACTGACCGGATTGATCGTCGTCACGTCGGCGCCACAACCGTTGCACACCAGCTTCTCCGGGCGTCCTGCCTCGATCTTGGCCTGTGCCTGCGCAATACGTTCGGCCTGATTGCCGCGATTTTTTGCCTGTCCCATCTTCAAATTCCCCGGATCGTTCAATAAAGGCGGCAGGATAGCCGGGGCAACCGACGCTGTCGATTCAGCCGCTATCTGTGGCAAACTCGCCGGATGCCGATTGCATGGTTTGCTACTGTCCATGCCCGAGGCCGCAACGCCCCGCTCCACCGGGGAAACCGACACCCCTGCCGACGCCGAACCGCCATGCCAACGATCAAGTCCCTGCGCCTGTTTGCCCTGCCCGCCCTGTTGCTTGCCGCCCTCGGCAGCCAGGCCGCCTCCGTCCAGCAGTTCCAGCCGCAAGGCAAGGTCGCCGAGCAGAACCGGGTCAGCGCCCGCTTTTCCGCCGACATGGTCAAACTCGGCGAAGCCCAAGCGCCGGCGCCCTTCAGTATCGATTGCGCCGGCATCGCCGGCGAAGGCCGCTGGACCGATGCCCGCACCTGGGCCTGGCAGATGAGTCGGGGACTGCAAGCCGGCGAACGCTGCGTGTTCACGCTGCGCGGCGACCTCAACACGCTGGCCGGCGAAGCCTTGAGCGGCAACAAGCGCTTCGAATTCTTCGGCGCCGCCCCCCGTCCCTGGCGCATTCAGCCGCAACCCGGCAGCGGCATCGAGGAAGACCAGGCCTTCGTGATCAATGGCGGCGGCCCGCTCAACCCGAAGTCGCTCGAAAACAACCTGTGGTGCGAAGCCGACGGCGTCGGCCAACGTATCCCGGCCCGCCCGGTCGGCCAGGATATCCGCAATGCCGTACTGCAGCAGGTGGGCGGCATGGGCAGCGCTCCGCTCGTCGTCGCCTGTGCCGAACGCCTGCCTGTCGGCAGCAAGATGAAGCTGGTCTGGGGCAAGGGCATCCAGTCGGCCAACGGCACGGGCAGCGAGAAGGAAGAGAGCTTCATCTACAAGGTGCGCGAACCCTTCAAGGCAACGCTCAATTGCGAGCGCGAAAAGGCCGGCGCGCCCTGCTCGCCGCTCTCCAGCCTGAGCCTCAACTTCAACGCCCCTTTCGATGCCAAGCTGATCGGCAAATTCCGCCTGATCACCCCGGAAGGCACGCGCACCGCCAAGGACCCGAACAAGGAAAGCAGCAACCAGGAAGCCACCTTCCAGTCCGTCACCTTCCTCGGCCCGCTGCCGCAAAATGCCGAACTGACGCTGGAAATCCCTTCCGGTCTCAAGGACGACACCGGCCGCAGCCTGGCCAACGCCGCCAGCTTCCCGCTCAAGACCCGCACCGGCGGTTTGCCGCCGCTGGCCAAGTTTCCCGGCAATTTCGGCATCGTCGAACTGAAGGAAGGCGGCGTGCTGCCGGTTACCCTGCGCAATGTCGAAACCAGCCTGAAAACCAGCCGCCTGGCCCTGCCCGGCAGCCACCGCTTCAGCGAACAACGCCTGACCGAGGACGGCGACGTCATCGCTGCCATGCTGGCCCTGGAAAAGTTCGAGCAGCAAACCCGCGACGTCAAGATGAAGGTCGATGGCGAAATGATGGACTTCGTCGACCCCTACTACGGCCGCGAACTCTCCTTCCTCGCCAAGCGTCCCGGCGTCACCCGGCAGGAACTGCCCAAGCCGGGCAGCAGCAGCGAATTCGAGGTGGTGGGCATCCCGCTCGCCAAACCCGGCTATCACATCGTCGAAATCGAAAGCCAGTTGCTCGGCGCCGCCCTGCTCGCCACCCCCAAACCGATGTACGTCCGCGCCGCCGCCCTGGTCACCAACATGGCGGTGCATCTCAAAACGGGCAGCGACAACGGCCTGGTCTGGGTTACCGCGCTCGATTCCGGCAAGCCGGTGGCCGATGCCGAAGTCCGCGTTTCCAACAGCAAGGGCGTCCTGCTCTGGCAAGGCAAGACCGACAGCCTCGGCCGCGCCGTCATCGACCGGGCGGTACGCGACAGCAACGGTTTCCTGTTCGCCAGCGCACGCCTGAACGGCGACTACAGCTTCGTGCGCTCGGACTGGAACGAAGGCATCGAGCCCTGGCGTTTCGGCGTCGAAACCTGGAGCGACACGGGCGAATTCAAGATCCACAGCATTCTCGACCGTTCGCTGTTCCGCCTCGGCCAGACCGTTTCCTTCAAGCACATCGCGCGCAACCGGGGCAGCAAGGGCTTCGCCTTCCCCGACCCGGCGACGCTGCCGGGCAAGCTGGTCATCCGCCACAGCGCCAGCGGCACCGAGTTCACCCAGCCGATCAGCTGGGATGCCCAGGGTTCGGCCACCAACAGCTGGAAAGTGCCGGAATCCGCCAAGCTCGGCACTTACGAAGTGGTGCTGGTCGGCGGCAAACACGGCGAAGTCTATAGCGGCGAATTCCGCGTCGGCGACTTCCGGCTGCCGGTCTATACCGGCAGCGTGCAGGGCGTGCCGGCCCGCCAGGTGGCACCGGGCAAGGTACCGCTGGCACTCGGTCTGTCCTTCCTCAACGGCGGCGCCGCAAAAAACACCGAGGTCAAGGTCTCGGCAACCTTGCGCCCGCGTTGGCCGGAATACAAGAACTACGAGCGCTACAACTTCCATATCGATTTCGACGATGCGGCGATGACGGCCTTCAAGGTCGAAGCCAACAATCGCGTCGAAGAAACGCTGATCCTCGACAAACAAGCCATCAAGCTCGACCAGGCCGGTGCCGGCAAGCTCGACATCGTGCTGCCCGGCAAGCCGAAAGGCCCGAGCGAGGTCTATGCCGAAATGAGCTTTGCCGACCCGAACGGCGAAATCCAGACCATTCACGGCCGCGTCGAACTGTGGCCGGCCGCCGTCACCGTCGGCATCCGCGTCGCCGATTGGGCCGCCACCGAGAGCCAGAACCGCATCGAAGTCGTCGTCCTCGACAGCAACGGCAAACCGCTGCCGGGCCAGGCGGTCAGCGTCAAGGCCAAGCGCCGGATCGACTACAGCCATCGCCGGCGTATCGTCGGCGGCTTCTACGCTTACGAGAACACGCAGGAATACAAGGATCTCGGCGAAATCTGCGGCGGCACCACCGACAGCCGCGGCCTGCTGCTCTGCCATCCGAAGATCGGCGAATCGGGCGCCATCTACCTGCTCGCCGAAGCCAACGACGGCCAGGGCAACACGGCCCGTTCCAGCACCAGTTACTGGATTACCGGCGCCGGCGACCTGTGGTTCACCGCCGGCAACCAGGACCGTATCGACGTCATCCCGGAAAAGAAAACCTACGCCCCCGGCGACACCGCCCGCTTCCAGGTGCGCACGCCCTTCCGCGAGGCCACCGCGCTGATCTCGGTCGAGGCCGGCGGCATCATCGACACCTTCGTCCAGCCGCTGTCGCGCTTCAAGCCGACGGTCGAAATCCCGGTCAAGGCCGAGTGGGGGCCGAACGTCTTCGTCTCGGTACTGGCCGTGCGCGGCCGCGTCGAACCGCTCAAGTGGTACAGCTTCTTCCAGTGGGGCTGGCGCGAACCAATGAGCTGGTTCAAGGAATGGTGGAATCCGGAACAGCCAACCGCCATGGTCGATCTGGCCAAGCCGGCCTACCGCCTGGGCCTCGGCGAAATTGCCGTCGGTACCGACGGCTTCAAGCTCAAGGTCGACATCAGCAGCGACAAGAGCGATTACCGGCCGCGCGAAGAAGCCACCGTCCGGATCAAGGTCACGACGCCGGACGGCAAGCCGGCCCCGGCCGGCACCGAGGTCGCCTTCGCCGCCGTCGACCAGGCGCTGCTCGAACTGCGCCCGAACGACAGCTGGAGCCTGCTCGACGCCCTGCTGCAAACGCGCGGCTACCAGGTCGAAACCGCCACCGCGCAGTCGATGGTCATCGGCAAGCGCCACTTCGGCAAGAAGGCCCTGCCGCCCGGTGGTGGCGGCGGCCGCGCCCCGGCCCGCGAACTGTTCGACACCCTGCTCAAATGGCAACCGCGCGTCGTGCTCGACGCCAGCGGCAGCGCCACGCTCAAGCTGACGATGAACGACTCGCTGACCGAGTTCAAGCTGGTCGGCATCGCCACCGCCGGCGCCGGCCTGTTCGGCACCGGCAGCACAAAAGTGAAGACCAGGCAGGACCTGCAGATCATCTCCGGCCTGCCGCCGCTGGTCCGCGAAGGCGACAGCTTCAAGGCCATGCTCACCCTGCGCAACGGCACCGCCCGCCAGATGGTCGTCAACATCAGCGGCAAGAGCGGCGCGACGACGCTCGCCCCGCAAAAGCTGACGCTGGCCCCGGAAGGCGCCGGCGAACTGAGCTGGCCGCTCAAGGCCGCCGAGGGCGTGACCAGCCAGGAGTGGGAGTTCGCCGCCCGCGAAGAAGGCGGCAACGGCCAGGACACGCTGCGCATCACGCAGCAGATCGCCCCCGCCGTGCCGGTTACCGTGCAGCAGGCCACCTTCAGCCGCATCGCCGGCAAGTTCGACGTGCCGGTGACGCTGCCGGCCGGCGCGCTGCCCGGCAAGGGCGGACTGGAAATCAGCCTGTCGCCCAAGCTGGCCGCCGTGCCGCCCGGCCTCAAGCGCTTCTTCGAGGACTACCCCTTCGGCTGCCTGGAGCAGAAGACCTCCATCGCCGTCGGCCTGCATGACGAAAAACGCTGGCAAGCCATCGCCGACACCCTGCCCGGCTACCTCGACAACAACGGGCTGGCCAGCTACTTCCCGGGCAGCGGCGGCAGCGCCACGCTCACCGCCTACCTGCTCGACCTGACCACGCTGGCCGGCTTCAGCATTCCCGAAGACAGCCGCCAGCGCATGATCGGCGGCCTCACCGCCTATGTCGAAGGCCGCCTCAAGACCGGCGAATGGGCACCGGCTTTCGCCGGTAACGACGTGCTGTTGCAACGCCGGCTCAACGCGCTCGAAGCGCTGACCCGCCAGGGCAGCAAGCCGACCCGCGCCGCCGCCGCGCTCGACATCGACCCGCTGCGCCTGTCCACCGCCTCGCTGATCGACTGGACCCTGATTACCCGCCGCCTGGAAGATCTGCCGCAACGCGACAAGAAGCTGGGCGAAGCCCGGCAGGAACTGCGTAACCGCCTGAGCTACGCCGGCAGCCGACTGATCTTCACCACCGAACGCGAAGATTACTGGTGGTGGATGATGCTCAACGCCGACGCCAATGCCTTCCGCCTGATCGAAGCCATGCTCGATGAGGCGGACTGGAAGGACGACCTGCCGCGCCTGATGCAGGGCGCCCTCGAACGCCAGGTGCGCGGCCGCTGGCTGACCACCACCGCCAACGCCTGGGCGCGGGTGACGCTGGACCGCTTTGCGCAAAAGTTCGAACGCGAACCGGTGGCCGGCACCACGACCGCCAGCCTCGCCAAGGCCCGGGCCGAACTGGACTGGAAGAAGGCCGGCAATGAAGCCCCCGCCCCGCTCAGCCTGCCCTGGCCGGCCACACCGAGCAAGGACGACAAGCTGGCGATCAGCCACGAAGGCAGCGGCAAGCCCTGGGCCAACATCCAGCTGCTCGCCGCCATCCCCGACGGCCCGCCGCGCGCCATGGGCTACCGCATCAGCCGCAAGGTCACCCCGCTGCAGGAAAAGACGCCCGGCAAGATCAGCCGCGGCGACCTCTGGCGCGTCACCCTGACCGTCGATGCCGACAACGACATGAGCTGGGTTGCCCTCACCGACCATATCCCGGCCGGCGCCCGCATCATGGGCGACGGTGACGGCCGCGATTCGGCCATCGCCAGCCTCGGCGAAAACCGCGAAAGCCGCGGCATGTGGCCGACCCACGTCGAACGCAGCTTCAGCGCCTTCCGCGCCTATTACGCCGTGCTGCCCAAAGGTCGCTTCACCATCGACTACACGCTGAGACTGAACAACGCCGGCAACTTCGCGCTACCGCCGACGCGGGTCGAAGCGATGTATGCGCCCGATGTGTTTGGGGAGGTGCCGAATGGAAGGGTAACGGTGGGCGAATAAATGCTTGAGACATATTCTTATGTCAATTAAGCTGAGCATTCCTCTCCTTCACCGCAGACGATGCCCGCCAGCACCATCCCTAAAAGCAATGCCGCCGGAACCGCTACCATCAAGCGGCTCCGGCCCGGCGCCCCCGGCACCAAGCGCCTCCTCGAACGATACGGTGATGCCCTGGTCTGCGTCCGCTACCGCCTCGACACGCGCCTTGATCGCCGCCTGACCACGGTTGAACTGATCGTCGACGACCGCCCGAAAAAGCCGGCAAAAACCGTCTGGCTACGCGTCGCCTACGGCGAAACCGAACTTCGCCAACGCGTCAAGGAAGCCGGCGGCGAATGGCATCCAGAACACAAACTCTGGCAACTTCCCCTGAAAGCGGCCAAGGCGCTGGGCCTGGAAAAGCGGATCGTAGCGAATGTCTAGATATGGAAATATGCCGATATCCAATATTGGAAGCAAGTGTCCAGATTTGGCTATTAATGCCTGGATTTGGATTTTTACTATGACGTCTACTTCACGTTAGAGCCTATGGGTTTCGGTCCTAGCATCCGCCAAGCCGCAGACGAATCGCAGCCTCTTGCTCTGCGCTACACGGCATTGCGTCACGCTCTCACCTACAGTCATCTTGGCTTTCATGCTGCGTGGGCATTTGCTGAAACCCGCTTCGGCATACGCGAGGGCGAGCAAATCTCGTCATCTGCGCTCAAGCGAGCCGCCGAGTTTTTTCTGGCTGAGCGCAAGGCTTGGGTTGCATTTGAGCGGGGGCGCGTTTCGTACATCCGTACTTGTCGACGGTTGGGCTTACCTGCACCACATATCTCAGTCGAGCACAATTGGTCCAAGAAAAACCCTTCGCATTCGGTCGCCAAGCCATGACAATAGCCTCTAACACTGCGGTCAAGGCCGCTCCCTCCGGTCGCTGGACGCTGCGCGATAAAGCTTCGCGCAGCGCCCCTTACCTTCAACGTTGAAGCTGTAGAAAAACCCTTTTCCAGCCCGATTTTCGGCCAAGAAATGG
>DAIMCQ010000172.1:0-8899 GCA_036726285.1 Azonexus sp.
ACCTGGATGGTCGGATACTCGACTTCCGGCAGGGCCGAAACGCCGAGCATGCGGTAGCCGACCAGGCCGGCGAGCAGGATGGCGACCATCAGCAGCGAGGTCGCAACCGGCCGCAGGATGTACAGACGGGAAGGGTTCATGCCGGCCATGTTCAGTTGCGCGGTGCCGGGCGGGCCTCGCCGCCTTCGCGTTCCTGCGCTTCACGACGCTGCCGCCAGCGCTCGCGACGGGCGATGGCTTCCGGGTCTTGAGAATTAGCCTCGTCCCGGTTCCAGCGGCGTTCGCCACGCGGCGCGTTTGCCTCGCTTTCGGCCGGTCGAGCTGCAGGGGCGGAGCCGGCCGGTTTGTCGCTGCTATTTCCCTTATCGGCTTTGTCGGCCGCAGCGGTCTTGCCCGGCGCCGCTGGCTTGCCCGCATCGGCAGCGGCATCCTGGCGCGGCGGCCGGCCTTCTTCGCCTTCGGCGCGACGTTTGCGGCGTTCGCCCTTGGCCGGGTCACCGGCTTCGCCATTCCTGGCCTCATCGGCGTTGCGCGACTGGCCGTCGATACTCAGCACATCGACCTTGCCACCGGGGCGCAGGCGGTCGGCGCCGTCGAGCACGACCTGGTCGCCCGGCTCCAGTCCCTTTTCGACAATCACGGTTTCACCGTTCACCGGACCGAGTTGCACCGGCTGCGGTGCCACCGTCTGGTCTTCCTTGTTGATGCGGTAGACAAAGGCCCCCTGGGCGTTGCGCTGCACGGCGGCGAGCGGCAGCAGCACGGCGTTCTGGCGGGTTTCGACCTTGAGCCGGGCATTGATGAACTGGTTCGGGAACAGGCTGTTGTCCTTGTTGGCGAACTCGGCCTTGAGCTTGACGGTGCCGGTGGCGACGTCGATCTGGTTGTCGATGCTGCTCAGCTTGCCCTCGGTCAGCAGGGTCTTGCCGTCGCGGCTCCAGGCTTCGACGACCAGGCCGGCACCGCTTTGCACGCGGTTGACGATGTCGCCGATACTTTCCGATGGAATGGCGAAGACGACGTTGATCGGCTGCGTCTGGGTAATCACCACCAGGCCGGTGGTATCGGACGAACGCACCATGTTGCCGACGTCGACCTGGCGCAGGCCGAGGCGGCCGGGGGCCGGTGCGGTGACGCGGGTAAAGGCCAGTTGCAGGCGGGCGTTGTCTTCCAGCGCCTTGTCGGCTTCGACGGTGCCCTTGTACTGGCGAACCAGGGCTTCCTGCGTATCGACCTGCTGCTTGGCGATGGAGTCCTTGGCGAGCAGGGCGCGATAGCGTTCAAGGTCGACCTGGGCAGCACTGAGCAGCGCCTGGTCCTTGAGCAGTTGGCCGTGCGTCTGGTCGAGTGCGATCTGGAAGGGGCGCGGATCGATCTCGGCGAGCACGTCGCCGGTCTTCACCTGCTGGCCGTCACGGAAGTTGATCTTGACCAGTTGTCCATCGACCCGCGGCTTGACGGTGGCCGTGTTGTAAGCGGTGACGGTGCCCAGTGCGCTGACCACGATATCGAGATTGCCCTGCTTGACCTGGCTGGCCTTGACCGGCTGGGCGCGCCCACCACCGCCCTGACGGTCGCGGCCGTTGCGGCCCGGCGGCCCGCCGTTCGGTCCGGCGGCTTCGGCCTTGCTGTCGCCGCTGGCACCTTGCGAATAAGCCGAATAGGCCCACCAGGCGCCGCCGGAGAGGGCGATGAGTGCGCCGCCAAGGGCGATGAGCGTGGTCCGACGACCAAAACGCGTGCTGAGTTTTTCCCTGAGTGCCATGCAGGCTGATTCCGTATCGCTATGGGGTAATGAATGTTTGGTGCATAAATGCAGGCGGGCGTGTTTTCAACGCCCGCCCGAATCGTCGCGTCAAGCGGCGATTGTCGCAAGAATCCAGTTGTAACAAGCAGTTTCTAGATGAACTGCTCTCCACCGACCAGGCCGACCTTGGTCAAACCCTTGCGCTGAACCGCCGCCATCACAGCCGCAACATGGCGGTAAGGCACCTTGCGGTCCGGCCGGACATGCAGCTCCGGCGTCACTTCCTGGGCGGCCGCGGCGCCCAGCTTGCTTTCCAGCAGCGCGGTGTCGCCGACCACCTCGCCGTTCCAGCGGATGGTACCGCTGGCATCGATATCGACCCGGACAATTTCCGGCGGCGTGCTGGGCGGCGGCGGGTTGCCCACCGGCATGTTGAGATTGACCGAGTGCAGCTGGATCGGGATGGTGATGATCAGCATGATCAGCAGCACCAGCATCACGTCGATCAGCGGCGTGGTATTGATTTCGGACATGACTTCGGGATCACCCGAAGCGCTGCCCGAACCGATGTTCATTCCCATGGCGGTAATTTCCTGTACTGGCCCGCCATCAGCGGGGTGGGGGTTCGGTGATGAAGCCGAGCTTGACGATGCCGGCGCGCTGGGCGGCGAGCACCACCTTGCCGACGTACTCGTAGGGCGCGTTGCTGTCGCCGCGGATCTGGACTTCCGGCTGCGGCTCGATGACGGCGATCTCCTTGAGCTGGCTGACCAGGGCCTCGCTACCCGCGACGCGTTTCTCGTTCCAGTAAACATCGCCCTCGCGGGACACCGAGAGGTTGATGTTTTCCGGCTTGGTCAGCCGCGGCTGGTTGTGCTCCTTGGGCAGATCGACCGGTACCGTCTGGGTCACGACCGGGATGGTGATCAGGAAAATGATCAGCAGCACCAGCATGACATCGACCAGCGGCGTCGTATTGATTGCCGAGACGACCTCGTCTTCATCTTCCGCGGTGGCGATATGTATTCCCATGATCGACTGTCTCCGCGCTTAAACCGAGATGGCCCGGATGTGTTGCACGACCTTGGGCGACTTGTCGGTGCTGCGGGCGGCAGCAGCACCGAGCAGGACGGCATGGAGTTCGGCACCGAAGGTACGGACGCTTTCCAGGGCAGCCTTGTTGCGGCGAACCAGCCAGTTGTAACCGAGCACGGCCGGTACGGCGACGGCGAGGCCGATGGCGGTCATGATCAGCGATTCGCCAACCGGGCCGGCCACCTTGTCGATCGATGCCTGGCCGGCAATGCCGATTGCGGTCAGGGCGTGGTAAATCCCCCAGACGGTGCCGAACAGCCCGACGAACGGGGCGGTCGAGCCGACTGTGGCGAGGAAAGCGAGGCCGTCCTGCAGGCGGCTCTGGACGTTTTCGATCGAGCGATGGATGGATAGTTGCACCCAGTCGTTGAGGTCGATGTAGCCGAGCAGGCCACGGTGTTTGCCGGTCGCTTCGGCACCGGACTGGGCGATGTAGTGATAGGCGCTGGCAGTGTCGAGCGAGGCGATGGCCTGATCGACTTCACCGGCTTCCCAGAAGGTTTCGTTGGCTTTCTTGCCTTGCTGGCTCAGCTTGTGCTGCTCGTAGAGCTTGGTGAAGATGATCAGCCAGCTGCCGATCGACATGATCACCAGGATGCCCAGCGTCCCCTTGGCGACGAAGTCGCCGCCTTTCCACAGTGCGTCGAGGCCGTAGGGATTGCTGACCACTTCAGTGGCTGGCGCAAGGTCGGCGGCGGAGGCGACGGCGCTGGCCAGCAGCAGGGCGGCGGCAAGCAGATGATTCAGATTGAGACGGGACATGCGAATTTCTCCTGTTGGATTGATCTGGTAAAAACTGTTGTTTTAGCCGCCGTGGCGGAACGAGAAGGGCACCCGGACCCGGGCTTCATGACCCTGGCCGTTGCAGCGCAACTGGGCGACGGCGGCGGTTGCCGCGGCGTTGAAGACACTGTTGGTCGATTGGGCAACGGTGACGTTCTTGACTTCGCCATTGACGCCGACGGTGAATTCGATGACTACCTCGCCCGACAGGCCGAGTCGTTCCGCCTGGCGCGGGAAGGGCACCTGGCTGCGGACATCGACGTGATTCGGGCAAGCCACCGCGATATTGACTGCCGGCGGTGCTGCCGGGGCAGCGGGTGCGGCCGGCGCCACCGGCGTCGGGGCGGGCGGTTGGCTCGACGTGGTGACGGTCGGCTGAACCGGCACATTGACCGGGACTTCGACCGGCGGCGCATAGGCCGGTGGTGGCGGGCCCTTGGTCCGGGCGACCACGACCTTGGGCGGCGGTGGGGGTGGCGGCAAGGTCTTGACCTCCTCGACGATGCTGACGTTGAGCGGGGCTTTCAGGACCTCGATGACCTTGCGGCCGAGGCCGTTGGCCAGTGCGTAGACCAGCACGACGTGAAATCCCAGCACCGCGACCAGTCCGACCAGATGCTTGCGCGGATCGCGCTGCTGTTCGGCGTAACTCATTTTTCCGGCTTCCTTGGCAACAGGCGAAAAAGTCCTGCCTGATTGAATTGATCTGTGGGGTGGGCTTGCTCATCCGGGCAAGCAATGCTGCACAGCACAAGCCATGCCTGTTGCCCGAAAAAGAAAAGATCGAGATCTAAGTAACTAAGAAATAAGCACTTTTTAAGCAATCGGGTGAAAAAGGCGACCGCCCGGCCGGTTGAGTGAACGGCCCGTCCGCTGTTGCTGCAGAAGCAATCCGGTGCTGGGGGTGTTGCTGACGAAACAGTTGGCTGAAAAGCCGTCCGCCGGCCACGGAATTCGTCTTTTCAAATGAATTTTTTCTGAGAAAGCTTATGGGAAATGGATCGTTGTTCCACCTTGGTCGGCTGACTAATCTTGACCTGCGTCAAAAACGTGACCGGCCTGTTCAGCGGTCGCCTCGGAGCAAAAAATACTTCTTCAACAGGGTTAAGGAATTTCAGCATGACGATTCAATCCATCAACGCCCGCAACCAGTTCAAGGGTTCGGTCACCAACATCATCCATGGGCCTGTGGTCTCGGAAATCGAGGTCGATACGCCGTTCGGCATCGTGACGTCGGTCATCACCACGCGCTCGGTCAAGGATCTCGATCTCCAGATCGGCACCGAAGTCCTGGCGCTGGTGAAATCGACCGAAGTGTCGATCGCCAAGCTCTAGGCTTCAGGTCTGGCGGGCTGGAGGGGGTATCCAGTCCGCAGAGGGCCGTCCAGAATCAGGTTGGTGGCAACAGCCCGTCAAATGGCACCAACCGTCCATGTTTGTCAGATGCCATGCACAAAATTCTCACGTTTCCCGACTCGCAGGCACAAATGCTGTCAATCCGGGCCAAGGCGCTGGTCTTTCACGACCCGGCCTCGCTCGAAATCCTCAATACGACTGAATTGCTGGCGCCCAGCGACGCCACTGTCCTGATCATCGGCGACACCGGTACCGGCAAGGAACTGATCGCCCGCCACGTGCATGAACAGAGCGGCCGGACCGGTCCCTTCGTCGCCGTCAATTGCGGTGCATTCAGCGAGAACCTGATCGAGGCCGAGCTATTCGGCCACGAATCCGGGGCCTTTACCGGGGCACAGGGAGCCCGGGCCGGTTGGTTCGAGGCAGCACAGAACGGCACCTTGTTTCTCGACGAGATCGGCGACCTGCCGCTCGGCATGCAGGTCAAGCTGCTGCGGGTGCTGCAGGAACGCCAGGTCGTCCGGCTCGGTTCGCGACGGCCGATCGACATCGATGTCCGGCTGGTTGCCGCCACCAACGTCGACCTGGTGGCGGCGGTCGAGGCCGGGCATTTCCGGGCCGACCTCTACTACCGGCTGAACATTGCGCCGATCAAGCTGCCACCGCTGCGCGAGCGGCCGGGCGACATCCTGCCGCTGGCCCGCCATTTCGTCAGCACCTACCGGGCCCGGCTCAATCTCGGGGTGATCGAGTTTTCCAGCAATGCCCGCCAGTTGCTGCTCGGCTACTCATGGCCAGGCAATATCCGGGAACTGGAAAACGTCATTCACTACGCTCTGATCGTCTGTCGCGACGGCGTGATTCGTTCGGCCGACCTGCGTTTGCACGAACGGGTCCCGATGCGCCCCGGCACGGCATGCGAAACCGCCAATCCGGCCAACGAGGATGACGAGTGCCGTTTGTCCAAGGCTTTCATCACCCTGTTCCAGGAAGGCGGCCCGGCGATTTATGAGCAGGTCGAGGAGATGCTGGTCAGCCTGGCCTTCGAGCACTGCAACAACAACCAGGTGCAGACCGCCCGCCTGTTGGGCGTTTCGCGCAACATCCTGCGTGCCCAGTTGAAACGCTTCGGCCTGTTGTCGTCGCGCGACAGCGCGGCAGGCGAAGGAGATGGCGTGGAAAGCGAAGCCGTCGGCGCTGCCGTCGCCTGAGCAAAGCCCTGGATCGGGGCGATCCCTGAGGCGATCGGCCCGATCTCACACGTCTTCTCAGACCTTGAAGCGTTCGGCCGTGGCCCGCATTCGCGAGGAAGTTTCGCGAATGCGGTGCACCGCCTGGGCTGCCTGCTGGACGCTGGCATTGCTCTCTTCCGAGGCCTGCGCGACGTTCTCGACCCGGCGGGCAATGTCCTGGCTGGCTGCGCCCTGTTCCGACATGGCGCTGGCAATCTCGTTGACCACGCGCACGACCTGGGCCGAACTGTCGCGGATCGAGACAATCGAGCTGCCGGCTTCCTGGGCGTGCTTGGTGCCCTTGCTCACTTGTTCGACCGTATCGGCCATCTTGGCCACGGCGGAATGCGAACAACTCTGGATGTTGTGAATCATGTTGGCGATTTCGCCGGTGGCGTTCGCCGTGCGTTCGGCCAGTTTGCGCACCTCGTCGGCAACCACCGCGAAGCCGCGTCCGGTCTCCCCGGCGCGGGCTGCCTCGATGGCGGCATTGAGGGCCAGCAGGTTGGTCTGGTCGGCGACATCGCGGATGACCTGGACGACGGTGGAAATGCGATCCGAGCTTTGACCCAGCTCCGTGATCGTCGTGCTGACTTCGTCGATCACGGCGGCGATCCGGTCGATCTCCCGCACCGTATCGCCGATCACCTTGCCACCTGCGTCGGCGCATTGGTCGGCCGATTCGGAGATGTTCAGCGCTTCGTTGGTGCTGGCCGAAACCGAGGTGATGCTGACCGACATTTGTTCGACCGAGGCGGCCATCGATGAAGCGGATTCGCTGGTCGTCATGGAGGCCTTGGCGGCCTGCTCGGAGGCCGCGGCCAGGGTCAGCAGGGCGTCGTCGACGCCGATCATGTGCTGCTTGAGTTCGCTCAGGCTGTCTCGCAAGGTCCCCATCATGGTGTTGAATGCGTGCGCGGTATCGGCGATTTCGTTATGGCCGAGGACATGGATGCGGCCGGTGAAGTCGTTCTGGCTGGCCGCCCGGTCGATGACCGCCCGCATTTCCTGAAGCGGTTTGACGATCGAGGTGATGGTGAGAACGGCAACCAGAAAGGCCAGCAGGCTGCCGGCGACGACCACGACGATCGCGATGTTGCGCAGGTGCTTGCTGCTTGCCAAGGCGGTTTCGTAATGGCTCTTGACGGCATTCTGCTGGACTTCGGCCAGATCGCGGAAGGCCTTGTTCATCTTGCCGCCGTAATGGGCGTTGCCCTTGAGAAAGCTGGCGACGCTTTCCGTCGAATAGTCGCCGGCCTTGAGGCGAGCCAGCGCCGGGCGCAGGACTTCGCTGACGAAGTTTTCGTAGAGCGGCTTGATTTCCTTGGTCAGATCGGCTTCCTGGCTATCGTGTTCCAGGCGGGGAATCAGATCGCGCCAGGTTTCCTCGGCCCAAACCAGATTTTTCTCGATATTGTCGGTGTGCTCGGTAACCTGATGATTGTGCAGCTTGGCATAGTCGAAAGCGGGGTTGTGCTGGAAGGCACGGAAGACGTGGCTTTCGTTTTCGACGATCAGGCGCCGCAAGCGTGCCACCTCGCGCATGGGAATCGTTTGTTCTTCATAGGTTTCCTGCAAGTCTTCGATTGCGGAATTGGTGGCGTGGATGCCAAGCCCCCCAACGATAGCCAGTAGCGCCGCCATGCTGAAGACCAGTGCGAAAAGACGGGTGCGAACAGATAGATGGTTCATGATCTTTCCGATAATTTTTGTAATTAGCGTTTAATTATATTCCAAAAGTATTAGATTTCGCTGTTGGACTCGAATCGGCGACCTGGAAATCGCCCAAGACCGAGACATAGACGCCGTCAATTTGAACGGCTGAGCCGGGGAATGAGTGTGACGGATGGCGCTCTCAGCCGGCGGACGGCAAGACCCGAACCGCGTCGCCTAATTTCGCCTCAACGGTCGGCCGGTTTCGGGGTCGAGGTGCTTGACGCGAGCCATTTCCTGGATACGTTCTTCGCTGGGCAGCGGTGGCGGAACGTTGGCCTCGTGGGTCTTGATCCATTGGAAACTGCCATCCCAGGGCGGGAGTTTTGCTGGCGGCAAGGGGACGATCCGGTCGATTTCGGGGACTTTGGGGTTGAGGTAGGAGTAGTCGGCCAGAAAGCTCCAGATCGCCCGGTAGCGTTTGTAGCGTTCTACATCTTTTTGTTGGCCGAGGTAATACAGTTCGTCGGTGGTGGGTGGTCCGTTGAAGCCTTCGAAAAGGAATGATGCTGCGCCTTCACTTCCCGCCTTGGCGCCTAGTTGGAAGGCTTGAACGGCTTCGATGTTGCGGTCGCCCTTAAACCACACACCTAGTTCCAGCCCGGACTTGCCATGTCCTTGTTCTACCGCACAACGCCACATCTGAATGCCAATCTTCTGGATGGCCGGGTCGTCAATACCGGTCAGTTTGTCGCCTACCGTATACTGCCCTTCTGGACTGCCGAGGTCGGCCGCCTTGCGGAAGTAACGGTGGGCCAAATCCTTGTCCAGCTTGACGCCATAGCCGCGCTCCAGATAGCGGCCCATGTCGTAGTAGCCGCCAGGAATGCCGCGCTCGATCAGCTCTTCGGTCAGGTCGAGAGTTTCCTTGGTGATGTTGTCGCTTTGCGCCGTACCCTTGCCGATCATCTGACGTAATTCGAGGTTGGCCTTGTCGTGGCCGTAGGCCGTGGCAATGCGGATCAGGCGTTCG
>DAIMCQ010000173.1:0-8898 GCA_036726285.1 Azonexus sp.
CGGCGGCCAGAAGGTCAATTACATCGTCCTCGACGACGCCACCGACCCGACCGCCGCGACCAAGAACATCAAGAAACTGATCAGCGAGAACAAGGTCGACGTCGTGCTCGGCTCGTCGACCACGCCCAATTCGCTGGCGATGAGCGACATCGCCGCCGAGAGCGAAACGCCGATGATTTCGATGGCCGGTTCGGCCATCGTCGTCGAGCCGATGGACGCCAAACGCAAGTGGATTTTCAAGACGGCCCAGAACGACGCCCACATGGCGACCGCCATCGTCCAGCACATGACCGACAAGAATGTGCAGAGCGTTGCCTTCATCGGCTTTGCCGATGCCTACGGCGAAGGCTGGTACAAGGAATTCGCCAAGATCGCCGAAGCCCGCAAGCTGAAGATCGTCGCCAGCGAACGTTACCAGCGTAACGACACCTCAGTCACTGGCCAGATCCTCAAGCTGATTTCCGCCAAGCCGGATGCCATCCTGATCGGCGGCGCCGGCACCCCGGCCGTGCTGCCGCAGAAGTCGCTCAAGGAAAAGGGCTACAAGGGCCTGATCTACCAGACGCATGGCGTCGCCAACAACGACTTCCTGCGCGTCGGCGGCAAGGATGTCGAAGGTGCCTTCCTGCCGGTCGGCCCGATGGTCGTTGCCGCCCAGTTGCCGAACGACAACCCGGTCAAGAAGACGGCGCTGGACTATGTCGGCAAGTACGAAGCGATGTACGGCAAGGGTTCGGTCAGTTCCTTCGGCGGCTATGCCTGGGATGCCGGCATCCTGCTCAACAACGCCATCCCGCTCGCCTTGAAGAAAGCCAAGCCGGGCACTGTCGAATTCCGCCACGCCTTGCGCGACGCACTCGAAAGCAGCAAGAACCTGGCCGGCGCCCACGGCGTGTTCAACATGAACGCCCAGGACCACCAGGGCCTGGATCAACGCTCGCGGGTCATGGCCACCATCGACAAGGGCGCCTGGAAACTGGTGCAGTAAGCGCCCTTCGCTCGCCCGATCAAGGCCCGGCCCGACCGGGCCTTTTCATTGCCGCACCGGATTCAGACGACGCGCGTCGGCAAGGGCAAGCCGGCGAAGAAGGCGTGCAGGTTGGCCTGCACCAGTTCGCCCATTGCCTGCCGCGTCTCGTGTGTGGCGCTGCCGCGATGCGGTTGCAGCACAACCTGGTCCATGTCGAGCAAGGCGGCCGGCACATGCGGCTCGTCGGCAAAGACATCCAGCCCGGCACCGCCCAGGCGGCCGGTTTGCAAGGCGGCCAGCAGCGCCGCCTCATCGACCACCTTGCCGCGGGCGACGTTGATCAGCACGCCTTCCGGCCCCAACGCGTCGAGCACGGTCGCATCGATGATGCCCTGCGCCCGGTCGCCGGCGGCCGACAACACCAGCACATCGGAAAGGCGCGCCAGTTCGACCAGGTCGGCGACGTATTCATAGTCCACGTCGTCGTAAGGGCGCGGCCCGAAATAGCGGATCGCGCAGCCGAAACCCTGCAGCCGGCGGGCAATGGCCTTGCCAACCCGGCCCAGCCCGACGATGCCGACCTGTTTGCCGCTCACCCGCCGGGCCAGGCCAGGCTGCGGACTGTGCCCCCAGGCGCCGGACCGGACATAGCGCTCGGCTTCGCCCATCCGGCGCAGCGTGGCGATCATCAGGCCAAGGGCGAGATCGGCCACATCGTCGGTCAGCACATCCGGCGTATTGCTCGCCAGGACGCCTCTGGTCCGCGCGTATTCCAGATCGACGGCATCGGTCCCCACGCCGAAGATGGTAATGACCTCGAGCGCCGGCAGGGCATCGATCATGGCATTCTTGATCCCGAGCCCACCGCCCGTCACCACGGCCCGGATCTGCGCGCAGTGCTGGCTGACATAGGCGGCCGGATCGCCCTGCTGGTGCAGGCGATGCACGACATAAAGGGCTTCCATCTGCTTTTCGACGGCAGGCGGCAAGGCTTGCAACAACAAGATATCGGCTTTCATTTCAACTCCTCCGCTCACCGCAAATCAACATCGGAAAATCCGCGTAGCGGGCTAGCTTAGCCTCCATCCGGCAGTTTTCGAGCCAAGCTGGGTATCGATCAATACAAGGACTGCATGATTCGCAAGGCCATCGCCCGATCCCGGCCGAGACGCAAAATGCCGAATGGAAAACCTGAAATCGGTGTCCAAGATGTATGCTTTCCGTCATTGATGCTTAACCCACTCAACGGCAGCCTTCCCTATCCGCCATGACCCCATCGAGCCGTATCCTCATCTGTCACGACTCCCCGGCTGATACAGGCCTGCCGCCCGCGGTGCGGGAGGCACTCGGCGCTTTGCCGGCGAGCCGCATCGACGATCCCGAGCAACTCATGCCGACCCTGGCGACGGCGGAATTCGATCTTTTGCTGCTGACCGCCGAACACCTGTCGCCGCGCCGCATCGCCTTGATCCAAAGAATTCGTGCGAGCTACCCGGAAAGCCGCTTGCCGCTCATGCTGATCACCACGGAATCCGAACCAAGCGAGCGGAAACAAGCGCTGGCGGCGGGGGCCAGCGACTGCCTCGCACCGCCCGTCGACAGCGAGGAAATCATGCTGCGCATCGACAAACTGCTGGCCATCAATCGGCTGTTCAAAGCGCAGCGCACAACGGAATGCCGGCTGGAAGAGGAGGTCAAGGCGCGGACGGCCAAGCTCGACATGCTGATCAAGAACGGCATCATGATGTCGTCCGAACGCGACCGCGCCAAACTGCTGCGCCAGATACTGGTCGAAGGCCAGGCCCTGCTCAATTGCGACGGGGCGACGATGTACCTGCTCAGCGAGGACAAGACACTGCGTTTTGCGCTGCGCACCCGCGACGACCATCTGCCCCGTCTCGAACTGCCGCTTTATGACGCGACAACCGGCGAACCGAACGATCACTATGTCTCGACCTATGTCGCGCTCAACAACCGCGCCGTCGTCATCGACGATGTTTACCAGGAAACCCGTTTCGACCTGAGCGGCACCCGGAGTTTCGACCAGGGCAGCCATTACCGCACGGTCTCCCTGCTGACCGTACCGATGGCCTCGGTCAATGGCGAAGTACTGGGCGTTTTGCAATTCATCAACGCCCTCAGCCCGGAAGATGGACGGATCATTCCCTTTGGCGACGACGTACTGCCCCTGGTCGAGGCGCTGGCCGGACAGGCCGCCGTCGCCCTCGACAACCTGCAACTGCTCGAGGCGCAGGAAAGCCTGATGGACAATCTGTTCCGGGTAATCGGGACGGCGATCGATGCCAAAAGCCCCTATACCAGCCGGCATTGCAACCGGGTCCCGGAACTGGCCATCATGCTTGCCGAAGCGGCGCACGCCGATACCGGACCGTTCGCCGATTTCCGTTTCGAAACCGCCGACGAATGGCGCGAATTCAAGATCGGTGCCTGGTTGCACGATTGCGGCAAGGTGACGACACCGGAATTCGTCATCGACAAGGCGACCAAGCTGGAAACCATCCACAATCGCATCCACGAAATCCGGACCCGCTTCGAAGTCCTGCTGCGCGATGCCGAGATCGAGCGCCTGCGCCACATCCTGAACGGCGTACCGGCCGCCGACGCCGATGCCCGATACGCCGCCAGCAAACAAAAACTGATCGATGATTTCGGCTTCGTCGCCGCGTGCAACAACGGCGCCCACACGATGTCGGACCAGGATATCGCCCGTCTGGAAGGGATCGCCCAAACACCGTGGTGGCGTCATTTCGACGATCGGCTGGGCGCCTCCCATGCCGAGATCGCCCGTTACGAAAACGACCGCGAGGCCGATCTCGCGCTGCCGGTGCAGGAGGCCCTGCTGGCCGACAAGCCCCGTCATGTCATTCCGCGCGACCCGCTACAGGTGCCCGACCCCGGCTACGGCTTCAAGCTGGAGATTCCATCCAACCTGTACAACCTCGGCGAACTCTACAACCTGCGCGTCCGGCGCGGCACGCTGACCGATGAAGAGCGCTACAAGATCAACGAGCACATGTTGTGCACGATCATGATGCTCGAACAGATGCGTTTCCCGAAGAACCTGAAGCGCGTTCCGGAATACGCCGGCACCCACCACGAGGCGCTCAACGGCAGCGGCTATCCTCGCCGCCTGGCCGAAGGCGAACTCTCCATCCCGGCCCGCATCATGGCCATCGCCGATATCTTCGAGGCGCTGACTGCACCGGATCGTCCGTACAAGAAGCCCAATACCGTATCGGAAGCCATCCGCGTCCTGCATGCACTGAAGAACAGTCGCCATATCGATGGCGAACTCTTCGATCTGTTCCTGACCTCCGGACTCTTCCGCCACTACGCCGAAAAATTCCTCAATCCGGAGCAAATCGATCCGGTCGACATCTCCGCCTTCATTGGCCCAGCCGCGCACTGACCGAGCCCGTCCCGTCGTCGATGCCCCAGACCAAACCGCTGCTTCGCCTCCGGCCGGCCCTGCTGCTGCCCGTCCTCGCCATTCTGGCCGGTCTCTTTGCCCTACTCTGGGACCCGCTGCCGCTGCGGATCCTGCGCAATGCCACCTTCGATCAATACCAGCGTTGGCAACCCCGGGCTTATCGCGAAGCCCCGGTACGCATCATCGACATCGACGATGAAAGCCTGCGTCGCCTCGGCCAATGGCCATGGCCACGCACCCGTATCGCCGAACTGGTGAACCGCCTGCAGCAGGCCGAACCGGCCTCGATCGCCTTCGATATCGTCTTCGCCGAACCGGATCGCACCTCGCCGGCCGCCATGCTCAAGCAATGGCGGCTGCCCCCGGAAATCCAACGCCAGATCGGACAACTACCGGACCACGATGCCGTGCTCGCCGCCGCCATCGAAAATACGCCAACGGCCCTGGGTTTCCTGCTCGAGCGCAACACGCCCCCGGGCGCCGCGCCGGAAATCAAGGCCCGCTACGTCACGCTGGGCACCCCGCCCTTGCCCCACCTGCACGCGTTTACCGCCGCCACCAGAGCGCTGCCAGCCCTCGAACGGGCGGCCCGCGGCAGTGGCGCGATCAGTTTCATCCCGGATGCCGATGGCGTTGTGCGCCGGGTACCGCTCATCGTGCGCCAGGGCGACAGCATGCTGCCCTCGCTGGCGGCGGAGGCGCTGCGCCTCGCGCAAGGGGCCAGCAACTACGTGACGCTCGCCAACCCCGAGGCCAACCTCGGCCTGGCCGGCATCCGGGTCGGCCAGCTCGAATTGCCGACCACGGCCCAGGGCGAAGTCTGGCTCCATTACACCGCGCCGGTCGCCGCACGCTATATCCCGGCCTGGAAAGTGCTGGCCGGCGAAGTCCCCGACGAGGCGCTGAGCGGTCGCATCCTGCTTGTCGGCACCTCGGCCCAGGGGCTGATGGACCTGCGTTTCAGCCCACTAGGCGGAATCATTCCCGGGGTCGAAATCCACGCCCAGGCGATGGAACAACTCTTGGCCGGCGAAAGCCTGCAAATTCCCCCCTGGAGCAATGCCGCCGTCGCTCTGATCATCATCGCGGGCTGCCTGCTGGTCGGCTGTGCCGGGCTTTACCTCGATGTCGTCTTTTCCTTCGCGCTCTTTCTGGCGCTCATCGCGGCGCTCGGCGCTGGCAGCTGGAGCCTGTTCGCTCGCTACGGCATGCTGTTCGATGCCGTCACTCCCGGCCTCGCCCTGACCTTCAGCTACGCCCTCTGCGGCATCGTCCGGCATCGCTTGACCGAGCGACGGCAACGCTGGATCAAGCGGGTCTTTTCCCGTTACGTCTCCCCCAATCTCGTTGCCTACCTGATCAAGCAGCCGGATGCGCTGGAACTGGGCGGGCGGCGCCAGGAATGCAGCTTTGTCTTTACCGACCTGGCCGGCTTTACCAGCTGGATCGAGAATGCCGATCCAGAAGCGGCGGTAGCGCTGATCAACGAATATCTCGACCGCATGATCGCCATCGCTTTCGCCCATGAGGGCACGCTCGACCGCATTGTCGGCGACGCCGTGGTCATCATGTTCTCGGCCCCCGTAGCGCAAGTCGATCATCAATGCCGGGCCCTGACCTGCGCCATGGAGATGCAGCGTTTTTCCAGGCAATATGCCGACCAGCTGGCCAAGCAGGGCGTCGCCTTCGGCCGAACCCGGATCGGCGTGCATAGCGGAGAAGTCATCGTTGGCAACTTCGGCGGCAAAACGATATTCGATTACCGCGCGCTCGGCGATCCGATCAATACCGCCGCCCGGCTAGAGAGCGCCAACAAGCAGTTCGGCACCCTGGTCTGCGCTTCGGAAGCAACGCTATCAGGTTGCCCGGGCTGGCCGGCCCGGCCGGTCGGCCGGGTCATTCTCAAAGGCAAGACCCAGGAACTGGTGGTATTCGAACCGCTCGACCCGGAATCCGGCCTGGCCGTCGATCCAGACTATCTGAGCGCCTTCGCCCTGCTGCAAGCCGGCTCGCCGAGCGCCCTGCCGGCCTTTCAGCGTCTGGCCGAGAAATCGCCGAACGACCCGCTGGCTGCCTTCCACCTCGGCCGACTGCGCAGCGGACAGGTCGACGACCTGATCGTCATGAACAAGAAATGAATCCACCTAACGGAGCTGCGGAAAGTAAACCACGGTCACTGGAGAGACGGTGCGCCGGCCGGCGCCACGACGGCGCTCGGCCTGAAATCTCCCAAAACCCCGGTGGCGACCGCTGAGTCTGCCGGATCAGCAAATCGCCCCCCCATATTCAGGCAGGGAGTCAAAAAGCTATTTGCTGGGAACCCGGCGCCGGGCTTGTTCGACAACCGGGTCAGATCGTGACTGCGCACGATCCAATAAAACTCATTTGGCATCACCACCCAGAACGCCCACTTGATCATCTAGCCAACCGTCATCTTCTTGCTCCGCAATGAACTGCTCAATAATGCTCCTGTTTCTTCGGTCAAGCTTTGAAAGCAGGTCATTGAACCTGTGGATGGTGCTTTCATTTTTCGTACCGGCACCATTGGCAATACACACAAGAAAATCGCCAGCCCAATCGGGTAAGGTTTGTATCAGGCGAGGCAATTCATGCAGGATGGCTCGGCAGTATGCTTCTTCACCAAACCTCCAAAGCGTATGGCCGGTAGTTTGGTAGGCACCGTAGTCATGCGCGGCTTGGACGGACTGCATAACTGCAAGTGCGTACTCATATCCTTCTCTGCCTGTGAGCGAATCCAGCAATTCGATATATCGTCGGAAGCGCCTATGGGCCTCCTCTACGGCAACGGTTTCATCTCCATCTTGAACAATATTGCCGACAGCAACGAGTTCATTTTTCCAGTTTTCAAATGCTTCAGACATCTATGGAATGCCTAACGACGCTGTAGAAAAACACCGCTCAGGAAATTGAGGGGGGATTTTCGGGGATGATTTATGTCTCCAGAGACGGCGATCATCGATTCTGGGTTAAGTGTGAAAGTCGGCATTTTCTGGAATGGAGTCATTTTTGGCGAAACTAGGTTTTTCTACAGCATCAACGTGCTAGATGAGGGGCGCTGCGCGATGGCTTATCGCGCAGCGCCTAGAGTCCAGCGGCCGGAGGGAGCGGCCTTGACCACAGCGTTGGGCGACTGTTTACGCATGGTATGCCAACGCTAGAACAGGAGGCTCCCCCTGCTCAATGCGGCGCCAATTAGCAAATGCAGAACATTCGAGAATGGCGGAGTACTGCTCGGGACAGCGGGCCATGAACGACTTGACGTTATCAAGCACAAGGGGCGGAACTTTTCCGGACTCACAGTGGGTGGATGTCATTTCTTCTTCGGGCGCATCGAGACTCGACATGCAGTCAATCCATGCATTCATGTTTCGGCCATAGAACGTTGGAAACTGAAACACGCGATTGAATTCGGCTTGGAATGATGGCCAGTCCGTGATCCGGTCGCAGACAACCTTTGCGAGGGTTACGAGCATCTTCATTTAGCAGCCCAACGTTCTAGGTCAGGGATGCTGCGCGGTTTTGTCGCGCAGTGTCCCCTGCACCGTCGGGTTGGGCGTTTCGAATATCACGCATGGTCGATCGGCGTTTCGACAGCTGCAAAGCAGTCGGTATAGGTTAATTGCGAGAAACGGCAAGAAGACGACCAGCGCAACCACAGCGGCCTGGGTAGCCTCATTGCGCATTTGTAGGGCGGGAATAATATGCGCGGCGAATGCAGCTAAGAACATGGCGATGAGGCCAAGGAGCGGTGTAAATGCAATAAGCCATATGGCTGACAAAAACCTCCGCTCAAGAAATAGCCTGAACGAAACCGGCATTGCAATGGAGACAACAAAACCATAGAGAGCGGAAAACTCTAGACCTGATGGCTCTCGACCAAATAAATCAAGCAAGCGATAGAAAACATAGGTGCCTCCCCAAAGGGCAACAAATGCAATTGTTGTAACGGCCCAAGCGAAGGAGGTCATTTAAAAGCCCAACGACGCTGTAGAAAAAGTGTATTCATGCCGGCATCGTGCCGTGAACCATATGGAATAACAAGGCTCCAAACTGAAGTTGAATTCAGGGAGGTGCCATGGCCCGCTACAAAGCGATCGATACCAGCCCGAGATTCCTGGCGGTGGATCTGGAGAGGCAGTTGCTGCCGGGCAGTTTCGAACATGCCGTGCATCACCTGCTCGACCACGAAATCGACCTTTCCCACTTCGATACCCGGTACTGCAATGACCAGAGCGGCACCTGCGCCTACCCGCCGGGGATGCTGCTTAAGGTCATTCTTTGCGCCTACGCCTAGGGCGTGAAAGGAAAAACCGTGTTCCTGTTGTTCCCCTCCCTACGTTTGCTTTGAGATTGATCGCCCATCATGGCTAATTGGGTCGCACCCACACGGATTGACGCCGATAACTCTGCCGGCAGCTTGCGTGCCGCTTTGAGCGATTGGCGCTCCGTGGGCAGA
>DAIMCQ010000174.1:0-8807 GCA_036726285.1 Azonexus sp.
GTGTGGAAAGGGATCGACCCGGCCCTGCTCTGGGATTGCCACGTCCATGTCGCCGGCCTGGGCGATGGCGGCAGCGGCATCGTGGTCGGGCCGCAGCTGTCGTCGTGGATGCATCCGCTGCACTACGCCCAGCGCCTGTTCTACATGAACGCCGGCTGCGCCCACGATGCGCCGGGCTCGGTCGATACCGCCTACGTCGCCCGCCTGCTCAATTTGTGCGATGCGATGCCGGAAGGCTTCAAGGTGATGCTGTTCGCCTTCGAGCGCTTCCATGACGGGCAGGGGGCGGCGCATCCGGAACATTCCGCCTTTTTCGTGCCGAACGCCTGGGCCGCCAAGCTGGCGCGCGATTTCCCGAGCCGCTTCGAATGGGTCGCCTCGCTGCATCCCTATCGGCCGGAGGCGGTCGACGAGCTGAAATTGGCGGTGGCCAATGGCGCCCGCGCCGTCAAATGGCTGCCGGCGGCGATGGGCATGGACCCGGCCGACGCCCGTTGCGATGCCTTCTACCGGACGCTGGCGGCCAGCCTGACGCCGCTGATCGTGCATTGCGGCGAGGAAAAGGCGGTCAAGGGCAGCGATACCCAGGCTTATGGCAACCCGCTGCGCCTGCGCCGGGCGCTCGATGCCGGGGTGCGTGTCGTGGTCGCCCATTGCGCCAGCCTGGGCGAGGATGTCGACGACGACGGCAAGCCCCGGCCGAGTTTCGACCTCTTCCTCAAACTGATGGCCGAGCCGCGGGCCAAGGGCTTGCTGCATGGCGACATCTCGGCGATCACGCAGCGCAACCGCAAGCCGGCGGTAATCCGGACGCTGCTCGAACGCCAGGATCTGCACGATCGCCTGCTGCACGGCTCCGATTACCCATTGCCCGGTATCTTGCCGCTGACTTCGACGCGCGCGCTGGCCCAGGCTGGTTTGTTGCCGAAGGCGGCCTGTAGCAGTCTCGACATCCTGCGCGAGCACAATCCGCTACTCTTCGATTTCGCCCTCAAGCGCCTGCTCAATTGGCAGGGGCATTCCTTTTCTCCGGCGGTCTTTCAAACCCGCCGCCTTTTCTCTGCGAGCCAAGCATGAGCGGTCAGTTCGGACTTCTGAAAACCCGGCGTTTCGCCCCCTTCTTTGTCACCCAGTTTCTTGGCGCCTTCAACGACAACCTGTTCAAGAACGCCCTGGTCGTGCTGCTGACTTTCCAGGCGGCGCAATGGACGACGTTGAAGCCCGAGTTGCTGGCCAATCTGGCGGCCGGCATCTTCATCCTGCCCTTCTTCCTGTTCTCGGCCACCGCCGGGCAACTGGCCGACAAGTTCGACAAGGCGCGGTTGGCGCGGCTGGTCAAAGTGCTGGAGATGGTGATCATGGGCGTCGCAGCTGCCGGTTTCACGGTGCACAGCCTGCCGGTGCTGATGGCGGCGCTGTTCCTGCTCGGCCTGCATTCGACGCTGTTCGGCCCGGTCAAGTACGCGATCATTCCGCAGCACCTGCGCGATGACGAGCTGGTCGGCGGCAATGCCCTGAGTGAGGCCGGTACCTTCGTCGCCATCCTGATCGGCACGCTGGCCGGCGGCCTGCTCGCCGGTTCGGTCGAGCACCCGGCCTGGATCGCCTTTGGCGGCCTGGTGGTCGCTTTCGCCGGCTACCTGAGCAGCCGCGCCATTCCGGCGGCACCGGCGCCAGCGCCGGAATTGAAGATCAACCTCAACCCGATCACCGAAACCTGGCACAACATCAACTATGCCCGTCAGAACCGCACGGTGTTTCTCTCCATCCTCGGCATTTCCTGGTTCTGGCTCTACGGGGCGCTGTTCCTGGCCCAGTTCCCGGCCTACGCCAAGTATGTGCTGGGTGGCGGCGAGTCGGCGGTGACGCTGCTGCTGGCTACTTTCACGGTCGGTATCGCGGTGGGCTCGATGCTCTGCGAAAGGATGTCCGGCAAGCATGTCGAGATCGGTCTGGTGCCCTTCGGCTCGATCGGCCTGACCGTGTTCGGCCTCGACCTCTATTTCGCCTCGCCGGTCGGCTTGGCCGGAACCACGTCCCATGCCTTGTTCGCCTTGCTGAGCTTGCCGGCGGTCTGGCGCGTGCTGTTCGACCTGATGCTGCTCGGCGTCTTCGGCGGCTTCTTCATCGTCCCGCTCTACGCCCTGGTGCAGTTGCGCAGCGCGCCAGAGCAGCGCGCCCGCATCATTGCCGCCAACAACATCGTCAATGCCTTGTTCATGGTGGTCGGCGCACTCGGCGCCGGGGCGTTGCTCGGCGCCGGGCTGTCGATTCCGGCGCTGTTCGGCTGCGCGGCGCTGCTCAATGCGCTGGTGGCCATCTACATCTACCGCCTGGTGCCGGAATTCCTGATCCGCTTCATGGCCTGGCTGCTGATCAAGGCGGCCTACCGGCTGCGGACGGAAGGGGCCGAGCGGGTGCCGCACGAAGGTGCGGCGCTACTGGTCTGCAACCATGTCAGCTTCGTCGATTCGCTGGTGGTGATGAGCGCTTCGCCGCGCCCGGTACGTTTCGTGATGGACCATCGTATCTTCCGCCTGCCCTTGCTCAGCTATATCTTCCGCCACAGCGGCGCGATTCCCATCGCTTCGGCCAAGGAAGACCCGGCCTTGATGGAGCAGGCCTTTGCCGAAGTGGCGAAGGCGCTGGCCAACGACGAGCTGGTGGCGATCTTCCCGGAAGGCGGGGTGACGCGGGATGGCGAATTGCAGGCTTTCCGGCCGGGCGTCAGCCGCATTCTTGAGGCCAACCCGGTGCCGGTCGTTCCGATGGCGCTGAGCGGCCTGTGGGGCAGCTTCTTCTCGCGGATCGACGGGGCGGCGATGCAGTCGCCCTTCCGGCGCGGCTTCTGGTCGCAGATCCGCCTGTCCATCGGGCAGTCGATTCCGGCTGCCGAGGCGACGCCAGAGCAGTTGCAGAAGGTGGTTCGCCAGTTGCGTGGCGACGAACGCTAGGACGGCTTATTTGGCCGCGGCCGGGGCGTAATCCCGATCGATCTGCAGCGTCAGCTTGCGCTGGCCGAGGGCAACCGTCTGCGGCGCGCTTTGCAGGTCGCCCGGCTTGCCGATGGCGTTGCCGGTGCGCGACAGGCGGGCTTCGACGATGACTTTGCGCTGGCTGGAAATCGGCTTGTCGGCGGCCATCGCCAGGCTGTCGTCGAGGACGAACTCGAAGGGCAGGTTGGCCACGGCTACCTTGGCGACGGCGAGCGGGAAGCGGCCGCCATCGACCGGCCGGGCAAAGACGAAAACGGTTTCGTTGGGGGCCGCCTTGACCCCCGGCGCCAGTTCGACCCGACCGCTGACCGATTTGCCCGGCTCGGCCTTGGCCTGCATGCGGCGCTTGGCTTCGCCGATGCTCTCCTGCAGCATCTGGCGGTCTTCCGATTCGACCGGCATGTCCTGGGTGGCGCGCTCCCAGAAGGCGATGGCGCCGCTGAAATCGAGACGGTTATAGGCGGCCGTGCCGGCCAACCAGAGGCCGACGACATGGCCGGGGTCGGCCTTGAGTGCCTGCATGATCAGGCTCAGCGGCTTGCCTTCCAGGTCGCCACCGGCGCTGATCGCCAGCAGGTCGGCGTAGTCGGTGAGGAAATCGGGATCTTCCTGCATCGCGCTTTCGGCATGCGCAAAGGCCTTGATGGCATCGGGCAGCCGGCCCAGCGATTTGTAGGAACGACCGAGCATCAGCCAGCCTTCGATATCGTCCGGCTTGCTGGCCAGCCGTTCGGCCAGGCTGCCGACCATGCCTTCGATCTGTTCCGGCGTCATCTTGCCGGGCTGTGCGACGAGCAGCGGATTGAGCGCTTGCGGCGAGCCGAGCCAGAAGTAGCCGGCAATCGCCAGACAGGGGAGCAGCAGGCCGATCGTCGCGGCCGTTTTCAAACCGCGCTGCCCTTCAATCAGCGGGAGAGGCCGTGAGTCGGGCGTTTCGTCGAGCAGGCGGCGTTGCAATTCGCGTTCGGCCCGGGTGAATTCCTCCGCCGAGATCTCGCCGCTGCTTCGTTCCTGTTTCAGCTCGGCCAGGTTTTCCCGGATGACGGCCAGGTTCGCCTGGTGCCGGGCAGTGCCCGCACCGTGTTCCGGGTGGCGGCTTAACAGCGGTCGGAGCAACAGCGCCAGGGAGAAAATCGCCAGCAGGCTGGCCAGCAGGACAAATGTACTCATCGACAGGGAAATTTCCAGATGGGGCGGCCTAGGCCGCTAGCGAGCGAGTTGCTCGATCCGCGTCGAGTCTAGCCGCTTAACGCGGGCATCGATATCGGCCGATGCTGATTTTGGGGGTAGGAAAGTTCGGATTTGCCGGCCGGGCATCACAGTTCCGAGGCTTCGATCAAGCCGTGCGAAATCGCGTAGCGGATCAGTTCCGAGGTATTTGTCATGTTCATCTTCTGCAGGATATGCGTCTTGTGGGTGCTGATGGTCTTGACGCTCAACGACAACTGGCTGCCGATCTCGGTCAGGCCGGCCCCCATCACCAGCATGTTGAAAACCTGATACTCGCGGTCGGAGAGTGCCGTGTGGGGCAGCGTCTCGTTGGCCGGGCGGATGCCGCGCACCATCAGTTCGGTGACGTTCTCGGTGATGTACACCCCGCCGTGGGCAACCCGGCGGATGGCGCTGAGCAGCACGTCGGCATCGCTTTCCTTGGTCAGATAGCCGGCCGCTCCGGCGTGAATGGCGCGGACGGCATATTGTTCCTCGTGATGCATGCTGAGGATCAGGATGGGCAGCAGCGGCTTTTCATCCTTGATCATCCGGATCAGGTCGAGGCCGTTGCGACCCGGCATCGAGATGTCGAGCACCAGGATGCCCCATTCCTGTTCGCGCACCAGGTGCATGACTTCGACGCCGTTGGCGGCTTCGCCGCAGACGATGAGATCGTCGGTGTCGGCCAGAATCTGTTTCAGGCCATCGCGAATGATGGCGTGATCGTCGGCCAGTAAAACCCTGATTTTATCCATGACTGTCCTTGTGTTCTTCCGGTACGCGGATCTCGACCAGCGTGCCTTGCCCCGGCGAACTGGTCAGCGTGAATGTGCCGCCCAGGATCTGGGCCCGCTCGCGCATGCCGATCAGTCCGATACCGTGACCGTGTTGTGTTGAATTGTCGAAGCCCTGGCCGTTGTCCTGAATCGACAGCAGCCAGGTTCCCGAGTGATGGGCCAGACAGATGACGACACCTGTCGCCTGGGCATGACGGGCAATATTGGTCAGCGATTCCTGCAATATCCGGAACAAGGCGGTGGCCAGGGCGCCGCCGATTTGCGGGTCCTCCTCGGGCAGGTTCAGGGTGACCGGGATGGCGGTCCGCTTGGCAAATTGATCGACATACCAGGTTGCTGCCGCGGCGAAGCCGAGGTCGTCGAGGACCAGGGGGCGCAGCTCGGAGGAGATGCGGCGTACCGAGGCGATGGTGTGGTCGATCAATTCCTTGATGCCCAGCGCCTTTTGGCTCAGGGTCGGCTCCAGGTTCTTCAGCCGGCTACCCAGCCAGGAGACTTCCATGCGCATGCCGGTCAGCGATTGTCCAAGCTCGTCGTGCAGTTCGCGCGAGATGCGGGCCCGTTCCCGTTCGCGGACGTTCTGGATCGAGGCCGACAGTTCCTGCAGTTGCCGGTTCTTTTCCATCAGCTCCAGTTCGGCCTGGCGGCGCTCGCTAAGGTCGCGGAAGACGGCGGTAACCAACAGGTTGCCGCGAAAGGTGGTGGTCGATAAACCCAGTTCGACGGGGAAGTCGTGGCCGTTTCGCGACAAGGTGATCAGGCTGAGCAGGGCAAGCCCGGTCGGTGACTGCCAGCCCGCTTCGAAATAGCGCATCAGGCTTTGCTCCAGCGTCTTCGGCAGGCAGCGGGCGAGCAGGTCGCCTATCGTCTGCCCGAGCGCTTCGCTCGCCTTGACGCCGAACATGTGCTCGGCCGCCACGTTGAACAGGATGATCTTGCCGGTGGCATCGGCGGTGACGATGGCATCGCGCACGGTCTGCACCATCAGGCGCAATTGCTGGTCGCTGATGCGCAGGTCGATCTCGAGCTGCTCCTTCTTGAGCAGGTTGCGAACCATCAGGAAGGTGATGGTCAAGATGAACAGGATGATGACGAGCACACCAACGGCAATCGGCATCGCGATGCGGCGCCAGGAACTGAGCGCTTCCTCTTCCCTGACCGCGGCCGAGACGATCAGCGGATAAGTCGAGACCGGCCGGTAGGCGGCGTACCAGCGCCCTTCTTCCGGATGGTCGTAGGCGCTCATGCCGCCCTCCGTTGCCTGGCCATGGGCGTGGATGATTTGCGTCAGGTCGGCCACGGTCTTGCCCAACTGCTCCTGGTCGCGGCTGGTGCCGGCAAGCAAGCCGCCATCGAGGGTCAGCAACTGGATGCGGTTGACGAAGTCGACACCGATGCTCTCGTAAAGCGCTTCGAAATAGCCGATACGAATGGCCGAGACCAGCAGGCCGCGAAATTTCCCGGTCTGGTCGATCAGGCGCATGGCGATGTAGTAGGTCCATTGGCCATCGACCTTGGCTTTTTCCGGGTGGCTGATATAGAAGTCCTCCTGCTCGTTGTCGATGAAGAAACGGTAGAACTCCCGATCGAGCATGGACAAACGGCGGATGAAATCGGGACGGGACGAGTTCACCCCGAAGCCGTCGGCATCGACCACGAACATGGATTTGGCCTGCGGCAGGCCGTTAACCCGCGATTTGAGCAGTAGATGGACCAACAGGCTGTCCAGTTCGATGCTGTGTCCGAGTTCGTCCGACAAGCGGTCGCGGGCGCCGCGCATGGCCAGGGAGACGCCGTCGATGGTCCGCGTGGTCTGCTCGGAAAGAATCTTGCTCAGGCTGACGATCTCGGCTTTCGCCCCCTCCAGCTCGCGCTGGCGTAAATCGGCCAGCAGGGCGACCGAGGCAATGCTCAGGGCGAGGATCATGACCGTCGCCAGCATCAGCACGGCGCGTACCGAGGCGCTGCGTCTGACGCTTTCTTGCAGGTGTTTCAATGCCGAAGCCAAGCTTTCTCCAGGGGGCGAGCCGAGGGCGGCAGACGAAATGACTGCGCTCTATCGGGGGTGAGTATTAGGCCTAAAGTAATATATTTTTCGTCTGATCTTGGTCAAGACTAGGTCGAATGGGGGATTGTGCCTGTACTTGCGCAAATATTTCCGCTCTCGGGCCAGACCCCGGCAATTTTCCGGGATGACCGAGCCAGCGGCCTGCAGCAGGGTAAAATCGGCAGACTATGAACTGGCTCAAACTCAAGGAAAAACTCGACCTCTACGAAAAGCTGATGCGGCTCGACAAGCCGATCGGCATCCTGCTGCTGCTGTGGCCGACGCTATGGGCGCTCTGGCTGTCCTCGCTGGGCCGGCCGAGCTGGATGGTGGTCTGGGTATTCGTGCTCGGTACCGTACTGATGCGGTCGGCCGGCTGCGTCATCAACGATTTTGCCGACCGCGATTTCGACAAGCATGTCGAACGCACCAAGGATCGGCCGCTCACCGCCGGCAAGGTAACCAGCCGCGAGGCGCTGTGGCTGTTTGCCGGCCTGTCGCTGGCTTCGCTCGCCCTGGTCGTCCTGCTCGACAGCAAACCGGTGCTCTGGCTGTCGGTGCCGGCCTTGTTCCTGGCCGCCAGCTATCCGTTCACCAAACGCTTTTTCGCCATCCCGCAGGCCTATCTCGGCATTGCCTTCGGTTTTGGCATCCCGATGGCCTATGCGGCGCATACCGACGGCGTGCCGGTCGAAGGCTGGCTGCTGTTGCTGGCCAATGTCTTCTGGGCGGTGGCCTACGATACCGAATACGCCATGGTGGACCGCGACGACGACCTGAAAATCGGCATCAAGACCTCCGCCATCACCTTCGGCCGTTTCGACGTGGCCGCGGTGATGGCCTGCTACGCGACGACGCTCGGCATCATCGGCTGGCTGGGCCATACGCTGCATCTGCGCTGGCCGTTCTTTGCCGGCCTGGCCGTCGCCGCCGGCATTTTCGGTCTGCATTACACCTGGATCCGCGGCCGCGACCGGATGTCCTGCTTCAAGGCCTTCCTGCACAACAACTATGCCGGTGCGGCGATTTTCGCCGGCATCGTCCTGAGCTTCCTGATCCCATGAAATATCACGATCTGCGCGACTTCATGTCGCAACTGGAAAAGACCGGCGAACTCAAGCGCGTCGGCGTCGAGGTCGATACCCGCCTCGAAATGACCGAAATCTGCGACCGCGTGCTGCGCGCCGAAGGGCCGGCCATCCTGTTCGAGAAGCCGACGACCGGCGGCAAGCGTCACGACATCCCGGTGCTGGCCAACCTGTTCGGCACGCCGAAGCGGGTGGCCCTGGGCATGGGCGAGGAATCGGTGCAGGCGCTGCGCGAAGTCGGCAAACTGCTCGCCTATCTCAAGGAGCCGGAGCCGCCCAAGGGCCTGAAGGACGCCTGGGACAAGCTGCCCATCCTCAAACAGGTGCTCAACATGGCACCCAAGAAGGTGTCGAACGCGCCCTGCCAGCAAGTGGTATGGGAAGGCAAGGATGTCGATCTGTCGCGCCTGCCGATCCAGCACTGCTGGCCGGGTGATGTGGCGCCTCTGATCACCTGGGGCCTGGTGGTCACCAAGGGGCCGCACAAGAACCGGCAGAATCTCGGCATCTACCGTCAGCAGGTGCTTGGGCCGAACAAGGTGATCATGCGCTGGCTGGCGCATCGGGGCGGCGCGCTGGATTTTCGCGAGCACCAGTTGGCCAACCCCGGCCAGCCTTTCCCGGTCGCCGTGGTGCTCGGTTGCGATCCGGCCACCATCCTCGGCGC
>DAIMCQ010000175.1:0-8780 GCA_036726285.1 Azonexus sp.
CCCCCAGACGCTGCATGACGCGAACCTGAATCCCGACCAGATCGGGGTGGAACACCCCCATCAAGGTATTCGGCGCCCCCGCCGGATTGGTCAGCGGCCCGAGGATATTGAACAGGGTCCGGACGCCCATCTCGCGGCGCACCGGTGCCACATGCTTCATGGCGCTATGGTGATTCGGGGCGAACATGAAACCGATCCCGGTTTCCTCGACACAGGCCGCCACCTGTTCCGGAGTAAGCATGATGTTGGCGCCGAGCGCCTCCAATACGTCAGCGCTGCCCGAACTGGAAGAAACGCTGCGCCCGCCGTGCTTGGCCACCTTGGCGCCGGCTGCTGCAGCAACGAAGATGGAAGTCGTCGAAATATTGAAGCTGTGCGCCGAGTCGCCCCCCGTGCCGACGATATCGACGAAACGATTGTCGTAAGGCACCTTGACCGGCGTCGCCAGTTCGCGCATGACGGTGGCGGCGGCGGCGATTTCACCGATGGTTTCCTTCTTGACGCGCAAGCCGGTAATGATCGAAGCAATCATCACCGGCGAAATTTCACCACTCATGATCTGGCGCATCAGGCCGACCATTTCGTCATGAAAAATCTCGCGGTGTTCGATGACGCGCTGCAATGCTTCTTGCGGGGTCATTGCTTGTGCTCCTCGAGGAAGTTCTTCAACAGATCATGGCCGCGCTCGGTGAGGATCGATTCCGGATGGAACTGCACCCCCTCGACCGCCAGCGTCTTGTGGCGCACCCCCATGATTTCGCCGTCCTCGGTCCAGGCGGTGATTTCCAGGCAATCCGGCAGGCTTTCGCGTTCGATGGCCAGCGAGTGGTAGCGGGTACAGGTCAGCGGATTGGGTAAGTCCTTGAAAACACCGATGTCCTTGTGATGCACCGGCGACACCTTGCCGTGCATCAGCTGCTTGGCATGCACGATCTTGCCGCCGAAGGCCTCGCCGATCGACTGATGGCCAAGACAGACGCCGAGCAGCGGAATCTTGCCGGCAAACTCGCGAATCGCCGCCAGCGAAATGCCGGCCTGGGCCGGGGCGCAAGGGCCGGGCGAGATCACCAGGTATTCCGGCTTGAGGCGGGCAATGTCGGCGAGGCTGATCGCGTCATTGCGGTAAACCTGCACGTCCTGCCCCAACTCGCCAAAATACTGGACGATGTTGTAGGTAAAACTGTCGTAGTTGTCCACCATCAGGAGCATGCTGTTTCTTCCTTGTTGGATAGGGGTAAACGACAAATTCTACAACAAGGGAGCGCCCTGCCGCCCCGAACGAAGCGCGCCAAACCGTCCGTTTCGGCATGGCCGGACCAGTTTCAAGTTAAAATGCCGCCTTTCCTGCCGGACAACCCCATGAACGCCGCCATTTCCATTCCCCCGCACAGCCTTTCCATCGTCGTCCCGTTCTACAACGAGGAAGACAACATTGCGCCGCTGGTCAAGCGCGTGCACGAGGCACTGGTCGGCTACGAACATCCGTGGGAACTGGTGCTGGTTGACGACGGCAGCAGCGACGCCACCGTCGAACGCGCCCTGCACTCGGCCGGCGAATTCGGCCCGCACGTGCGCATCGTCGAACTGACCCGCAACTTCAAGCAGACCGCCGCCATGCAGGCCGGTATCGATGCGGCGCGCGGCGACGTCATCGTCACCATGGACGGCGACCTGCAGAACGACCCGATCGACATCCCGCGCATGGTCGCCCGGTTACTCAACGAAGACCTCGACCTGGTCGCCGGCTGGCGCCAGAACCGCCAGGACGGCCTGTTCCTGCGCAAGATTCCGTCGAAGATCGCCAACCGGCTGATCGCCCGCATGACCGGCGTCAAGCTGCGCGACTACGGCTGCAGCCTGAAAGCCTTCCGCGGCAGCGTCATCAAGAGCGTCCGCCTGTACGGCGAAATGCACCGCTTCATCCCGGCCTGGCTGGCCACCGTCACCACCCCGCGCCGCATCGCGCAGGAGCCGACGACGCACCACGCCCGCACCGCTGGCGTCTCCAAGTACGGCATCTCGCGCACCTTCCGCGTCATCCTCGACCTGATCGCGGTGTATTTCTTCATGCGCTTCCGCGCCCGCCCCGGTCACTTCTTCGGCGGCATCGGCCTCGGCCTGACCGCCCTCTCCGGCCTGGTGATGACCTGGCTGGCCTGGGTCAAGTTCGGCCTCGGCGAAAACATCGGTGGCCGCCCGCTGCTCATCGTCGCCATCGGCGGCCTGATTGCCGGCGTGCACTTCATCACCACCGGCGTACTGGCCGAACTGCTCGCCCGCATCTACTTCGAATCCGGCACCATCCGCTCCTACTCGGCCCGTCCCGAGCGCGCCCTGGCGGCTGACGAAGGCTGGCACAAGCCGGCGTGAGTACGGCTGGCGCAAGCCGGCGCGACCACCGCGCCGGCGGCAGCATCCTGCTCGCGCTGACTCTGGCGCTGCTCGCCTGGCGTTTCTGGGTGATTCCGCAACTCGGCATCACCCTCTACGTCGATGAAGCGCAATACTGGACTTGGGCGCAACACCTCGACTGGGGCTACTTCTCCAAGCCCCCCGGTGTCGCCGCACTGATCGCGCTGTCTACCGCCTTGTTCGGCGACGGCATCCTCGGCGTCAAGGCCCTGGCCATGCTCTGCTATCCGGCCGCCGCCGCGGCCTGCTGGGCCATTGCCCGGCGCCTCTACGATGCGCCGACGGCCTTCTGGTCGGCCATCGCCATCCTGACGCTGCCTATGTTCAGCTGGCTGGGCCTGTTCGTGTCCACCGACGCCTTGCTCACCCTGTTCTGGGCCCTCGCCCTGCTCGCCTACCTGCGGGCACTGGACAGCGACGCCTGGCTCGACTGGTTGCTGCTCGGCCTGGTCTGCGGCCTGGGCCTGCTCTCCAAATACACCATGGCCGCCTGGCTGGGCGCCGCCTTCCTGCACCTGCTCGCCTTCCACCGGCGCCGCCTGGCAACGGCCAAGCCCTGGCTGGCCGCCGGCCTCGCCCTGCTGGTGCTGGCCCCGAACATCTACTGGAATTTCACCCACGACTTCCCGACCCTGAAGCACACCGCCGACATCACGCTCAACAAGAAGGCCGGCGGCGGCCTGCGCGCCGTCGGGGAGTTCTGGGCAGCACAATGGGTTTCGCTGGGACCGATCCTGGGCAGCATCTTCCTGGTCGTGCTGTTCCAGCTCAAGCAAAGCTGGCGCGACGAGCGCAGCCGACTCCTGCTCTGGTTCGCGCTGCCGCTGTGGGCGGTGGTCTCCGCCCAGGCCTTCAAGAGCAGCGCCAATGCCAACTGGGCCGCCCCGGCCTTCGCGCCGGCCGCCATCGCCGCCGTCGCCTGGCTGCTGCAACGCGAGAAAAAACGCCTGCTGGTGATCGGCCTGGCGATCAACCTGCTCCTCGTCGGCATCGTCTATTCCTGGCCCAGCCTGCTCGAACTGGCCAAGGTCAGCAACCCGGCCAAGCGCAATCCATTCACCCGCGCCCAGGGCTGGGACCAGCTGGGCCGCGCACTGCGCCCGATCATGCAGGCCCATCCGGACAGCGTGCTGGTGGCCGATAACCGCACCCTGCTCGCCCACATGCTCTACGAGCTGCGCGACCTGCAGCCGGCCGCCGCCAGCTGGAACCCGAGCGGCGAAGCGAGCGACCACTACAAGCTGACCACCGACCTGCGCCCCTGGGTGGGCAAGGATGCGATCCTGATCACCCAGGACCAGCCCGGCGAGGAATTCAGCCGCCGCTTCGCCAGCGTCGAACCGCTGGCCAATTTGCAGGCGCCGCTCGACAACCTGACGACACGCGACATGAAGGTTTATCTGCTCCGTGGTTTCAAGGGCTACTGAACTTCGCATCGCGCTGCTGGCCTTCGGCCTGCTGGCCGTGCTTTTTGTCGCCTTTCCGCAACTCGACCTGCTGGCCAGCGGCCTGTTCTACCGCGGTGACGGCCACTGGGCCCTGAACCGCGACGACCTCTGGCTGGCCATTCCCTACCGCGGCCTGCCGCGCCTCGGCCAGGGGCTGCTGATCGGGCTGCTGCTGCTCTGGCTGCTCAGTTTCCTGCCGCGTTTTCCGAAACTGCGCCTGCGCCGGGTCACCTTCGGTTTTCTGCTGGCCGGCGCGCTGCTCGGCCCGGTCCTGCTGGTCGATGCGACGCTGAAGGAACACTCGGGCCGGACACGTCCGGTCAACACCACCTATTTCGGCGGCAGCAAGCAATTCACCCCGGCCTTCATCCCGGCCGACCAGTGCCAGGCCAACTGCTCCTTCGTCAGCGGCCACGTCGCCACCGCCGCCTTCGTCATGGCTTTCGGCTGGCTCGGCGCGCCGGCCGTGCGTCGCCGTTGGCTGCTCGGCAGTCTGGCCTTCGGCGGCCTGTTCGCGCTGGTCCGCATGGTCCCCGGCGGACACTTCCTGTCCGACACCGTCTTCGCCTGGTTCGCCACCTACTTCAGCTTGTGGGTGACCGAATGGCTGTTCCGCAAATTCGGCTGGCTGCCGCGCTGAAAGAAACCCCGCGCCGGATCAGGCGCGGATCAGGCTGTATTTCTTCAATTTGTCGTGCAGCGTCGTCCGGGCAATCTTCAAGGCATCGGCCGTGCGGGCGATATTGCCTTCCTGCTTGGTGAATTCATTGGCGATCAGCACCCGCTCGTAGTTCTCGACCGCCTCGGTCAGCGACTGCGGCGTCTGCTCCAGGCCGGGCGTCGCGTTGTCACGACCGATACCGAGGGCATGGCAGTCGGCGGCATTGCGCAATTCGCGGATATTGCCCGGCCAATCCTGCGCCATCAGGCGACGCAGGTAATCGGAGGTCAGCGGCGGTGGCGGCCGGTTGTAGCGTTTGGCGGCCTGCAGCAGGAAGGCGTCGTAGAGCGCCGGAATGTCCTCGCGCCGTTCGCGCAGCGGCGGCAACTCGATCCGCACCACGTTCAGCCGGTAGTAGAGGTCGGCCCGGAAGCGCCCCTGGTCGGACAAGGCGCGCAGGTCTTCCTTGCTGGCGGCGATGACGCGACAGGAAACCGGGATCTGCTGGTTCGAGCCGAGGCGCTCGATGACCCGCTCCTGCAGCACGCGCAGCAGCTTGATCTGCATGTTCATCGGCATCGACTCGACTTCGTCGAGGAAAAGCGTGCCGCCGCTGGCGTACTCGACCTTGCCGATGCGCCGCTTCTGGGCGCCGGTGAAGGCGCCCGGCTCATGCCCGAACAATTCGCTGTCGAGCAGGTTGTCGGCCATGCCGCCGCAGTTGAGCGCGACGTAATTCTCCTGCTTGGCGCCGGACAGATCGTGCAGGCAACGGGCAACCATTTCCTTGCCAGTACCGGTCTCGCCGAAGATCAGCACGTCGACCGCGGCGCTCGCCACATCGAGGATCAACTGCCGGACCCGGGCCATCTGCGGCGAACGCCCGATCAGCCGGGCCTCGAGATCGTCGCGATGATCCAGCCGGCGGCGCAGGGCTTCGACTTCGAGTACCAGTTCCCGCTTCTCCAGCGCCCGACGGACGACATCGACCAGGTCGCTGGTCGAAAACGGCTTCTGCATGAAATCGTAGGCACCGCTGCGCATGGCCTCGACCGCCAGGGTGACGTCGCCATGGCCGGTGATGATGATCACCGGCAGATTGGGGTCGAGTTGATTGACCCAGCGCAGCAGGCCCATGCCGTCCATGCCCGGCAAGCGCATGTCGGTGACGACGATGCCCGGATAATCGGCGCTGAGCAGGCGTTGTCCCTCCTCGGCGCTGGCCACTGCCTGGACCGGGATACCGGCCAATTGCATGGCCTGCTCGCAACCGAGGCGGACATTGGGATCGTCTTCGATGAGCAGCACGGACAGCGTCGGCTTCATGCCTGCACCTTGTCGGTAAGGATGGAAGAAGTGGGTGAAACGGCGGGCGGATTGGCCGGGACCGGCGGCAGCAGCACGACAAAGCGGGCTCCGCCGCCGGGCGCCGGCCCGGCCAGCAGATCGCCGCCGAAATCGCGCAGGATGTCGCGCGAGATCACCAGGCCGAGCCCCAACCCCTCGCCCGGCTGCTTGGTGGTGAAGAAAGGCTCGAACAGGTGTTCCAGCGCCGTCTCGGTGAAGCCGAAGCCGCTGTCGCAAACCGCCAGCGCCAGCTTGCCCGAACTGGCGTAATCGACGGAAAAGCTCAGTTTGCGCACCGGCTCGTCGGCCATGGCGTCGATGGCATTGCCGATCAGATTGACCAGGACTTGCTGCAGACGGTTCTGGTCGCACCAGGCGACCCACCGGCCGGGCTCGATCTGGCGCTCGACCGTCACCTGTTGCTTGCGCAGGCGCTGGTCGAAAAGGAACAGCGCCGCCTCGACCGCCTGCGCCACATCGACTGCGGCTTGTACGGCCGGCGACTTGCGGGCAAAGGTCTTGAGCGGCGTGATGATGCCGCCCATCTGCTCGGAAAGCTGGCCGACGATGCCGAGATTCTTCTCCGCCGTCGCCAAATCGCCGCGATGCATGAATTCGACCGCATTGGCCGACAAGGTGCGGATCGCCCCCAGCGGCTGACTCAGCTCGTGCGTGATGCCGGTCGCCATCTGCCCCAGCACGGCCAGCTTGGCGGCCTGCACCAGTTCATCCTGGGCGGCGCGCAAGGTCTGTTCGGCGCGCTGACGCTCGACCACCTCGCGTTGCAAACGCTCGACCGCGGTGGACAGGTCAACCGTACGGGCCGCGACATTGCGCTCCAGCTCCTGATTCGCCTTCTCCAGCATCGCCTGCGCCTCACGCCGGCCGCGCGCCACCCGCCGCCGCTGGCCGATGTACAAGGCCCAGAGCAGCAGGCAGCCGACCGCCGCCATGGCCAGCGCGGCATGCGTCGAGGCCTGGACATCGACCGAGCGCAAATCGGAAAAGACCAGGATGCGCCAGGCGGTACCCGGCAAATGACGGCTCAACGCCAGGTAGGCCTTCTTGCTCTGGAACGGGCTCAGTGCGTTGCCCGGCTGGCGGGCCATGCGCACCACGGCACCGTCCTGCGCATCCTCGACCGAGATGTCGAGCGACTCGGCCCCCAGTTTCTGGCCGGCAAACTGATCGCGGCTGATGCGGTCCAGCGTTTCCTGCGGCAGGCTCTTCAGCGTTGCATAACGCCATTCCGGCGGCGAAGCGAGCAGCACGATGCCGTTGGCGTCGACAATCAGCGCCGGCGCCTCCTGCGACAGCCAGCGCCGCTCCAGTTCGCGCAGGCCGGATTTGACGACGGCGACACCGATGACTTTCCATTCCTGCGTTTCATCGCGAATCGGCAAAGCAAAGAAATAGCCCGGTTCGTTGCGCACGGTATCCACCGCGTAGTGCCGCTCCGGCGTACCGCTCACCGCGCCGCGGAAGAAGGGCATGTAGGACAGATCGATGCCGAGCATGTTGTCGGAAAAGATCCAGTCGCTGGAGGCGACCACCCGGCCGCTGGTGTCGAGCACGAAGATGGCCGGGCCGCCGAGGTGATCGTTAAGCTTTTGCAGGAAGTGATTGGCCGAAGCCTGCAACACATCCTGCTGGTCAGAGGGCGCCCGCAACAGCGCCCGGACATCCGGACTGAGTTCGACGGCGCTGGGAATCGAGGCATGCCGGGTAACTTCGCTGTCGATCGCCGCCGCCAGGATATCCAGCTGGTGGCTGGCCTCGTCGCGCAGGTGATTGAAGCCCTGCTTTTCGGAGATTTTGAAAGTAAGCAACCCGGTGAGCAGGAATATCGCCACCATCAGGGCGACGCCCAAGGCGCGATGCGGCTTGGGCAAGCTGACCGGTGGGCTGGCGCTGGGTTCAGTCATGAAAAGGCCGACGGGACGAGGCTTTCATTGTAACCGCAGGGCCGGGTGGGCAAGGCGGCGCATCGAATTCAGGCCCCGGCCATGAAGGTGCGGATGCCCGAACCGACGAACTGCACGCCGATGCAGATGAGCAGGAAGCCGGTCAAGCGGGCGACTACATTGATGCCTTCCGCCCCCAGGCGGCGCGATACCCAGCGGGCCGAGCGCAAGACGACCCAGATCAGCAGGCAGGTGACGGCAATCGCCGCCACCGTCGCGGCATAGGCGGTGAAACGTCGCAGGCCGCCGGACAACTCGGCAATTTCCGAGGAAATCCCGATCACCGTCGCCAGCGCCCCCGGCCCGGCGATCCCCGGCATGGCCAGCGGAAAGAAGGCAAAGCTGCCGCTGCCGCCGACCAGCGCGGCATCGCTGGTGCCGAACAGCATGCGATAGCCGATCAGGGCGACGGTCAGCCCACCCGCGATACGCAGGGCGCCGAAGGAAATACCGAATGCCTCTAGCACAAAAACCCCGGAGAACAATCCGACGGCGAGCAACAAGAACCCGTAGAAGCAGGCCCGCCGGGCCTCGCGCGAAGCCACGGCGGCATCGAGATCGGCCGCCAGGGTAAGAAAGACCGGAATCTTGGACAGGGGGTTGGTAATCGTCGCCAAGCTGACAAAGCCGCCCAGAAAAAAACTGAGCAGCAAGCGATTCAAACTGTCATCCATGTAGAACTTCTCCTGAAAGCCGGTCTAGTCCGGCGCCCAATCGCTCGGAAAGCGGAAGGAATTGCGCAATAGCCGCCCAATCGGCCAACGCAGGTTGATTCCACTGGGTGGAATCGGCCGCTCGAACCATTGCCGATAGATGGCCTCGGCTTCGCCATCCAGGATCAGACGCTTCATTTCCCGGTCGACCAGCGCCTTCAATTCCGGGTCGTCGCGCGACAACATGATGGACAGCGCCTCGACCCGGTAGGTCTCGTCAAGGATGCGATAGCGC
>DAIMCQ010000176.1:0-8711 GCA_036726285.1 Azonexus sp.
GTGAAAGCCGACGCCAAGGCCATCGACAACAGCAAGTTCGAAACGCCGCGCCTGGCCGACATGCTGGCCAAACCGAATGCCCAGCAACTGGTGCGCGGCATGCGCCTGCACCTCGAAACCAAGGACCTGCTGCCCAATCACGTCGGCGACCAGCTCAACTGCACCAGCTGCCATCTCAATGCCGGCACTGTGGCCGATGGCTCACCCTTCGTCGGGGTCTCCGCCTTCTTCCCCAGCTACGCACCGCGTGCCGGCCGGGTGATCAGCCTGGAAGACCGCATCAACGGCTGCTTCAAGCGCTCGATGAACGGCAAGCCGCTGCCGGTCGACTCGCCGGACATGAAGGCCATGGTCGCCTACTTCGACTGGATGAAGGGCCAGACCAAGCCGGAAGACAAGGTCCCCGGCCGCGGCGTCGGCAAGATCGACCGCAACCTGGTGGCCAATCCCGACAACGGCAAGAAGATCTACGCCGAGCAGTGCAGCGTCTGCCACGGCGAGAACGGCGAAGGCCTCAAGCGCGCCGATGGCAAGATGATCTACCCGCCGCTTTGGGGCGGCGAGTCGTTCAATATCGGCGCCGGCATGGCCCGCACCTATACCGCCGCCGCCTTCGTCAAACGCAACATGCCGATCGGCTTCCACGGCCAGTTCCCGCTCGGCCAGGGCGGCCTGTCCGACCAGGAGGCGCTGGACGTCGCCGAATACTTCAGCCACCAGCCGCGTCCGGACTTCCCGGAAAAGGTCAAGGACTGGCCGAAGGACAAGAAGCCGGCCGACGCCCGCTACTGATCGCCGCCTGATTTTCCCGACGCAACCGCCCCGGCTATTCGGGGCGGTTGCTCATTACCAACCGCCCGACCAGAAAGGCATTGAACCTAACATTTACCCGAGACAAGAGCGCCAAACAGGCGCCTGATTGAATCCAGTCCCTATCCGAGAGGAGTCGCATCGTGAAACAAACCGTATTCCTGGCCTTGCTGTTACCGCTGCTCGGCCACGCCGCCGACGGCGAAGCCATCATGCAGCGCGGCGGCAGCAACCCGGCCGCCATGCCCTGCATCACCTGCCACGGCACCGACGGCAAAGGCATGGCCGCCGCCGGCTATCCCCGCCTGGCCGGCCTGCCCGAAGCCTACATTGCCAAACAACTGGCCGACTTCAAGGCCGGCCGCCGCCAGAATCCCTTGATGCAGCCGATCGCCCAGGCTCTCAACGAGGCGGAGACCGCCGCCGTCGCCCAAGCCTATGCCGAACTGCCCAAGGTCAATATCAAGGCCGGCCCGGTCGAACGGCCGCAACCCGGCAGCGGCGCCTGGATCGCGCTGCGCGGCGCCTGGGAGCGCAACATTCCGGAATGCACGCTGTGCCACGGCCCGGCCGGGGTCGGGGTGGGCAACGCCTTCCCGCCGCTGGCCGGGCAGTCGGCGCTCTACATCGAGAACCAGCTCAATGCCTGGCGTGGCACACCGGCCATCCCGGCCGGCCGCAAGAGCAAGGCGGTGGCCGCCGTGCCGCCCAGCCGCCACAACGATCCCAATGGCCTGATGCAGCATATCGCCGTCGACCTCACTGCCGCCGAGATCAAGGCCGTCGCCGAGTATTTCGCCGGCCTCGGGGAATCCAAGGAAGCCTTCGACGAAAGCCAGCATCGCTTGCGCTGAGTTTGTCCGCGCCAAGCCTGCCTTCCCTCATCGAACTCAAGGATTCCCGCCATGAAAAAGATCACTTCCTCCCTGCTCCTCCTCGCCTTTGCCGTCGGCCATGCCATCGCCGCCGACAGCCCGCGCAATCCGCGTCTCGACGACCAGACGCAATTGCCGAAAGCACCGGCCAAGGCCCCCAGCCAGCGTTATTTCCAGCCGCCGGCCGACACCGAGATTCCGAACAATGCCTTCGGCGACCAGGTCCGCCGCGGCATGGACCTCTTCATGAACACCAAGGCCCTGGCGCCCGAGTACGTCGGCAACGAAATGAACTGCGTGAACTGCCACATCGACCGCGGCCGCAAGGCCAACTCGGCGCCGTTGTGGGCGGCCTATCCGATGTATCCGGCCTACCGCAAGAAAAACAACAAGGTGAATACCTACGTCGAGCGCATGCAGGGCTGCTTCACCTTCAGCATGAACGGCAAGCCGCCGGCGGCCGACAGCGAAATCCTCGCCGCGCTGACCACCTACGCCTACTGGCTATCGACCGGCGCCCCGACCGGCAAGGCCCTGCCCGGCCGCGGCTTCGACGAACCGCCACCGCCCGTCGGCGGCTACGACATCGCCCGCGGCAAGGCGGTCTATGACAAGCAATGCGTCATCTGCCACGGCGAAAACGGCGAAGGCAAAAAGGTCGGCGTCACCACAGTTTTCCCGGCGCTGTGGGGCAAGGACTCCTACAACTGGGGGGCCGGCATGCACCGGATCAACACCGCCGCCGGCTTCATCCAGCACAACATGCCGCTCGGCCGGGGCGAAACGCTCTCCGACCGCGACGCCTGGGATGTCGCCGCCTACATCAATTCGCACGAACGGCCGCAGGACCCGCGTCTGGTCAATGGCAGCATCGACGAGACCCGCAAGCGCTACCACGCCGACGACGGGGTCAATCTTTACGGTGTCGAGGTGAATGGCAAGAAGCTGGGCCAAGGCGTCCAGTAAGCGGCCGGATGGCAAGGGGGCTATGGGCAACTGCCCCTTGCCGCCCGGCCGGCCGCGACCGAAACGCGGCGCAGGCCGCTACGGCTTGGACGCGGCCCCTTCCGCGGGCAAATAGAAGTTCAGCTCGGTTCGACGCCCGGATTGGACGGTAAAGGCTTTCACCAAAGTCTGACCATTGGCTTCGGCACGGGCCCGATAGGAACCGGCCGGCAGCTTGACCAGCACGACCGGCCCCGCCGCATCAAGCGTCAGGATGGCCTTGCCGGACTTGTCGTCCAACCGGACCTTGACGCCGGCGACATAGCTGCCCGATCCCTTTTCGGCAAACAGCAGGCGCAGATTGAATTCCGCTTTTCTCGCCTGCATAACGGCCATTTCCTCATCGCCGACGCCGCCCGCGAGATAGGGCACGTCGCCCTCGCCGGCCATGCCGAGCAGCGGCCAAAGCACGAACAGCAGCGTGCCGAGCCATGTCCAATAGCGTTTCATTACAAACTCCTTTCTATCCAGGAAAAACCGCTTGCCGGCCCCGCCGCCCGATCCCGAACGAGGCGGTAGCGACACCATACGAACGGCTGCGATACCGGGCGTCTTGTTGCACGCCCGGTCCGGCTTGATCTAAACCTAGAGCACCACTTGGGAATTGACAAGAAAGCCGCCGGCTCCCGCTAAACTCGCCCTGGCTTGGCTCGCGAAGATTGAGGCGGTGCGGGTGTATGCTGCACCGGTCGACAGACTGAAGCCCGCCAAGGATTGGAACCATGAACAAGCCCCTGTTTCCGCGCAGTCCCAAGCTTGCCGACCGTCCGCCGGAAGCGGTCAGGCGTGACCTGATCGAGGCTTTCCACGCCACCCAGGACCGCTACGAACAACTGTTCGAAACCTTGGCCTGCGAGGCAGCCTGGTACGAAAAGCCGATCAGCCTGCGCCACCCGCTGATTTTCTATTTCGGCCATACCGCCACCTTTTTCGTGAACAAGCTGCTGCTCGCCGGGCTGATCGAAGCGCGCCTGAACCCCCGCCTCGAATCGATCTTCGCCGTTGGCGTCGATGAAATGAGCTGGGACGACCTCGACGACACCCGCTATGAATGGCCGCCCATCGAGGCAGTCCGCGACTACCGCCGCCAGGTCCGCCGCCTGGTCGACGGTATCTTGCGCCATGCGCCGCTCACCCTGCCCATCGACTGGCAGCATCCGTGGTGGGCGATCCTGATGGGCATCGACCACGAGCGCATCCATCTCGAAACCTCCTCGGTCCTCATCCGGCAGCACCGCCTCGACTATGTGCGACCGCATGCGGACTGGGCGCCCTGCCGCGAGGCCGGCCTGCCGCCGCCCAACGACCTGGTCGACATTCCGGCCAGTACGGTCAGTCTCGGCAAGGCGTTCACGGACGCCTGGTACGGCTGGGACAACGAGTACGGCCGCCACCAGGCCACGGTGAGCGCTTTCCAGGCCAGCCGCCAGCTGGTCTCCAACCACGAATTCCTGACCTTCGTCGAAGCCGGCGGCTACGAAGACGACCGCTGGTGGAACGAGGAAGGTCTGGCCTGGCGCAATTTCGCCCGGGCCAAAGCGCCGACCTTCTGGCTGGCCAAACCCGCCGGCTGGCAACTGCGCCTGATGACCGAAGAAGTGCCGATGCCCTGGAACTGGCCGGTCGAGACCAACTACCACGAGGCCAAGGCCTTCTGTCTCTGGAAAGCCGCCCAGAGCGGCCAGCCGGTGCGTTTGCCGAGCGAGGACGAATGGCACCGCCTGGCCACGTTTGCCGGTATCGGCGAAGTCGAGCCCGACCAGCCGGCAGCCGCCAACCTGCACCTCGATCACTGGGCGTCATCGTGCCCGGTGGATCGCTTCGCGCACGGGCCGCTGTTCGACGTCGTCGGCAACGTCTGGCAATGGACCGAAACGCCGATCTACCCGTTCGACGGCTTTACCGTGCATCCGATCTACGACGACTTCACGACGCCGACCTTCGACGGTCGCCACAACCTGATCAAGGGCGGTTCATGGATATCCTGCGGCGACGAGGCCCGGCTCGCCGCACGTTATGCCTTCCGCCGCCATTTTTTCCAGCACGCCGGCTTCCGCTACGTGGTCACCGAAACGCCGGCCCCACATGCCGCCTCCCACTACGAAACCGACGAACTGATGGCGCAGTACGCCGAATTCCATTTCGGCGACAGCTATTACGGCGTGGCCAATTTCCCGGCCACCCTGGCGGCGCTGGCCGTCGAGGCCATGGGCGGGCATCCGCAACACCGTGCCCTCGACCTCGGCTGTGCCACCGGCCGCGCCTGCTTCGAACTGGCCCGGCATTTCGACGAAGTGACCGGTATCGATTTCTCGGCCCGTTTCATCGGCCTCGGCGTACAGATGGCCGAACAGGGCCGCATCCGCTACACCTTGCCCGAGGAAGGCGAACTGGTCGGCTATCGCGAACGCACGCTGGCCGAACTCGGTCTGGCCGAAACCGCCGGCCGGGTCAGCTTCTGGCAGGGCGACGCCTGCAACCTCAAGCCCAACTTCACGGGCTATGACCTGATCCTCGCCGCCAACCTGATCGACCGCCTGCACTCGCCGGAGCAATTCCTGGCCGGCGTGCATGAACGCCTCAACCCCGGCGGCCTGCTGCTGATCGCCTCGCCCTATACCTGGCTGGCCGAGCACACCCGGCGCGAGCACTGGCTGGGCGGCTTCAAGCAGGATGGCGAAAACTTCACCACGCTGGACGGCCTGCACGCCCTGCTCGCTGCGCACTTCGAACCGCTTGGCATGCCACGCGACGTGCCCTTCGTGATTCGCGAAACCAAGCGCAAGTTCCAGCACAGCCTGTCGGAAGTCTCCCTCTGGCGGCGGCGCAGCTAACCGGCGTCAAGCCGAAAACTCAAGGCCAGCTAGGCGGCCGAACAGAACCACAGCTTGTTGCCCTCGCTGTCGAGGAAGGCGCCGATATAGAACAGGCCTTCCTCGTACAGACTGACCCCATCGCTGATGCGTACGCCGCGCGCCAGCAGGCGCTTCTCGGTCTGCCGGGCATCGGCCACCGCCAGGGTCAGGCGCGGATTGAGTTCGGTGCTCGGCTTGCCCGGTCAGCCGTTGCCGCTCATCTTGAGCATGAGGGTGGCGTTGCCCAAGGCGAACGCCGCCTCGCCGCCGTCAAGTGCCGGCACCAGACCGAGCGTATTTCGGTAAAAGTCGCAGGCCCTTGCCATGTCGTCGACAGCCAGGGCGACCACCTTGAGTTCCTGCAAGCCGAGTGGGTTCATGATTGCTCCTCCTCCGCAGCCTCGGCCGACAAGCAACTGCCGAGCCTTAGCGTGGGGTCATGTCAATTCGACACGGCGTCGTCCGCGGAGTTGCCGGGTGTGCCCGGACTTTTGCCGATCAGCAGCAGCGCCGCCAAAGCCAGCAGCGAGACGGCCACCGTCAGGCACAGGCCAGCCTTGGCGCCGCCCCAGGCCATCACCAGCGCAAACAGGAAAGGCGCCGCCGCCTGCATGATGCGCTGGGCGACGGCCAGCCGGCCCTGCAGCGCGCCGTACCCGGCCGCGCCGAAAATGGACAACGTCAGCGTGCCCTTGGCGATGGTGATCAAGCCGTTGCCGGCGCCGTGCAGGATGGCAAACAGCATGGCCATGCCGGGCAACCCCGCCAGGCCGAGAAAAAGCAGCCCGGCCAGCGGATGCAGCGCAGTAGCCACCCGGGCGATCAACAGCGGCTCGGGGCGAAAGCGCTGCGCGGCGAGAAATTCGCCAAGCCGGGCCAGCACCTGGGCCGGGCCAAGCAAGGCTGCGGCGGTGATCGCCGCCGCCGAACCGACGCCGGCCGAAAGCAGGAACAAGGGCAGATGCGCCGCCATCGCCGAGGTGACGAAAGCCGTCGCCGCCCCGAAGACGGCGAGCAGGATGAAGTTGCGGCGCCGCAGGCGGGCAGCGGACGGTGAGATTGCCGCCGCTTCGCTCTGTTGCCCGTCCCGCTCGCGATCGATCTCGCGCACAGCCGGGATGAAGCGGAAGTTGAGCGGCAAGGCCACCAGCAGGTGCCCGGCCGCCCAGGCCAGGCAGGCGACGCGCCAATCCCAGTGCGCCACCATGAAGGCGGTCAGCGGCCAGCCGATGGTGCTGGCAAAACCGCCCAGCAAAGTAATGCCGGTGATCGGCCCGCGCGCCGCCAGCCCGTGTTGCCGGACCAGTGCCGCGAAGGCCGCGTCGTACAAGCCGAGCGCCATGCCCGCCCCGATCAGCCCCCAGCCGACGAACATCGACCAGGCCTGGTTCGACACCGCCAATCCGGCCAGGCCGAGGGCCAGTACGATGTTCGACAGGCAGAGCACGTGGCGTCCGCCGCGTCGGTCGATGGCCCGGCCGACGACCGGCCCGAGCAAGGCCATGACGCACAGCGCACCGGAATAGGCGGCGAAGATCCAGGCCGGCGTCAGGCCGAGATCGGCCGCCATCGGCGCGGCCAGCACCGCCGGCAGATAGGTCGAGGCAGCCCAGGCGATGGTCTGGGCGACGCCCAGCGCAATGACCTGCTGTGCCCGCCCCGGAATCATCCCTGAGTTGATCCCTGCGCGCTTTCGCCCGGACGCACCCACACCGCAGTGTCGTGATAAGCGACGCCGGAATTCGGGAAACCCGGCTCGGCGCCGACCAGCGCGTTGATGCCCAGACCTTCGATGAAGGCAGCGTTCGGCCACTGGCTTTCGACGACCAGGGTTTCCCGGCGCAGACCGGCAAATGGCTTGGCATGGATGAGCAGCGAAGCCTGATCGTTGCCGAGGCGCACCACGTCACCCTCGGCAATGCCCAGCCGGCTGGCCGCTTCGGGATGGATGAGCAGGGTCGGCCGGCCTTCGCCGCGTTGCGAACCGGGTGTTTCGGTGAAGGTGGTGTTCAGGAAATGTCGGGCCGGCGCCGCCACCAGACGGAAGGGTTTGTCCGGCGTCGCTTCGTCGAGCACCGGCAGATGGTCCGGGTAGCGCGGCATGGCGGCATGGCCGGGGCCGCGCTGGGCCCAGTCCGGCGCAAAACGGAAGCGGCCGTCCGGCTGCGGGAAGCCGTTCAGGAAATGCGCCTCCTCGAAAGGCTGGGCGCAATCCAGCCAGCCCTGTTCGAGCAACTGGTCGGCACCGGGCTTGCCCGAATCGCGCAGCAGCTTGTCGACCAGCGGCCATTCTTCCTGCACCATGGCCGGATGTTCGATGCCCAGGCGGGCCGCTAGCTGGCCGATCACCCAGTGGTTCGAGCGGCTTTCGCCGACCGGCGGAATGATCCGCTGCGAGGCCTGCAGGAAAGTGTGGCCGGAAGCCTGGTAGAGATCGTCGTGTTCGAGAAAGGTCGTCGCCGGCAACACGATGTCGGCCAATTGCGCCGTCTCGGTCATGAATTGCTCATGGACGCAGACGAACAGATCCTCGCGCAGCAGGCCACGACGCACGGCGGCGCTGTCCGGCGCGACGACCGCCGGGTTGGTGCTCTGGATCAGCATGGCGGTTACCGGCGGCCCTTGCCCGATGTCGCGCTGGTCGCCGGCCAGCACGGCGCCGATCCGACCCATGTCGAGTTGCCGCGCCGGGGGCGGGCTGGCATCGAGGCCATGCAGGAATCGGTTGTCGATGCCGTACAGGCCGCCATTGCTGAACAGCGCACCGCCGCCCGGATGCTGCCAGGCACCGGTCACGGCCGGCAGGCAGCTCACCGCATGCATCGCCGCCGCACCGTTGCGCTGACGGGTAAAACCGTAACCGACGCGCAGGTAGCTGCGCTGCGTCGTGCCGTAAAGGCGAGCGAAAGCGACAATCTCATCGACCGAAAGACCGGTGATATCGGCCGCCCATGCCGGCGTCCGGCTGGCCAGATGGGCCTCGACCTCCGGCGAGAAATCGGTCAGGCGGGCCAGGTAGGCGCGGTCGGCCAGGTTCTCGGCAAGCAGCACGTGCATCACCGCACAGGCCAGCGCGCCGTCGGTGCCCGGCTTGAGCGCCAGATGCAGGTCGGCCTTGGCCGCCGTTGCCGTGGATGGAATTCCCGAGTACCCGGTTGCCAGACGC
>DAIMCQ010000177.1:0-8590 GCA_036726285.1 Azonexus sp.
ACCAGGGACAGCGGCGTATTGGTCGCCTGGGCAATGAACACCGCCGCCAGGGTCAGATAGATCGAGAAGCCATCCAGGTTAAAGGAATAGCCGGTCGGGATGACCAAACCCACCGTCGAGTTCTTGATGCCCAGCAATTCGAGCTTGCGCATCACCTGGGGCAGCACCGAATCGGAAGAAGCGGTACCGAGCACGATCAGCAGTTCTTCGCGCAGGTAATTGAGCAGCTTGAAAATATTGAACCCGGCAAGACGCAGGATCGTGCCGAGCACGACCACCACGAAGATGGCGCAGGTGGCGTAGAAGATCACGACCAGCATGCCGAGTTGCTTCAAGGAATCGACACCGTACTTGCCGACGGTGAAGGCGATAGCGCCCATGACGCCGATCGGCGCCAGCTTGACGATGAAGCCGATGACCTTGAAAAAGACATGGGCCAGATGATCGACGGCGACGGTCACCGGGCGACCACGCTCGCCCAGCGCGGCGACGCCGCAACCGAACAGGATGGCGATCAGCAGGACTTGCAAGATGTCGCCCTTGGCAAAGGCATCGATGAAGGCCGAAGGAATGATCTTCATGATGAAATCAACGGTGCTGGTGACCTGCGAAACCCGATCGGTATAACCGGACAAGGCCGAGGCATCGAGCGAACCCGGCGCCACATTCATCCCGACCCCGGGCTCCAGGGCGTAGGCCAGGATCACCCCGAGCGCCAGGGCGAAGGTCGTGACGATCTCGAAATAGACCAGCGCCTTGACGCCGACCCGACCGACCTTTTTCAGGTCCCCGGTACTGCAGATGCCATGCACGACGACACAGAAAACGAGCGGCGCAATGATCATCTTGATCAACTTGATGAATCCGTCGCCCAGCGGCTTCAACTTGACCGCAAATTCGGGCCACAGTGCCCCCACCACCACACCGACGACCAGCGCAATGACCACCTGGCCGAACAGGCTCTTATGAAACCGCTTAATCATGTGACTTACCTCGAAAACCGGAGAATCAAAGGTTGCCGCAGCAACCGTCCCATTTCCGAACAAGGGGAGGAGCAGCTTGAGCTCCATCCTTCATCGGCAGCACATGTTCGCGGGGCATGGGTGGTGCGACGAACCGGTGCAGTGATACATTTATACTGACATGTTAGAATAAATGTCTAATAAGAGGCAATAGAAATGTCAAACTGAGGCGAATTTCAGATAACGCGGAATTTGCCGCCCAGCCGGGCCGGTGTGACAATCCGCCAGCGTCAAACCATGAGGAAAGCGATATCCATGCAGGAACCCGAGAATTTGCTTTTGACCGACAAAGCGTTCCTGGCATTGCGGGAATTACTGACCGGCGGCGGCCTGCGTGCCGGCCAGTTCGTTTCGATGTCCGACCTGGTCAAGCTGATCGGCATCCCGCTCGCGCCGGTCAGGGAAGCGGTCAAGCGCGCCGAATCGGCCGGTTTCGTCAGCATCCTGCCCAAACGCGGCGTGGCGGTGATGGAAGCCAGTCCCGAATTGATTCGCGAGTGCTTTCACCTGCGCACCATTTTCGATCAGGAAGGCGCCCGGGAACTGGTACGTAACGGCGCCGGCAAGCAGCTCGACACGCTGCGCCAGATGCATCTCGACATCCTGAGCGCCGCCCGCGCCGGGATCACGCCTTCGCTGCAACGTGAAGCAATGGCGGTCGACTGGGCGATGCATGCGGCGCTCTCCGAGGCGCTCGACAACCCGGGTGCCGCCGAAATCTATGCCCGTATCCGGGATCGCATCCTGATCATGCAGTATTCGCGCCCCCTGCTCCCCGACCGCATCGTGCCCGCCATGGAGGAGCACCTGGCAATCATGGCGGCGATCAGCCAGGGCGACGAGGAACTGGCTGCCCGGCTGGTACGCGCCCATTGTGGCCAGACATTGCGCTGGTGGGGCATCATCAGTCCTTCCCCGGAATCGGTCACGACTCGCTAAGCCCGTCCCGGCATCAGCACTGGGCGGCAATCCGCTCGCACACGATGCGGATGGCGGCTTGCTGTTGCGCGGAATCGGGATGGCCGAAATTGAGCCGCAGGTAATTGGCAAACTCGCGCTTGGCCGAGAAGATCGGTCCCGGCGCGACGCTGATTCCCCGTGCCAGGGCTTCCTGGTGCAAGCGCAGGCTGTCGACCTGGCGGGGCAGTTCCAGCCACTGGAAATAGCCGCCCAGCGGCCGCACCATCCGGGTCTCGGCGGGAAAGTATTGCTCCACCGCCGCGGCCAGCTCGGCCTCCTGCGTCGCCAGCTTGCGGCGCAGGCTGCGCAGGTGGTTTTCATAGGCGCCATGCTTGAGGAATTCGGCCACGGCCTGCTGCACCGGAATCGTCGTCGCCAGGCTGCTCGACAACTTCTGGCGGCGCAGGCTTTCGGCATGGCGACCGGCGGCGACCCAGCCCAGGCGATAACCGGGGGCCAGGCATTTGGAAAAGGATGAGACGTGCATCACCTGCCCGGAGAGGTCGAATGCCTTGCTGCACGGCGGCGCCTGCGGGCCGAAATACAGCTCGGCATAGACGTCGTCCTCGATCAGCGGCACGTCGTAGCGGCAGACCAGCTCGATCAGGGCCTGGCGGGATTCGGCCGAGACCAGGCTACCGGTCGGATTGGCGAAATTGAGCATGAGCAGGCAGGCCTTGACCGGATGGTGGCGCAAGGCGTCTTCCAGCGCATTGAGATTGACCCCGTGGCGCGGATGGCTGGGAATCTCGATAACCTTGAGCCCCAGGCGCTCGCTGGCCTGCAGGCCAGCATAGAAGGTCGGCGACTCGATGGCGATCAGGTCGCCCGGCCGGGTCACCGCCTGCAGGCAGAGATTGAGCCCTTCCATCGCTCCCGAGGTGATGACGATTTCCTGCGGCGAAACCTGGGCGCCATGCGCCAGGTAGCGCAAAGCCAGCTGGCGGCGCAATTCCTCGTTGCCGGGCGGCAAATCGGTGACGGTCGATAACGGGTCGAACTTGCGTGCCGCCGTAGCCAGAAACTTGCCCAGCTTCTCCAGCGGAAACAGATACGGGCTGGGAAAGCTGGAGCCGAGCGGCGTGATCTGCGGCTCGCGCACGCTGTCGAGAATCTGGAAGATGAAGTCGCTGACCTGCAGCTCGGTCGACGCCCCCACCGGGTGGGTCATCTCCGGCTCGGAGAAGGTCGCGCCGAGGCGGGCGCGGACGAAATAGCCGGACTTTTCACGGGCCTCGATCAGCCCTTTGCTCTCCAGCAGGTAGTAGGCACTGGTCACGGTGATCGGGCTGATGCCATGCGCCTTGCAGGTGTGGCGTATCGAAGGCAGCTTGTCGCCGACGCGCAGGACGCCCGCCTTGATCAATTGCTCGGTGTGCTCGGCCAGTTCCTGGTAACGCGGGCTTTTATCGGACATCGGGCGGACTCGGCTTTCGGGCAGTGGGCAAGACAAGGCCGGACAGCATATCTGATCCTATCGAAAACCGGCATATCTGAAACTGTTGCCATCATTTTTGAAATGTTCTACTCGCTGCCAGGTTGAGCCGGGGCGTTGGCATCCCGGCCCACGTCACCCGGAGGGCAGCAAAAAAATGAACAGGCCAGTCAGTAAAGTTCGCGAAGCGAAGCTCGAACTGTATCGAAAGAAGGGAAAGATTCACGCCAAGGCTACCAGCGGCCATTTCAACACCCTGCGCTGGAGCATGGTCTGGCTGACCCAGATCATTTTCTACGGCGCCTGCTGGCTGAACTGGGATGCCAACGGCCTCACCCGCCAGGCGATCCTGCTCGATATCGCCCATGAAAAGTTCTACCTGTTCGGTCTTGTGCTCTGGCCGCAGGATGCCTTGCTGCTGGCCATCGCACTGATCCTGGCGGCCACCGGCCTGTTTTTCGTCACGGCACTGGCCGGCCGCCTGTTCTGCGGCTTTGCCTGCCCGCAAACGGTTTATACGGCAATCTTCGCCTGGGTCGAGGCCAAGGTCGAAGGCGACCATTTGGCCCGCCTGAAGCTCGACCAAAGCCCGATGGGCCCGCGCAAACTGCTGCTGCGCACGACCAAGCACGCGATCTGGGCCGGCCTGGCGATCTGGACGGCGATCACCTTCGTCGGCTACTTCACGCCCATCCGCCAACTGCTGCCGACCATCCCGGGCTGGCAGGTCGGCCCCTGGGAAGGCTTCTGGCTGATTTTCTACGCCGCCTTCACCTACGCCCAGGCCGGCCTGGCCCGCGAAGCGGTCTGCCAGCACATGTGCCCGTATTCCCGCTTCCAGGGCGTGATGTTCGACAACACGACGCAAACCGTCAGCTACGACGTGCGCCGCGGCGAACCGCGCAATGCCCGCCAGCAGGCCGCCAACAGCGGCGGCTGCATCGACTGCGGCATCTGCGTCCAGGTCTGCCCGACCGGCATCGACATCCGCGACGGCCTGCAGTACCAGTGCATCAATTGCGGCCTGTGCGTCGATGCCTGCGACGAAGTGATGCTCAAGACCGGCGCGCCGACCGGGCTGATCCGCTTCGCCTCCGAACTTGAACTGGCCGGCCAGGCGGCGCCGCAGGGCTGGCTCAAGCGGCCCCGGGTGGCGGTCTACGCCAGCCTGCTGATCCTGTTTTCCGGGCTGGGCGCCTGGACCCTGAGCCAACGCTCGCCGCTGCTGGTCGATGTGCTGCGCGACCGCGGCGCCCTGCTGCGCGAAACAGTCGAAGGCCGCATCGAGAACGCCTACACCTTGAAATTGATGAACCTGACCGATCTGGCCGGCGATTTCAGCATCGAAGTCGATGGCTTGCCGGGCATCACGATCGAAGGCGAACGCGAATTCGCCAGCGAATCGGGCAGCATCCGTCCGGTTTCGGTCACCGTGTCGGCACCGCAGGATGGCGGACAACGCGGCCTGCAACCGATCCGCTTCCGGATCACCTCGAAACAGGACCCGGCGATCAGCGTCATCGAAAAAAGCAGCTTCGCGCTGCCTTGAAGCCCAGGAAAGACGAACCGCATGTATATCTACAACGAAATCGACCAGCAACTGGTCGAAGACCGGGTCACCCAGTTCCGCGGGCAGATGGCGCGCTTTCTCGACGGCCGGCTGAGCGAGGATGATTTCCGCCCGCTGCGCTTGCAGAATGGCCTGTACATCCAGCGTCATTCGCCGATGCTGCGCGTCGCCATTCCCTATGGCACGCTGTCCAGCCGGCAGTTGCGCAAGCTGGCCCATATCAGCCGGACCTACGACCGCGGCTACGGCCATTTCACGACCCGCAGCAACATCCAGTTCAACTGGGTGCGCCTGGTCGATGCGCCGGAGATCCTGGCTGAACTGACCGCCGTGCAGATGCACGCGATCCAGACTTCCGGCAACTGCATACGCAACATCACCAGCGACCAGTTTGCCGGGGTGGTAGCCGACGAGATCTTCGACCCACGCCCGTATTGCGAGATCGTTCGCCAGTGGTCGACGCTGGCCCCGGAATTCCTCTTCCTGCCGCGCAAGTTCAAGATTGCCATCTCGGGCGGCATCGAGGATCGGGCTGCCGTGCGCTTCCACGACATCGGCGCCAGTGCCAGGCTTTCGGCCGATGGCGAAGCCGGCTTCGAGATCTTCGTCGGCGGCGGCCTCGGCCGCACGCCGCTGCTCGGCCAGTCGCTGAAAGGCTTTTTGCCGCGCGCGGAATTGCTGAACTACTTCGACGCCATCCTGCGCGTCTACAACCGCTATGGCCGGCGCGACAACAAGTACAAGGCGCGCCTCAAGATCCTGGTCAAGGACCTGAGCCTGGAAGGCTTCGCGCAGGAGGTGGAGGCCGAATGGGCCTACTCGAAAGGCGGCCCGAACACCATTCCGGAAGAGAATTTCACGGCCATGGAAGCCTTTTTCGCCAATCCGCCTTATACCCCGGCCGACACCGGCGATCTCGCCTACATCGATGCCCTGGTCTCGAACAAGGCCTTTGCTCGCTGGGTCGAACGCAACGTCACCCCGCACCGCACGCCCGGCTACGCCATCGTCACGCTGTCGCTGAAGCGAACCGGCACGCCGCCGGGGGATGCCACGGCAGACCAGATGGACCTGGTGGCGAACCTGGCCGAACAATTCAGCCACAGTGAAATCCGGGTCAGTCACGAACAGAACCTGGTCCTGCCCCATGTCGCGAGGAAAGACTTGCTGGCGCTGTGGGCGCTGGCCAATGCCAACGGCCTGGCAACTGCCAACATCGGTCTGCTGACCGATGTCGTGTGCTGCCCGGGCGGCGACTTCTGCTCTCTGGCCAATGCCAAGTCGATTCCGGTCGCCGCCGCGATCCAGCAGCGCTTCGACGACCTCGACTATCTTTTCGACCTCGGACCGCTGGAGCTGAACATTTCCGGCTGCGTCAATGCCTGCGGCCATCACCACATCGGCCATATCGGCATCCTCGGCGTCGATAAGAACGACGAGGAGTGGTACCAACTGACCCTGGGTGGCCGGGAGGGACATCGGGCCGCCCTCGGCAAGGTGATCGGACCATCCTTTGCGGCCGCCGAGATCCCCGACGTGATCGGCCGGATACTCGAAACCTACGTCGCCATTCGCCACCCGGACGAGATTTTCATCGACACGCTCGAACGGGTCGGCCTGCAACCCTTCAAAACCGCCGTCTATGGAGCGCCGCATGGCCAGGATCATTAACCGGGGTGTGATCGTTGACGATGCCTGGTCGGTCGTCACCAACGAAGACCAGGCCGTGTCGGCAACGGAACGCAAGCTGCTGCCCTTGGCAGCATGGCAAAAATCGCCGCCGCCGACCGCCGATGGCCCCCGGCCGGGCGTCTGGCTGGCCCCGGACGACGAGCTCGCGCCGCTGCTGCCGCATCTCCCGGCCATTCCGGCAATCGCCATCCATTTCCCGAGCTTTACCGATGGCCGCGGCTATTCGCTGGCCCGCCTGCTCCGTCAGCGCCACGGATTTACCGGCGAGCTGCGGGCATTTGGCGATATCCTGCGCGACCAGATTTATTTCCTGCACCGCTGCGGCTTCGATGTCTTCTGTTTGCGCGCCGACCAGGACATCGACGAGGCCCTGGCGGCATTGGCGGATTACACCTGGTCTCCCATTGCCGGCCAGTGAATCGGCACCGCTGCAGGCACAGGGAATTTGCCGGCCGCCAACGACACTAACCCCCAGCCAAGCCGATTTTTCTCCGACACCGAAAGCCGCCTGATGACCCGCAGCCGACCTCTACCGTTCTTCGGCCTATCCGAACAAACATTGGGCTTTATCGCGGCCGGCGTTGTTGTGCTGTGCTGGTCAGGGTTCAATATCGTGTCGCGGCTGGGCAGCAAAGGCGTCCTCACCCCGTTCGATCTGGCCGCCATGCGTTTTGGCGTTTCCGGGGCACTGGCCCTGCCTTTCTTCCTGTATCACAAGCGCCCGCGCGAATGGCCGCACTACCTGGTCCTCGCGCTGTTCGGCGGACTCGGCTACGCGCTCCTCGTCTATGGCGGATTTTCCTTTGCGCCGACCGCGCACGCCGGGGTCTTCGTCAATGGCGGCATCCCGTTCTGGACCGTCGTCTTGGTCGGCATCCTGAGCGGCTTCCGGATTCCCCACCAGACGCTGCTGGCCTTGCTGCTTTCGGGCGGCGGGCTGTTGATGATCGGCTTCGACAGTCTGGCCGGGCCGCGCACTGCCAACGAATGGATCGGCGATGCCCTGTTCCTGCTCGCCGCCCTGAGCTGGGCGATTTTCGGCTTGCTGATGCGACGCTGGGGAATCAAGCCGCTGTGGGCCATCCTGGGCATTGCCAGCTTCGCATCCGTCCTATATCTGCCGGTCTATCTGCTCTGGCTGCCCAAGGCCATCCTCTCCAGCACGGCAGCGGAAATCACCCTGCAATGCGTCTACCAGGGCATCGTCGCGGCGATGCTGGCGGCCGGCATGTACAGCTACGCCAACCAGAAGATCGGCGCCTGCCAGGCGTCGATGATGCTGGCCCTGGTTCCGGCCACCTCGGCCATCGGTGCCTATTTCATCCTCGACGAAGCCCTCGGGCCGCTGATCGTGCTCGGCATCCTGGTCGTCTCGGCCGGAGCCATCATCGGTGCCCTGCCCAGCCCCCTCGCCGCCCGGCTCGGCAAGGCTTCCTGATTACCCAGCCGACGTTTGCGGATCGCCGATCCCGGCATCGTGGAAGCGGATTGCGTTGCGGCCGGCCTCCTTGGCTTGGTACATGGCCTTGTCGGCCCATTTCAGAATATCGTCCCGACTGGCTTGATGATCGAAAAACACCACGACGCCAATGCTGGCCGAGCAACGATGTTCGACCACGAGTTCGCTCTCGCCCTGCCGCTGGAACTTGAGCAAATAAGGTTCCGCCAGCGCCCGCCGGATTTTTTCGGCGACGACTGCGGCCTGCGTTTCCGAAATTCCTTTTTCCGTATCCAGTTCGCTCAGGATGACCACAAATTCATCGCCGCCGAAGCGGGCCACGGTATCCACCTTGCGCACACAGCCGCTTAGCCTGGCGGCGACTTCGATCAGCAACAGATCGCCGACGATATGTCCATGCTGGTCGTTCAGCGGCTTGAAATTATCCAGATCGACAAACATTAAGGCGCCGT
>DAIMCQ010000178.1:0-8589 GCA_036726285.1 Azonexus sp.
TTTGCACTGATTCTGGTCGAAGTCGAGTTCCTGCTCGCTGGCCCCCGGTTTTTCCCAGTGCCAGCTCGGGCGCAGTGCGCAGCCAGCCAGGCTCAAACCGAGCAGTGCGCAATAAATTACTTTTGTCTTCATCCAGCCGATTTTACGCGGAGCGGCCGGCACTCGCCATTTTCCTGATGCACCGCCGTTGTCGCTGTTTCGTGACAGGAAAATCGTCAATAAATCAGTCGCTTGCCGAGTCGCTCTGTCGTCATGTCGCTGCTCGGCGACAAATATCCGGTGTTCGTGGGGTTGGGCTGGGAATTTGTTTCAATAAATCAGCTGCTTGGCGTAATGGCATGCGGTTTGCTGAATGCATCCCCAAGAAATTCTGCAGCGTGTTGCCACGTGGTGGGATTTCACTTTTCTTAAGCCACAGACTCAAGCCGGGTAGACCACCATGACTTCCAATGCCTTGTTCTCTTTTGCCATAGCGGCCTCCGTCGGACTCAATTTTCTTGCCGGTATTCAACTACTGAAATTGCGTCGTCAGCAGAGCGATTTCCCCATCTATCCGGCCGAGGCCAGTGCGGCGATGCCTTTCGAAATACCGCCCGGCGAGCCTTTCCCGGCGGTTGACGCAGTGACCGTCAACGAGTCGCTCAGTCCGCTGATGGAGGCGGAAATCTACTGGACTTACGGACGCCTTGACGATGCGGAGTTCGTGCTTGGCGAGGGCTTGCGTTCGGGACGCATCGATGCCGAGGACATTCGGCAATTCTGGCAAAGCGTTGCCAAGTGAAACGGACGCCGGTCAATTCTTCGCTCACCAAAGCTCTTTTGCGAATTCATTCAAAGGTCGCACCATCATGAAACACTTGGGAATCCAATTCTGCATGCTCGCGCTGGCCGGCATGCTGGCCTTGCCTGCACAGGCTCACCGTGACGACGATGAATGGCGGGGGCATCGACATCGCGAATATCGGCACCACCATGAGCGTTATCCCCGCTATGCCGGCCCCGGGTGCTGGATCGAAGGTGGCTATGATCGTGCCGGCTATTACCGCGAGCGTCAGGTCTGCCGCGAGGCCCGCGTTGCCTTGCCGCTCCTGCCGCCGCCGGCCGTGCTCTTGCAGCCCCCGTCGGTGCTGATTCAGGCGCCGGGCATCTATGTTCGCTAAGCGTTCCGGCAAGAGCGGGCCGCTATAATTCGCGGCTTGTAAATTGAACTCTATGTCGGCATGGACAGCACGCACCTGCAAAAACTGCTCACCACCACCATGCCTTACGGCAAGTACAAGGGGCGTCTGATCGCCGATTTGCCGGGCAACTATCTCAACTGGTTTGCCCGCGAGGGCTTCCCCAAGGGCGAACTGGGCAAGTTGCTGGCCTTGATGCAGGAAATCGATCACAACGGCTTGTCATCCTTGCTGCAGCCCTTGCGCCAAGAGGCTGCAGCCCGGCTTCCCGGCAAGGTCGGCGGCTAGGTGCGCTCGATCCGTCTTTGCATGATCAGCGCGTAGAGCGCCGGGATCACGGCCAGGGTCAGTACGGTCGACGAAATCATGCCGCCGACCATCGGTGCGGCGATCCGGCTCATCACCTCCGAACCGGTACCGCTGCCCCACAGGATGGGCAGCAGCCCGGCCATGATCGCCGTCACCGTCATCATCTTCGGGCGAACCCGTTCGACGGCGCCTTCCATCACCGCCGCGTAGAGGTCGGCCACGCTCGGCGTGGCGCCTTCCGCGCTGCGCTGCGCCCGGATCTGCTGCCAGGCGTGGTCGAGATAGATCAGCATGATGACCCCGGTCTCGGCCGCCACGCCGGCCAGTGCGATGAAGCCGATGGCCGCGGCAACCGAGAGGTTGTAACCGAGCAGCCACATCAGCCAGATGCCGCCGACCAGCGCGAACGGCACGGAGAGCATGACAATCAGCGTTTCGGTCAGGCGGCGGAAGTTCAGGTAAAGCAGCAGGAAGATGATCAGCAGCGTGACCGGGACGACCACCTTGAGTTTTTCGATAGCCCGTTCCATGTACTCGAACTGGCCGCTCCAGGTCAGGTAAGTGCCAGCCGGCAGCTTGACCTGGGTGTCGACGGCTTTTCTCGCCTCGGCGACATACGACCCGATGTCGCGGTCGCGGATATCGACATAGATGTAGGCTGAAAGCAGGGCGTTCTCGGTACGAATGGCCGGGGCGCCGGTGGTGATCCGGACTTCCGCCAGTTGGCCGAGCGGCACCATGCTGGCCGTGCCACCCATTTCGGCGGGAACCGGCACCAGCACCTCGCGGCCGATGGCTTGCGGATCGCTGCGCAGGTCGCGCGGGTAGCGCACGGTCACGCCGAAGCGCTCGCGGCCTTCGACCGTGGTGGTCACCATTTCGCCGCCCAGTGCGGCGGCCACCACATCCATCACTTCACCGCTGCTCAGGCCGTAGCGGGCCAGTGCCCGCTGGTCGGGGACGATATCGAGGTAAAAGCCGCCGGTAATCCGCTCGGCAAAGGCGCTGCTGGTTCCCGGAACGGTCTTGACGACGCGCTCGATGTCCTTGGCGGCGCGTTCCATCTCGGCCAGATCGGTACCGAACAGCTTGATGCCGACCGGTGTGCGGATGCCGGTGGACAGCATGTCGATGCGGGCCTTGATCGGCATCGTCCAGGAATTGGCCACGCCGGGAAACTGCAAGGCCTTGTCGAGTTCGGCGATCAGCTTGTCGGTCGTCATGCCGGCCCGCCAGGCCGATTCCGGCTTGAGGTTGATCACCGTTTCGAACATCTCCAGCGGCGCCGGGTCGGTCGCCGTTTGTGCCCGCCCGGCCTTGCCATAGACCGAGGCAACCTCCGGGAAGCTCTTGATGATCTTGTTCTGGGTCTGCAGCAGTTCGGCCGCCTTGGTGACCGACAGGCCGGGCAGCGTGGTCGGCATGTAGAACAGCGTGCCTTCGTTGAGGGTCGGCATGAATTCGCTGCCCAGCCGGTTGGCCGGGACGATGCTGATCAGCAGCAGTAGCACGGCGGCAGCGATGGTGCTCTTCTTCCAGTGCATCACGCCGGCAATGATCGGCCGATACAGGCGGATGAGCAGCCGATTGACCGGGTTTTCCGCCTCCGGCCGGATATGGCCGCGTACGAACAGCAGCATCAGTACCGGGACCAGCGTCACCGAGAGCAGTGCGGCGGCGCCCATCGAGAAGGTCTTGGTCCAGGCCAGCGGCCCGAACAGCCGGCCTTCCTGCGACTCCAGCGTAAACACCGGCAGGAACGAGACGGTGATGATCAGCAGGCTGAAAAACAGCGCTGGCCCGACCTCGCGACAGCCGGCAATGATTGCTTCCTGGCGCGAGCCGCCCGGCGGCAGGCGTTCCAGGTGTTTGTGGGCGTTTTCGATCATCACGATGGCGGCGTCGATCATCGCCCCGACGGCAATCGCGATGCCGCCCAGGCTCATGATGTTGGCGTTGATGCCGAGGGCGTGCATGCCGATGAAGGCGGCGAGGATGCCGACCGGCAGCATCAGGATGGCGACCAGCGCCGAACGCAGATGCAGCAGGAAGACGATACAGACCAGGGCGACGATCAGGCTTTCCTCGGCCAGTGTGCGCTTGAGCGTGGCAATGGCGCGCTCGATCAGCTCCGAGCGGTCATAGACGGTCTGGATGCTGACGCCATCGGGCAGGCCGGCGCTGATCTCGCTCACCTTGTTCTTCAGGTTGTGGATCACTTCCAGCGCATTCTGGCCATAACGCGACATGGCAATGCCGGAAACCACTTCGCCTTCGCCATTCAGTTCGGTCAGGCCGCGCCGTTCGTCGGCGACCAGTTCGACCCGGCCGATATCGGCGACGCGGACCGGGGTGCCGTTCTGCGACTTGAGCACCAGGTTGGCGATATCCTCCCGGCCTTTCAGGTAGCCGCGGCCCCGCACCATGTATTCGGTTTCGGCCATTTCCAGCGTGCGGCCGCCGACATCGCGATTCGAGTTGCGGATCACCTCGGCCACCCGCATCAGCGGAATGCCGTAGGCGCGCAGCTTCACCGGATCGACGGTGACCTGGTATTGCTGGACGAAGCCGCCGATGCTGGCCACCTCGGCGACACCCGGTGCCTTGGCCAGTTGGTAACGCAGATACCAGTCCTGCAGGGTGCGCAGTTCGGCCAGCGTCTTGTTCTTGGCCAGTACGGCGTATTGGTACACCCAGCCGACCCCGGTCGCATCCGGGCCGAGCGTCGGGGTGACCCCCTTGGGCAGCTTGCCGGAGACCGAGTTGACGTATTCGAGGACGCGCGAACGCGCCCAGTAGATGTCGGTGCCGTCCTCGAAAATGACATAGACGAAAGAGGCGCCGAAGAAGGAGAAGCCGCGTACGACCTTGGATTTGGGTACCGAAAGCAGGGCGGTGGAGAGCGGGTAGGTGACCTGGTCCTCGACGACTTGTGGTGCCTGGCCGGGAAACTCGGTGTACAGGATGACCTGGGCATCGGAGAGATCGGGGATGGCGTCGAGCGGCGTCTTCAACACCGAGGCAACGCCGCCGATGACGACGAACAGCGTCGCCAGCAGGACCAGGAAGCGGTTTCTCGCCGACCAGGTGATCAGGGCGTTCAGCATGATGTCGTCCGGCTGGCAAAGGGCAGCGCTTGACCGCCTGGGCTGGGCCGGCGGCTCATCGTTTCACCAGCGAGGTGATGACCCATTCGCCGGGTTGGCGTTCGACGAACTCGAACTCGATCTTGCTCCCCGGTTTGAGGCCGGCGACCAGGGCCGGGTTGGCCAGCACGAAGTCCATTTTCATCGCCGGCCAGTTCAGGCTGGCAATCGGTGCGTGACTGATGCTGACACTGCCGGCTGCGCTGTCGATGGCATTCAGCGTGCCTGCCGCCTTGTGACCCACCGTTGCCGCCTTGCCGGCGCTGGCCGGTTCGGCCTTCTGCATGCCGCCCAGCGCTGCCTGCAGGTTGCTCTCGGCATCGATCAGGAAGTTGGCGCTGCTCACCACCTGTTCGCCTTCGCGAATGCCGTCGAGAATCTGGACGAAATCGTTGCCGCGTTGGCCGAGCTTGACCGGGCGGGGTTCGAAGCGGCCTTCGCCGATTTGTACGATAACCACCTGCTTGCTGCCGCTGTCGATCACCGCGGCGTTGGGCACGGTGATCATCGGCGCCGCGTTGGCGACCGGAATGTCGACCTCGGCAAACATCGCCGGCTTGAGCCGGCCCTTGGTATTGGCCAGTTCGATGCGGACCGGGACGCTGCGCGTTTCGCTTTTCAAGGTCGGATAGACATAGGCCACGCGGCCGGAAAAGACTTCGCCCGGATAGGCGTTGATCCGGATACGGGCCGTCTGGCCGACGCTGAGCGCCGCGATGTCCTGTTCGAAGACGTCGGCCTGGACCCAGACGCTGGAGGTGTCGGCAATCTGGAACAGTGCTTCGCCCGGCATGAAGCGCATGCCCTGAACCGCCTTTTTCTCGGTGACGATGCCGCCGACCGGCGAGCGGAAAGTCAGCGTGCGGCGCGCTTCGCCGTTACGGGCGATGGCCTTCAGCTGTTCATCCGAGATATCCCAGTTCTTCAGGCGCTGCAGGCTGGCGTCGGCCAGTTGCCGCATGGCGGCCTGCGCTTCGCCGCCGGCTTCGTTGAGGCGGGCGACGCCCTGCGCGGCGATGGCATATTCGCGCTGGGCCGAGACCAGTTCCGGGCTATACACCTCGAACAAGGGCTGGCCGCGTCCGACCGGCTGGCCAGTGGTATTGACGTGCAGGCGTTCGACGTAGCCCTCGAACTTGGCGGTCACCGTGTAGGTGCGGCTCTCGTCGATTTCCACCCGGCCGCTGGCATGGATCGTCTTGTCGAGCTGGCGGCGCTGCGCCGCCTCGGTCTTGACGCCGAGTTTCTGGATCTTTTCGGCGCTGATCTGCAGGCCGCTGCCGCCGCCATCCGCCTCGCCCTCGTACACCGGGATGTAATCCATGCCCATCGGGTCCTTCTTCGGAACCGGCGAGGTGTCGGGCAGGCCCATCGGGTTGCGGTAATAGAGCAATTTGCGGCCGCCCTTGTCCGGCGACGCGCTGTCGGTCGGGGAGGCGGCAAGCTTGGCGGTGCTAGCGTCCGGTTGAGCCAGGCGATAGCCGGCAAAGCCGCCGGCCGAAAGGGCGAGGGCAAGGGCAATCAGGGTGGGGCCGGTTTTCACAGGTCTTCTCCAAGCAGGCGTTCGATATCGGCCAGCCGCATTTGCTGGCTGGCCTGGGCGCGCAGTAGCGCCAGGCGGGCATTGCGGATCTGGCGTTGGGCGTCGAGCAGGGTGGCAAAGTCGACCTTGCCGGTTTCGTAAGCGGCGAGCGCCGATTTGAAAGTCAATTCGGCCTGGGGCAGCAGGCGGCTGCGACTGATCTGCTCGGTCTGGCGCGCCGCTTCCAGTTCGCTCAGCGCCGCCGAAAGCTCGCCGTGCAGCCGGTGGCCAAGCGCCTCGCGGCGGGCGGCAGCGGCTTCGAGCATGCGTTCGCTTTCGCGTTCCTGGCTGCGCCGGGTGCCTTGCTGCAGGGGCAGGTTCATTTCCAGCATCAGGCTCCAGGCATCGACCCGGTTCTGCACCTGCATCGGGGCGATGCCCACCGTCAGGTCGGGGTAGCGGTTGCGGTAGGCCAGGTCGCGGCTTTTCCCGGCGCCGTCGAGGCGGGCCGCTTCGATGGCCAGTTGCGGGTTGGCGGCCTGCAGGCGCTGGCTCAAGGCAGCCGCATCCAGCTTTGCCGGCAGCGGGCGCAGGCTGCTCGGTGTCGCCAGTGCCGAATTGGCCGGCCGAGCCAGCATGGCGTTCATGAAGCTCATCAGGTGATGCAGTTCGCTTTCCATGCCGATCAGTTCGGCGTCCATCGTGCTGCGTTCGACCTGGGCGCGGATCGCATCCTGCTGGGCGGCCAGACCGCCGGCGTAACGGGCCTGGGCGACTTGTTCGAGTTGGCGGCTGAGTTCGATGTTTTCGCGGGTCAGGCGCACCGCCTGGCTGGTCAGCCAGTATTGGGCGTAGAGCGTTTTGATGCGGGCGGCGACTTCCGCCCAGGTGTCGGCGCGCCGGCCATCGGCCTGAGCCGCTTCGCGGGCGGCCAGTGCGCGGTTCAGGTCGCGGAAGTGGAAGAGAGGCAGCGGCTCCACCGGCGTGTACTTACGGGCGCCGACGCGGCGTGGGAGCTGCCCCCCGGGAGCCTCGCGTTTACGTGCTGCCAGGTCGCCGTCGGCTACCGCCTCGGGGACGCTGCCTTGATCGAGCTCCAGCGAGCCGACGGGCGGACCGAGGTCGTCGCCGGCACCGAGCTGGACGCGGAGACCAGCCGGGCGATCTTCGAGCGCCGGGGAATCTACCAGCGGCTGACCGTGACGCTTCCGCGCGCCACCTGGCCGCAGCCACCAGCCACCAGCCGGGCATGAAGGAGGACACGATGCGATCGCGAACGAGACGGCCACTGTTGATCACGTTCCTGGCGAGCCTGCTCGTCGGGACCGGGGTCATCGCCCCGGCGCAACCGTTGCTGGCCGCGAGCCTTCCGCTCGTGGACGATTTCGAGGCCGGGCTGCCGGCCGGCGTCGACGCAAACGGCGTCGCCGTCGGGTTCAACACGTTCAAGGATCCGAACCCCGCCACCACCGTCGCGATCGCGACCACTACGACGCCACCGGCGCCGGCGCCGGGCGCCGGCAGCCACGTCCTGAAGATGGACCTGAATGTCGTCTCGTATGCCGGCTTCACCCACAGCTTCGAGAACGCGGGCGTGAACGCCTGGGTGACCCAGGACTGGAGCGCCTACGAGGGCCTCTCGTTCTGGCTGTACGGCAACAACAGCGGGACCACGATGTTCGTGGACGTGCTCGACAACCGCAACCCGGGCTCCATCAAGGATGACGCCGAGCGCTGGTCGATCGACCTCCCGGACAACTTCAGCGGCTGGAAGCAGGTCAAGATCCCGTTCTCGAGCATGCACCGCAAGGAGATCGGCAACGGGGCGCCCAACGACGGTTTCGGGCTGACCGAGGTGAACGGCTGGGCCCTGGGCACGATCACCACGCCCGCGCCGCAGACCTACTACGTCGATGACGCGGCAGTGTACGGCGTGGCGCCGATCAAGCCGCTGACGGTCGGCTTCAGCACGCTCAACTACCCGGTCACCGAGGGCGGCACGGCAACCCTCACCGCCAAGCTCAGCAAGCCCTCGAGCGGCACCGTGACGGTGCAGTACGGCGCCACGATCGGCACCGCGATCGCCAACCGTGACTACGCAGCCCCGATCTCGGGCACGCTGACCTTCGCGCCCAACACCACCCTGAAGTCGTTCACCGTCGCGACCATCGACGATGCCAAGTACCAGGGCGAGCGCAGCGTCGTGGTCGAGCTGTCGAACCCGACCGGCGGCGCGTCGATCGGGCTGCCGCCCATCGCGCGGGTCAACATCCAGGACAACGAACCCTACGACGCCGCCCTGCTCGACGACTTCGAGACGTTCCCCTATCTCTGGTCGGCCGGCAACAAGACGGGCCTGGACAACCCGGAGATCGCCTCCGGCAGCTCGCTGGCCCTGCCCGGACAGGGCGCCTGGGAGCGCGTGCTGCAGGTC
>DAIMCQ010000179.1:0-8524 GCA_036726285.1 Azonexus sp.
GCTCTCGCCGGCTGGCGGTTCGGCGCCGTAGCCGTTGGTCCAGGCCTGCTTGCCGTCGTGGATGGCGGTCAGGCCGTCGAGCAAGGTCTTGAGCGGGGTGGAAAGCGACTCGTAGGCCAGGTAGAGGTTGGCGAAGGCGGTATTGCCGCCGCCGATTTCCGGTAACCGGGTGACGCGCAGGAAGGAGCCCCAGATTGGTTCCTCATCGCAGGAAACGTCGCTGTGCCAGGCGTCGCCAGCGGTGTAACGCGAAGTACGGACGGTCTTCCAGGCGAGGATTTCCGGATCCTTGCTGCGTGCCGAGATGGTGTCGTTGCTGGCCAGCACGTGGCGATGCAGCTTGCCGAAATGACGGGCAAAGCGTTTGTGCTGTTCGGCGTCGATCTCCTGATCGCGGAAAACCAGCACCAGGTTTTCCGCGATGGCCTGGCGGATTTCGCCCAGTTGTTCGGCGCTGACGTCCTGGCGCAGGTCGAGCCCTTCGACTTCGGCGCCCAGCGCCGGCGAAATCGGGGTCACCTTGATGTGCTTGAAGTCGCTACGCGGGAGGGTGTTCCAGCCTTCGATGGCGATCTTGTCGTTGTAGTCCTGATAAAAGCTCATGTCTGTTCCTGAAATGAAATGGGCGGCCTGAGCAATCCAGACCGCCCGTGTGGTGTGCTTATTTGCCGGCCAGGCTGGCATCCTTGACGCGGATGGCTTTCGGGATCAGCTTGAGTTCGAAGAAGGTGTCGCCGAGCTTCTGCTGGGCATCGAGCACCGGTTCGCTGATCGGCTTGATGATGTGGCTGAAGTTGCGCAGCGTCTGTTCGACGACGGCGGTATCGAGGCCCTGCAGTGGCGCGATCTTGCTGGCCGCTGCCTTGTAGTTTTTGGTGATCCAGAGGCCATGCTGTTGCAGCTCGTCGAACAGCTGCTTGATCACTTCGCCCTGTTTGCTGGCGAACTCGCGCTCGGCCAGGAAGAAGCCGTAGTTGTTCACCACGCCGGTGCCGTCGGCGACGATGCGGGCGCCGATCTGCTGTTGGGCGGCAGCGGTATAGGGGTCCCAGATCACCCAGGCATCGACGCTGCCGCGCTCGAAAGCGGCGCGGGCATCAGCCGGCGGAATGAATACGGGCTGGATGTCGGTGTATTTGAGGCCATGCTTTTCCAGCAGCTTGACTAGGAGGTAATGCACGTTGGAGCCTTTGTTAAGGGCGACTTTTTTGCCCTTGAGGTCGGTGACGGCCTTGATTGGCGAGTCCTTGGGCACGATCAGCGCCTCCGCCTTCGGCTCGGCATCCTCATAGCCGACATAGACGAAATTGGCCCCGGCGGCCTGGGCGAAGATCGGCGGTGCCTCGCCGACGTAGCCGAAGTCGATGGCGCCGACGTTGAGACCTTCCAGCAACTGCGGGCCGGCCGGGAACTCGACCCATTTGACTTCGATGCCCTGCGCGGCCAGGCGCTTGTCGAGGGTGCCCTCGGCCTTGAGCAGGGTGAGCAGGCTGGCCGACTTCTGAAAACCGATGCGCAGCAGCTTCGGGTTGTATTCGGCATGGACGGTGGCGGCCGTCGAGATCACCGATAGCCCGAGGGCAATACCGAGTGCCTTCTTCAAGAATTGACGTTTCATGGACTTTCCCTTGCTTGATGGATGGGCAAAGTGTCGATGAAGCCAAGGCCGCGGATAAATACATATTCCTTCATTGCTTATGCATAAAGCGGTGCATATGCAGTTGCCTTTTTATTCGTTTTGACGGGCCGGCGGCCTTGTTACGGTGTGGTCACGAAGCGGCCGTTGCCGACTGCTCCAATTCAATGAGAACCGGGAGGAATCAAGCATGGGCCTCGTCAGAAAACTGATCTCGACAATCCAGTCTTCGGTGCTGAAAAAGGCACCGCAAGCCATCGCCAAGCAAGGGAGTGAAACTGTGAGCGACCACCAGGAAGCCAAGCGCAATTACCGTTACGAAACGCTGCAGGTGCATGCCGGCCAGCAACCGGCACCGGGCACCAATGCCCGTGCCGTGCCGATCTACCAGACGACGTCCTACACCTTCAACAGCGCCGACCACGGCGCCAACCTGTTTGCGCTGAAGGAGTTCGGCAACATCTACACCCGCATCATGAATCCGACCACCGATGTCTTCGAGCAGCGCATTGCCGCGCTCGAAGGCGGGGTGGCGGCGGTGGCGACCAGCTCAGGCCAGGCGGCCCAATTCCTGGCCATCACCACTATCGCCCAGTCCGGCGACAACATCGTGGCCAGCAGCCACCTGTATGGCGGCACCTACAACCAGTTCAAGGTGGCGCTGCCGCGCCTCGGCATCAGCGTCAAGTTTGTCAACGGCGACGATCCGGAAGCCTTCCGTGCCGCCATCGATGCCAACACCAAGGGCATCTACGTCGAAACCCTGGGCAACCCCAGCTTCTCGGTGCCGGATTTCGAAAAGGTCGCCGCCATCGCGCACGAGAACGGCATTCCGCTGATCGTCGATAACACCTTCGGGGCCGGCGGCTACATTGCCCGCCCGATCGACCACGGCGCCGACATCGTCGTCGAATCCGCCACCAAGTGGATCGGCGGCCACGGCACCTCGGTCGGCGGGGTGGTGATCGATGCCGGCAGGTTCGATTGGGGCAACGGCAAGTTCCCGCTGTTCACCGACCCGGCACCGGGCTATCACGGCCTGAATTTCTGGGAGGTATTCGGTTCGGCCGGCCCGTTCGGCAACATCGCCTTTGCCATCCGCGCCCGTGTCGAGGGCTTGCGCGATTTCGGGCCCAGCCTGTCGCCGTTCAATGCCTTCCAGCTGCTGCAAGGGGTCGAAACGCTGTCGCTGCGCGTCCAGCGCCACGTCGATAACGCGCTGGAGCTGGCCCACTGGCTGAAGGCGCATCCGCAAGTGGCGTGGGTCGAGTACAACGGCCTGGAAGACAGCCCCTACCACGCCAAGGCCAAAAAATACCTGCGCAACGGCTTCGGGGCGGTACTCAATTTCGGTATCAAGGGCGGTGCAAGCGCAGCCCGCACCTTCATCGACAACGTCGAACTGGCCAGCCACCTGGCCAATGTCGGCGATGCCAAGACCCTGGTCATCAATCCGGCCTCGACCACCCACCAGCAGCTGTCCGAAGCCGAGCAGAAGGCGGCCGGGGTGCGTCCGGACCTGATCCGCGTCTCGGTCGGCATCGAGCATATCGAAGACATCAAGGCCGACTTCGATCATGCATTGCGCCGATCCGGGCTTGAGGCGGCTGCATGACGGCTTTCCGGATTTCGGAAAGAACAGAATGGCTGGCCCTGGGCCAGCCATTTGTTCTTGAATCAGGGCGTGCCTTGCCCGATGTCCAGGTGGCCTATCGCACTTGGGGACAACTCAACGCTGCAGCCGACAACGCCGTGATCGTCTGCCATGCGCTGACCGGTTCAGCTGATGCCGACGACTGGTGGGCGGCGTTCTTCGGGCCGGGCCGCGTGCTCGACCCTGAGAAGCATTTCATCGTCTGCAGCAATGTGCTGGGCGGCTGTTACGGTACGACCGGACCGGCCAGCCTGGCGCCGGATGGGCGGCATTGGGGGGCACGTTTTCCGCGGGTGACGATCCGCGACCAGGTGCGCCTGCAGATTGCGCTGGCCGATCATCTGGGCATTCGCGGCATTCGTTTCGTGATCGGTGGATCGATGGGCGGCCTGCAGGCCCTGGAGTGGGCCGTACTCGACCCGGAGCGGGTCGGGGCGGTGGTCAGCATTGCCGCCACCGGCCGTCATTCCGCCTGGTGCGCCGCGTGGAGCGAAGCACAGCGCCTGGCGCTGGCGGCCGATCCGAAGTTTCTCGACGGCCATTACGATCCGGAGGATGCGCCGGAGGCCGGCCTGGCGGCGGCACGCGCCATCGCCATGCTGACTTACCGCAGCCCAGCCTCGTTGGCGGTGCGCTTCGGGCGGGCTTCCGGGCACGAGATTTTTGCCGAACAGGCCGAGGCGCCGGAAGAACTGGCGGTGCGCGGCTGGTTGCGCCATCACGGACGGGCGCTGGTGGCGCGTTTCGATGCCAACAGTTACCTGACGCTGCTCGACGCCATGGACAGCCAGGATCTGGCGCGTGGCCGGGGCGTCTACGAAAGCGTATTGAAGCAGATTCGCCTGCCGGTACTGGTCGGGTCAGTGATTTCCGATGCCTTGTACGTGCCGGCCGATCAGCACAGCCTGGCCTTCCTGTTACCGCACGGCGAGTTGTTCGAGATCGATTCCGAGCACGGGCATGACGGCTTTTTGATCGACAGTGGCAGTTTCGAAGGGCGTATCCGGCGCTTTGTTGACCGTTTGCCGGGATCGGGCGAAGCGTTCGGGCGCGAAGAGAAGCCGGTTTCGGCGGCATCGCTGAAGTTTGCCTGGTAAGGGCGAGGCGGGCAGGGCGTCCATGTCGCGTCTGATCTGTTAATATACGAACCATATATAAACCGTACATCGAGTCTACCTATGGGTATCGTCAAAATTTCAGAGCAGATGCATGAAGCCCTGCGGCGCAGCAGCGGCGCCTTGAGCCGTTCGATCAATGCCCAGGCCGAGCATTGGCTGCGCGTCGGCATGCTCTCCGAACTCAATCCTTCGCTCAGCTACAGCGAAATCTGCCACCTGCTGATCAGTTCCGGCGAACTGGAGGCGGTGGCGGAAACGCCGACCACCAGCGTGCATCTGGCCAAGGTGGCGTGATGAGCAAGAAATCCCAGGTGCCCATCCATTCGCAAGCCGATATCGCCATGGCCCGCCGCGCCGGCGCCCTGGCCGCCGAGGTGCTGCAGATGATCGGCGAGCACGTCAAGGCCGGCGTGTCGACCGACGAACTTGACCAGATCTGCCACGACTACATCGTCAATGTGCTGCAGGCGGTGCCGGCCAACGTCGGCTATCACGGCTACCCGAAGACCATCTGCGCTTCGGTGAACCATGTCATCTGCCACGGCATCCCGTCAGCCAAGCGCCTGAATACCGGGGATATCGTCAATATCGATGTCGCCTTGATCAAGGATGGCTGGTTCGGCGACAGCAGCCGCATGTATTTCGTCGGCAAGCCGAGCATTCTGGCCAAACGACTGGTGCGTACCACCTACGAGGCCATGCGGGCCGGCATCCTGGCCGTCCGTCCGGGGGCAACGCTGGGCGATGTCGGGCATGCCATCCAGACCGTGGCCCACCGCGAGGGGTTCAGTGTCGTCCGCGAGTACTGCGGCCACGGCATCGGGCAGGTTTATCACGACGAGCCGCAGGTGCTGCACTACGGGCGGCCTGGTACCGGATTGAAACTCGAGCCGGGGATGATCTTCACCATCGAGCCGATGATCAATGCCGGGCGGGCCGAAACCAGCCAGTTGCCGGACGGCTGGACGGTGGTGACCAAGGACCGCTCGCTGTCTGCGCAGTGGGAACACATGGTGGTCGTCACCGAAAGCGGTTTCGAGGTGCTGACCCCGTGGCCGGACGGCTACGGCGACTATCCGGCCATCGAGGCGGCGCCGGCGGCAATCGCTGCCTGATTCTGCCTTGGGCAAGGCGGCCGGTGGCCGCTCTTGCCCGCCTTTGCAGATTTCCCTGTAAAAACAAGTTTCAAGACTCGGTTTGGGTACGGTTTTACGGTCGGTCAAGGTAGAATGCGCCCCCTTTGGCCATCGCCCGTCCGGCGGGGCCGCTTCACCGGAAGACGATTCGATGGCGGACGCCCAAACCCCTGCTGCACCCGATTTCTTTGACCGTCGGCGCACGGTCGCCCAGCCTGGCTTCAATCGCTGGCTGGTACCGCCCGCTGCGCTTGCCATCCATCTCTGCATCGGCATGGCTTACGGCTTTTCGGTGTTCTGGCTGCCGCTGTCGCGGGCGCTCGGCATCAGCAAGTCGATCGAATGTGCCAAGGACATCGGCTTCGTCGAGCAGCTGTTCAGCACCGGCTGCGACTGGAAAATTTCCATGCTGGGCTGGATGTACACCCTGTTCTTCGTCTTCCTCGGCTCCTCGGCGGCGATCTGGGGCGGCTGGCTGGAAAAGGCCGGGCCGCGCAAGGCCGGGGTCGTTTCGGCCGTCTGCTGGTGCGGCGGACTGGTGATCTCGGCACTGGGCGTGCATCTGCACCAGATCTGGCTGCTCTGGCTCGGTTCCGGTGTGATCGGCGGCATCGGACTCGGTCTCGGTTACATTTCGCCGGTGTCGACGCTGATCAAGTGGTTTCCGGACCGGCGCGGCATGGCGACTGGCATGGCGATCATGGGCTTCGGCGGCGGGGCGATGATCGGTGCACCGCTGGCCGACAAGCTGATGAAGTATTTCGCCACCCCGACCTCAGTTGGCGTCGTCGAGACTTTCCTCGCCTTGGCCGCCATCTACTTCGTCTTCATGATGGCCGGCGCCCTGGGCTACCGCGTGCCCGCCGAGAACTGGAAGCCGGCCGGCTGGGTGCCGCCGGCTAAGGCCAAGACCTCGATGATCACCGACAGCCATGTGCATCTCGATGTTGCCTGGAAGACGCGCCAGTTCTGGCTGATCTGGGCCGTGCTCTGCCTCAACGTGACGGCCGGCATCGGCATCATCGGCATGGCCTCGCCGATGCTGCAGGAAGTCTTTGCCGGCAAGCTGATCGGAGTCGATGTTGCCTTCAATGATCTCGATGCCGCACAGAAGGGCGCCATCGCCGCGGTCGCCGCCGGCTTCACCGGCCTGCTCTCGCTGTTCAACATCGGCGGACGCTTCTTCTGGGCTTCGCTGTCCGACCGGATCGGACGCAAGGCCACCTATTTCACCTTCTTCCTGCTCGGCTTCGCGCTCTACGCCGCCATCCCGAGCACCGCGCAAGCCGGCAGCCTGGCGCTGTTCGTCGCCTTCTTCTGCATCATCCTGTCGATGTATGGCGGCGGCTTCGCGACGGTGCCGGCCTACCTCGCCGACATGTTCGGCACTCGCTTCGTCGGCGCCATCCACGGCCGCCTGCTCACCGCCTGGTCGGCGGCCGGCATCTTCGGGCCGGTGCTGGTCAATTACATCCGCGAATACCAGCTAGAGCAGGGCGTCGCCCGCGCCGACGCCTACACCATCACCATGTACATCCTGGCCGGCCTGCTGGTCGTCGGCATGCTGTGCAACTGGCGCATTCACCAGGTGGCGGAAGAGCATCACATGACGCCGGAGGAGTTGGCCGCGGAAAAGAAGGGCGCCGACGACACGCACCCGCATTTCGTCGAGGACGTTTCGGCCCTAGTCAATGAGGCGAGCCATTCCTGGCGCGTCTTCCTGGCCTGGCTGGCGGTCTGCATTCCGCTCGGCTGGGGGGGCTGGATGACGATCCAGAAGACGATCGTGCTGTTCAGGTAGGCCGCTACGGACGGCAAGCGCGGCGTTTTGGCATACTGCTGTCCGTTGACGCGTTATGGGCCATAGCCGTATCGGTTGATCGTTCTTGTGCGAAACCGCACGGCGGGGAGCTGGAGGGCGAGCGGGAATCAACCCGGCGAACACTTTTCCGAGAGGTGACTGTCTTGAGCATTCTGTCGATGTTCCTGCGCTTGGCCCGATTTGAAGGGCCGAACCGGGCTCCGGCTGTTTCGGTGATCACTTGGGCATGCCGAGCCATTTCCTTGCTTTGGCTTGGTTTGCATGCCTGTCTGGCAATGGCCGATGGCGCGACCAATCCTGTTCAGGAGCAACGCTGGTTCACCTACCTGGAAAAGGCGATGTTTGGTCGCGATAGCCCGATCAGATTTGAAGTGCTGGCTACCGAGCCGAGCCAATGGAACGGGAAAGTCGTGGTGATCAATCATGGCTCGACCGGGCGCGGGCATGGCGCCAACGGTTACGATGAAAGCCGGATCAAGACGCCTGTCCGGTTTGCGAAGCTCGGTTCTGCGTGGGTAGCCAAGGGCTATCGCGTGTTTGTCCTGATGCGGAAGGGGCGGGGTAACAGCGAAGGCAGCTTTACCGAGGAGGATGCCCGGACCTGTGCCTGGTCGGATCAAATGCGTGGCGTTGACGAAGCCATGGCGCAACTCGACCAGTTCATCGACTGGTTGCGGATCGAGTACAAGGTCGACAAGATCATTGTCATGGGGCACTCGCGGGGTGGATTTCTTGCCAGCCACTACAGTGCCCAGCATCCCGAAAAAGTCGATTTTGCCGTCAATATCAGCGGTGGCTGGACGACCGTTTGCGAGGCAAAGAACCGGATGACGCATCGGGCGTTGAACGATAGCGCCGACCTGTTCAAACGTCAGGCATGGATTTACTCGAGCAAGGACAGCTATTTTCCCGATAGCGACCTCGACGATTACGCGCAAATTGCGGCAAAGACGGGAATTGACTTTATCAAGCTGGACACGCTGACCGGGGATGGTCACGCGTTTGCAACGGCAAATCCAAAATTGTGGGTGGACCGGATCGAGAGAAGCATCGCAAGGTAGGGCCTGGTTCGCACGGGGCCTCCCTGACGGGGCGTCTTATTTCTTGGCTCTGTCTGAATTAGCTGTAGAAGCGAACTATATTGAAAGCATGGTTCTA
>DAIMCQ010000180.1:0-8523 GCA_036726285.1 Azonexus sp.
GCCGGTCGCCCGCGTCCGGATCGAGGCGCTGGCCCCCGAGTTTGCCGCGGCGACCGCTGTCTGGGCCGAGCGCCTGCAATTGCCGCTGGCCGGCGAGGCCGATTTCGTCGTCCAGTACGGGCCGGATGGCCTGCAGTTCGTCGAAGCCGGGCCGGATGCGCCGGGGCCGGTGCGGGTCGATTTCCTCGAAGGCGCCGTGGCGCATCGTCGCCTGTTCGGCGGCGGCAGCGGCCAGATGATCGCCAAGGCGGTCGGCATCCAGCCCGGCGTCCGGCCGCAGGTGCTCGACGCGACTGCCGGCCTCGGGCGCGATGCGTTCGTGCTGGCCGAACTGGGCTGTGCGATGACGCTGATCGAGCGCCAGCCCTTGATTGCGGCGCTGCTTGAAGACGGGCTGCGGCGGGCGGCGGACGATGCCGAAGTCGGGCCGGTGGTCGGCCGCATGCGCCTGCTCGGCGGCAATGCGATCGATCTGATGGCGGCCTGGACGGGCGAGGCGCCGCAGGTGATTTATCTCGATCCGATGTTCCCGCATCGCGACAAGAGTGCACTGGTCAAGAAAGAGATGCGCCTGTTCCGGCCACTGGTCGGCAGCGACGACGATGCACCGGCCCTGTTGGCGGCGGCGCTGGCGCTGGCGACGCACCGGGTGGTGGTCAAGCGGCCGCGCAAGGCGCCGCCGGTGGCCGGCGAAAAGCCGGGCTATGCGCTGGAAGGCAAGTCGAGCCGCTACGACATTTACCCCAAGAAGAGTCTGAAGCCGAAAGCCGGCTGAGTCGGGAGGCGCGGGGTTTTTCGGTAAAATTAAGGACAAATGCTTTCGCTGGCCGGTTCATGCCCGGCTTGCCGGAGGTGCTTGCTGATTGCCGGGCTCGCCGCCACGCGAGCCTTTTTCATGTGTTTCGATCGTCCGGGCCTCGCCCTTGTTCATGCCGGAGAAGCGCCATGCGCAAATTCGCCCCTTTGCTCTTCCTGTTTCTCGGCGCTTGTGCGACGGTGGTTTCGCTGCGCCTCGACGATCGCTTCGGCCTTGCCGACCCGGCCCGCTTCGACCAGATCGTCGTGCCGGGCAACGGCAAGGCGCCGGATTACTGGAGCGAGGTCCGGCCCATTCTCGACCAGCGATGCGTCAGTTGCCATGCCTGCTATGACGCGCCCTGCCAGCTCAACCTGACCAGCTATGCCGGCCTGACCCGGGGGGCCAATCCGGAAGAGGTCTATTCCGGAACCCGGCTGCTCGCCGCCCAGCCCACCCGCCTGGGGGTCGATGCCCTGAGCACGGTGGGCTGGCGACAGATGGGGTTCTTCCCTGTACTCAACGAACGCCAGCCGTCGCCTGAAGCCAACCGCATCGGCGGCGTGATGCATCGCCTGCTCGCCATGAAACGGGACAACCCCGGTCCGAGCAGCGGTCCGCTCGACGAGGCCGATTTCGACTTTTCGCTCGACCGGGCGCAGATGTGCGTTCGGGCCGAAGGGCTGGACGATTACGTCCTGCGCCATCCGCAACGCGGCATGCCCTTCGGTCTGCCGCCGCTGGCCGATGCCGAGCACGAAACGCTCAGTCGCTGGCTGGAGGCCGGCGCCCCCTACCGGCCGCCGCAACCGCTGCCGGCGCTGGTGCTGGCCAAGATCAAGGACTGGGAAGACTTCCTCAACGGCGACAGCGCCAAGCAGCAGTTGGTCGCCCGCTACATCTTCGAGCACTGGTACATCGGTCACCTGTATTTCGATGAAATGCCCGGCCAGTATTTCGAGCTGGTGCGCAGCCGGACGCCGCCCGGCCAGCCGATCGACTTGGTGGCGACCCGCCGCCCCTACGACGATCCGGGCGTCGAGCGGGTCTATTATCGCTTGCAGCGCATGGAGGGCACTTCCGTCGCCAAGAAGCACATGCCGCTCAAGCTCGATGCGGAACGGATGGCGCGGCTGCGCGGCTGGTTCTTCAACGATGCCTACACGGTCGGCGAATTGCCCGGCTATGCGCCGGAGGAGGCAGCCAATCCCTTCCTGACTTTCCGCGCCTTGCCGGTCGACGCCCGCTACCGCTTCATGCTCGATGAAGCCCAGTTCACGCTGATGGGCTACATGAAAGGGCCGGTTTGTCGGGGCCAGGTGGCGCTCAATGTCATCAACGACCATTTCTGGGTGGTCTTCGTCGCGCCGGACAGCAAGGAAACCCTGCTGATGAACGCCATGCTCGACGCCGCTATCCCGGCCTTGCGCCTGCCGGCCGAGCAGGAAAGCACGGCCGGCCTGCTCGCCTGGCGCCAGTATTCGAAGCTGGAAAACCAGTATCTGCAGGCCAAGAGCGCAGTCCTGGCCAAATACGCCAGCAAGGATTTCCTGCCCGCCGTCGACAAGCTGTGGAACGGTGACGGTCGCAATCCGAATGCGGCACTCACCGTCTTCCGGCATTTCGACAGCGCCTCGGTGGTGCGCGGCCTGGCCGGCGAACGCCCGCAGACCACCTTGCTGATGGGCTACCCGCTGTTCGAGCGCATGCATTACCTGCTGGTGGCCGGTTTCGATGTATACGGCAACATCGGCCATCAGGTCGCCACCCGGCTGTACATGGATTTCCTGCGCATGGAAGGCGAACTGAATTTCCTGACGCTGCTGCCGCTGGCCGATCGCCAGCCCATCCTCGACCGCTGGTATCGCGGTCGCAGCGAACCGCACATCCGCCAGTTTGCCGATGCGGCGGCCTATTTTCCCAAGGACAGCGGCCAGCGTTACCGCACCGCCGATCATCTCGGCGAGCTCTACCAGGCGATCCGCCAGCGCATGGCGCCGGTGCGCGAAGCGGCCCTGGATTGGCGGACGAATGGCTGGAGCATGCGCGAAGTGGCCTTGCTGCAGCGCCTGAACAGCATCCAGGGCATTCCCGCCTCGGTGATGCCGGAAAACAGCCTGCTGGCGATCCAGGATCCGGGTGGCAAGCTGCATATCGTCTCGCTGGTCCGCAACAGCGCGCACAGCAATGTCGCCGAGTTGTTCCGTGAATCGGCCCGCCGCCTGCCGGCCGAAGACACCTTGCTGGCACTGGACGGGGTGATCGGGGCTTACCCGAATGCCTTGTACCTGGTGCCGCGCGCCGGTCTGGCCGGCTTTGTCGAGCAGGTTGCCGGCCTGGCCGACGAAGCCGGTCTGGTGAAGCTGACCGAGGCCTACGGCATCCGCCATACCGACCGGCGATTCTGGCCGCTGAGCGACGCGATCCATGCCGAATGGCGGCGGATCGCGCCGCGCGAAGCGGCCATCCTCGACTACAGCCGGCTGGAGAACCGTTAGCCGGCTTGCCTCTCGCGGGCTTCCTTGCGCAGGGAAGCCCATACCGAGGCGCCGATGATCACGGCGACGACGGCGAGCGAGAAGCCGACCGGGATCTTGTAGAGGTCGATGAGCAGCATCTTGACGCCGATGAACATCAGCACCACGGCCAGGCCGTACTTGAGCAGCGAGAAGCGGTCGGCGACGCCGGCCAGCAGGAAGTACATGGCGCGCAGGCCGAGAATGGCGAAGATGTTCGAGGTCAGCACGATGAACGGGTCGGTGGTGATGGCGAAAATGGCCGGGATCGAGTCGACAGCGAAGATCAGGTCGGAAATCTCGACCAGCACCAGGGCCAGGAACAAGGGCGTGGCATAGCGCACGCCGTTCTGCCAGGTAAAGAAGTTCTGGCCGTCGAATGCATCGCTCACCTTCATGTGGCGGCGCAACCAGCGTAGCAGCTTGTTGTTCTCCAGGTCCGGCTGTTCGTCGGCGAACCAGTACATCTTGACGCCGGTGATCAGCAGGAAGGCGCCGAACAGGTAGAGAATCCAGTGGAATTGGGTGATCAGCCAGGCGCCGGCAAAAATCATCACCGTGCGCATCACGATGGCGCCGAGCACGCCGTAGAGCAGCACCCGTTTCTGCAACGCGGCCGGTACCGAGAAGTAGCCGAAGAGCAGCAGCCAGATGAAGACGTTATCGACTGCCAGCGCCTTTTCGATCAGGTAGCCGGTGATGAATTCGAGCGCCTTGGTGTTGGCGATTTCCCGCCCCAGCGATCCGTCGAGGTAGAACCACAATCCGCCGGCGAAAGCCAGCGTCAGAGTGATCCAGACCACCGACCAGACGGCGGCCTCCTTGAAACTAACGCGGTGTTCCTTGCCGCCGCCGACGACGAAGAGGTCGATGGCGAGCATGACCACGACGATGCTTGCGAAGCCCAGCCACAGTGCCGGGCTGCCGATGGTTTCCATGATTGATTCCCTTTCGTGCATTCCAGATAGCAAAAAGCCCATGCCGGATGGGGCTGGGCCGTGGAATGCCAAAGGAGCCTCGCCGTCGCGGCAAAGGTCTTGCTCACAGCGCTGTTCTGCTGCCCGGATGCCGGAAGCTTGCGCTTCGTGGTGACGACAGGCCGGTTTGGAGCTACTCCCCCTTGGGATGGATCGACTGTATTAAACCTGAGCAGGGCTGTCAACTATTGAAGTTGGATTTCAATCTTCAATGTGGGGTGAAAAGGGGGTGAGATGGTCATGGTATTGTAATATTTCGCCCCCATCATGCCGGCTTTCGCGGGAGACTGAAGTGGAACTGTTGCTGTGGCGCCATGCCGAAGCCGAGGATGGCGAAGACGATCTGAAGCGCCGCCTGACCGAGCGCGGCGAAAAGCAGGCGCGGCTCATGGCGGCCTGGATTCACGCCCATCAGCCCAAGGACATGCGGATCATCGTCAGCCCGGCGATCCGTACCCAGCAGACCGCCGAAGCCCTCAAGCTGCCTTTTGAAACCCATCGCAAGATCGGTCCCGAGGCCTGCGTTTCCGAATTGATCGCCGCCTCGGGCTGGCCGCATGCCAGCGGTTCGGTGCTGATCGTCGGCCACCAGCCTTCGCTTGGTCGGATGGCGTCGCTGTTGCTGGCCGGCCACGAAGCCGAGTGGAGCATCAAGAAGGGGGCGCTGTGGTGGCTGAGCAACCGGGTGCGTCGAAACGAGACGCAAACCGTGCTGCGGGCGATGATCCCGGTCGATATGCTCGACTAGACAGGGCGGCCGCTTCGGCGTGAAATAAGCCTTTTGGCATGATTTCAGCGGAGGGGGCATGGCAGTCAATAAAAAATCACCCAGCAAGCAGCCGGCGGTTGAAAGCGTCGGTAGCCCGGCAAAAACGCGCACGCCGCGCCGGCGTCTGGCCAGCAGCGGCGATGTGGCGCCCAGGCTGACGCCAACGGCCATCGAGGAATTCAGCGTGCAGGCGGCGGTCGATGCGGCGCGCGAAGCCAAGCTCGGCGCAGTGCGCGACGTTATCGCCGGCTTGCCGGCCGAGGAATCGGTGGCCCTGCTCAAGGGTTTGCTCAAGCAGCAGGGCGTCGTCGCCGAGGGCTTGCCGGTCAGCCCGGACGAGGAGCTGGCCAAGGATTGGCGCGACGGCGGCTATCCCTACCAGAACCTGATGCAGCGCAAGAACTACGAGCGGCAGAAATACCGCCTGCAGGTCGAGCTGCTCAAGTTGCAAGCCTGGGTCAAGGAAACCGGGCAGAAGGTGGTCATTCTTTTCGAGGGCCGCGATGCCGCGGGCAAGGGCGGCACCATCAAGCGCTTCATGGAACACCTGAATCCGCGTGGCGCCCGCGTCGTGGCGCTGGAAAAGCCGAGCGAGATCGAGCGTGGCCAATGGTATTTCCAGCGCTATGTGCAGCATTTGCCGACCAATGGCGAAATCGTCCTGTTCGACCGTTCCTGGTACAACCGGGCCGGCGTCGAGCGGGTGATGGGTTTCTGCAGCGACCAGGAGTACGGCGAATTCGTCCGTCAGGCGCCGGAGTTCGAGCGCATGCTGGCGCGCAACGGCACGCACCTGATCAAGTTCTGGTTTTCGGTCAGCCGCGAGGAGCAGCGCCGCCGTTTCCGCGAACGCAAAGTGCATCCCCTCAAGCAATGGAAGCTGTCACCGATCGACATGGCCTCGCTCGACAAATGGGACGACTACACCAAGGCCAAGGAGGCGATGTTCTTCCATACCGACACCGCCGACGCCCCGTGGACGGTGATCAAGTCCAACTGCAAGAAGCGGGCGCGGCTCAATGCCATGCGCTACGTGCTGCACAAGCTGCCTTACGCCAACAAGGACACCGAGCAGATCGGCAATCTCGATCCGCTCATCGTCGGCCGCGCCAACGTGGTCTACGAGCGCGGCGAGCAACAGGGCGTGGCGATCCTGTAGTCAGCTGATGACGTAGGAGGCGCAACCGGTGGCGATCAGCTGGCCGGTTTCGTTCTCCAGCGACATCTGGACCGAGGCGATGCGGCCGCCGAGGCGGGTGACCCGGCCGGTGGCGGTGAATTTCTTGCCGATACCCTGGTGCAGGTAATCGGTGCGCAGGTCGATGGTGCCGATCCGGCCGAAGCGGTGGCCGACCTGTTCGGTGGTTTCGTTGTTGAACTTCTCGGCGACGGCGACCGTGGCCGCCAGACCGCCGACGGTGTCGAGCACGGTGGCGATGACGCCGCCGTGCAGACGGCCGTGCTGGTAATGGCCGATCAGGTCGGGGCGCATGGCAAAGCTGATCTGCGGCGCTGCCGGGTCGAGCGATTCGACCTTGAAACCGAGCAGTTCGTTGAAGCAGAGCTTGTGCTCGAAGACATCGCGCAGCGTCGCTTCGAGGCGGGCCTGTTCGGATGCGGAGCGGCGGGGAAGTTGGGGCGTGGCGGTCATGGCGTTCTCTGGATGTGAAAAGGGCGACGGGGTTGCCGTCGCCCAGCTGAACGCCAGTTTAGCCTAGCTGCGGCTTATTTCTTGCGCGGTGCCGGCACATCGGTACAAGTACCGTGTGCCACCTCGGCGGCCATGCCCACCGTTTCACCCAGGGTCGGGTGCGGGTGGATGGTCTTGCCGATATCGACCGAGTCGCAGCCCATTTCGATGGCCAGGCAGACTTCGCCGATCATGTCGCCGGCGTTGGGGCCGACAATGGCACCACCGATGACGCGATGCGTTTCGGCATCGAAAATCAGCTTGGTGAAGCCGTATTCGGCGCCGTTGGCGATGGCACGACCGGAAGCCGCCCACGGGAACTTGGCCGATTCGACCTTGCGGCCTTCCTTCTTCGCCTGATCCTCGGTGTAGCCGACCCAGGCCACTTCCGGATGGGTGTAGGCGACGCCCGGAATCACTTGGGCATCGAAGGCCGCCTTGTGGCCGGCGGCGACTTCGGCCGCGACGTGGGCTTCATGCACGGCCTTGTGGGCCAGCATCGGATTGCCGACGACGTCGCCGATGGCGAAGATGTGCGGCACGTTGGTACGCATCTGGGCATCGACGTTGATGAAGCCGCGGTCGGTCACTGCCACGCCGGCCTTGTCGGCAGCGATCTTCTTGCCGTTCGGGGCGCGCCCGGCGGCTTGCAGGATCATGTCGTACTTGACCGGCTCGGTCGGCGCGCCTTCGCCCTCGAAGGTGACGTAGAGGCCGTCTTCACGGGCATCTACGGCAACCGTCTTGGTCTTCAGCATGACCTTGTCGAAGCGGCTGGTGTTCTGCTTTTCCCAGACCTTGACCGCATCGCCGTCCGGACCCTGCATCAGGCGATCGAGCATTTCGACGACATCGACCTTGGTGCCCAGCGTCGAATAGACGGTGGCCATTTCGAGGCCGATAATGCCGCCGCCGATGACCAGCATCTTTTGCGGCACGAAGCGCAGTTCAAGCGCCCCGGTCGAATCGACGATGCGTGGGTCGCGCGGGATGAAGGGCAGATGCACCGCGGCGGAACCGGCGGCGATGATGCACTTCTGGAACTTGATGATCTTCTTGACGCCGGTCTTTTCCTGGCTGCTGCCGGTGGTTTCCTCGACCTCGATGTGATGCGGGTCGATGAAGGCACCGTAGCCGCGCACGATGTCGACCTTGCGGCCCTTGGCCATGCCGGCCAGGCCGCCGGTCAGCTTGCCGACGACCTTGTCCTTGTGGGCGCGCAGCTTGTCGATGTCGACCTGCGGCGCCCCGAAGGTGACGCCGAGATCGTTGGCGTGCTGTGCTTCCTCGATGACCTGGGCAACGTGCAGCAGGGCCTTGGACGGAATGCAGCCGACGTTGAGGCAGACGCCGCCGAGGGTGGCGTAGCGCTCGACGATCACCGTCTTCATGCCGAGGTCGGCCGAACGGAAGGCGGCGGAGTAACCGCCGGGGCCGGCGCCGAGGACGAGCATCTCGCACTCGATGTCGGCACCGCCAGCATGGCTGCCGGCCACCGGGGCAACGACCGGCGCGGCAGCGGGGGCCGCGGCCGGGGCAGCTGCCTGCGCTGCCGGGGCTGCCGCAGCAGCGCCCGCACCGGCTTCCACCTTGATCAGCAGCGTGCCTTCGGCCACCTTGGCGCCGAGCTGGACCAGCACTTCCTTGACCACGCCTTCGACCGGCGACGGCACGTCCATCGTGGCCTTGTCGGATTCCAGCGTGACGATGGCGTCGTCGACCTTGATGCTGTCGCCAACCTTGACGAACAGCTCGATGACCGGCACTTCGGCGAA
>DAIMCQ010000181.1:0-8510 GCA_036726285.1 Azonexus sp.
CAGATCGAGCACCAGTTCGCCGGCCCGCCAGCGACAGATTGGTGCTTCGGGGCGCAGGTCCGGCGAGAAACCGCGGTTGCGCAGGGCGTCCTCAAGCTGATGGTAGTCCTGGCGGCTGCGCGCTTCGGTGATGACGTCCACGTCGCGGGTGGCGCGGACCGGCGGCAACAGGGGGTCGGTGATGAACAGGCCGGTAGTGCAGCCGCCGACGAAAACGAGTTGTTCGGTGAGCGCCCCCAGTTTTTCAGCCATCAGTTCCAGCATGCCCAGATTGGGATCACCCGGCCTCATAGCAGGCGTTCCTTGAGCAGCGATTCGGCCAGTTGCTGTTCGCGCACATTGCCGATGCGGATGGCGTCGACCAGTGCCAGCAGTTCGTAGAGCGCCGGGTCGCGGCGCGCTGCCAATGGTGCAGACGGGTAAAGAGGGTAAAGCGCCTGGCCTCGGGCATTGCCTTGTGGGTCGGGCCAGACCGGTTGCTGCTCGCTGCTGGTGGCAATCTGGGCGGCGAGGGGGGGCGCGGCGTGGGCAGTTGGCATGCCCACAGTCTGGCTACCGTGGCGACCTGGGAAAACGTACTTGACGCCGTGAACGAGGAGTTCGAGCAGATTCCGACGTAGCGGATTCCAGCTGTCGTGCGGCAGCAGGCGGGCATTGCGCACCCGCTTGGCGCTGTTGTGCACTTCCGCTTTACTCAGACCCAGCGCTTCCGGGACGGCCGGAAAAATGCTCGACGGCCCGTCGAGAACGACCAGCTTGAGCAGGAAAAGCACGTCCTGGGGTTTGAGGAATTGCGGGTTGAGGTTCATGACTTGGGGGTCCCGGCTGGTAGCTATGAGTTCGCAGTTTGCGAACTGCGAACTATCTGGCATTCTGCGTAGCGATGCCGATGGTGTCAAGTCTGAGATGCGGAGGACATTCCCAAAGTGGGCGAGTTGAAAATTTGGCTGAATTTTCCGGTTGGCAGCTGAAATTTCCTTCCGCCAACGGGTGTTACTACGCAGATGACCAATTGCTTGCAAAACCAGCGGGTTAGCCCATACTTAGAGGCAAGCTACGCAGCGGACCGGTGCTATACGTTGAAACCGTATAACTCGAGACCGCCATTGCCCATACCAAGCGCAGAGATGACCAACTTAGCTCGGCGGATTCGCTGGTCCACCAACCTAGCCGCCCTAAGCTTGGTAGCGATGGTCCTAGCCACCCAACTACCCATTGGTGCCACGCGAGCGGTGACAGTAATGCTTTGTGTTTTCGCTGCGTTGGGCTTTTCCATTTGGGGTATCCATGCCCGTGTTCGACGGCTGGAAGCCACGCCGCCGCCAGGCCCAGTGTGCGGGCCTGCCCCCCTCGAAGCGGAGTCGCCCCTAGTGCGTACATCGCGTGTATGGGGCCGCCGGCTGAGTAAAGTTGTCAGTGGCGTAGCTGTCGGACTCTTGATTGTTCTCGCTGCGGATGTCACGGTTGGCCCTTGGCTTGTTTTTCGGGGGGCTACCTTTGACAAGCAGCAATGGCTTGCCAATGGTTTTTCGTCCATAGAGTCATGCCCTAGAGGTCCTATGGTCAATGACCTGACAACCTCAGTTCTCAAGCGGGGAATGCCTCGAGAGCGCGTTCGTCAATTGCTCGGACCTGGGGGAGCGGGGCCCGCCGACCGCGTGCTGGACTACCCTCTGGGGTTCTGTACTTCAAGCTGGGACCCTGATGTGCTTCATGTGTTTTTTGACGAGAACGGCCAGCTTACCCGCACGGCCGTCGTGAACCACTGACTTGGGTCATCTGCGTAGTAACACCCCCGCCAACAAAAAAGCGCCGGGCAGCCCCGGCGCTTCTTCCTTCTCTGTCAGAGTCGGCTGTCTGCGAATCTTGATCCGGGTATTGCCTTAGGCCATCGCTTCGTACAGCGGCAGGGTCAGGAACTCCGGGTAATCCGGGGTCAGCGACATGCGGTCGAAGATTTCGGCAGCCTGCTCGTAGGAGGCGGTGTCTTCGCCCTGGGCGGTGACGGTGGCTTTTACCTTGGCCAGTTCTTCGGCAATCATTGGACGGACCAGTTCTTCGGTGACCTTGCGGCCGTCGTCGAGAACGCCCTTGGGCGAAACCACCCACTGCCAGACTTGCGAGCGGGAGATTTCGGCGGTGGCGGCGTCTTCCATCAGGTTATGGATGGGCACGCAGCCGTTGCCGGCCAGCCAGGAGCCGAGGTAGTGGATGCCGACGTTGATGTTGTTGCGCAGGCCGGCTTCGGTGATCGGGGTTTCCGGCTGGAAGTTCAGCCAGTCCTTCGGGCCGAAGCTGCCGGAAACCTGCTTTTCCCACTGGTTCGGCTTGTCGCCCAGCACCTTGACGAATTCTTCGTGGGCGATGGCGACCAGGCCCGGGTGCGCCACCCAGCCACCGTCGAAGCCGTCGTTGGCGTCGCGGGTCTTGTCGTGGCGAATGCCGGCCAGCGCCTTTTCGTTGGCCACCGGGTCGTTCTTGATCGGGATCAGGGCCGACATGCCGCCCATCGCCGGTGCGCCGCGCTTGTGGCAAGCCTGGACCAGGGCCAGGGCGTAGGAGCGCATGAAGGGCACTTCCATGGTGATGGCGCTGCGCTGGGCCAGGCAGAAGTCCTTGTTCTTCTTGAATTTCTTGATGCAGCTGAAGATGTAGTCCCAGCGTCCGGCATTCAGGCCGGCCGAGTGGTTGCGCAGTTCGTAGAGGATTTCTTCCATCTCGAAGGTGGCGAGGATGGTTTCGACCAGCACGGTGGCCTTGATGGTGCCTTGCGGCAGGCCGATGTGATCCTGGGCCATGACGAAGATGTCGTTCCACAGGCGGGCTTCGAGGTGGCTTTCCATCTTCGGCAGGTAGAAGAAGGGGCCGGCGCCGCGGGCGATCTGTTCCTTGGCGTTGTGGAAGAGCACCACGGCGAAGTCGAAGATGCCGCCGCCGACGCGCTGGCCATCGACCAGCACGTGCTTTTCATCGAGGTGCCAGCCGCGCGGACGGATCTGCAGCGTGGCGATCTGGTCGTTGAGCTTGTATTCCTTGCCGTTCTCGTTCTTGAACGACAGTTCGCGGCGGATCGCCTTGTACAGATTGACCTGGCCTTGGATCTGGTTGTCCCAGTTCGGCGAGTTCGAATCTTCGAAGTCGGTCATGTAGGAGTCGGCGCCCGAGTTGTAGGCGTTGATGATCATCTTGGCTTCGACCGGGCCGGTGATTTCGGTACGGCGGCGCTCCAGGGCCTTGGGCAACGGTGCAATCTTCCAGTCGCCTTCGCGGATGTGCTTGGTTTCCGGCAGGAAGTCGGGCATTTCGCCGGCATCGATGCGGGCCTGGCGGTCGACGCGAGCCTTGAGCAATTCCTGGCGACGGCCTTCGAAGGCGCGATGCAGCTTGGCGACCAGGACCAACGCATCGTGGGTCAGGATGGATTCGTAACCCGGCTTGATCGGGCCGGTGATTTGCACGCCTTGCGGAAGGTTGAGGCTCATGAGTGCTCCTTGTGGATTAAGGTGGGGAAAACGGGAGTGGGTCTAGCCGCACAAGCCGCCGACAAAAGCCAGGATGTCGGATAGTTGGCGGCCGCTGGCCCGGGGGCTGATATCGAGAACTTCTGCCGGTTGAGCGTCGCGGTTGACCCAGAAGGTCGTGAAGCCGAACCAGGTTCCGGCGCAGGCATCCCAGCTATTGGCTGAAACAAACAGGATTTCTTCGGCGGGCACGCCAAAGGCGTCGACGGCCAGTTGATACACCTCTGGCGAGGTTTTGAATTTCTGGACCACATCGGCTGACAGAATGTGGTCGAACAGGTGTCCCATGTCGTTGTATTTGACCGCGATGTCGAGCATGGCATGGGTGCCGTTTGACAGGATGGCGAGCGGGTAGCCCATGGCTTTCAATGTTTCCAGTGTCGCCATGTTTTCCGGGAATGGGCGCAGGCAGGCATACTGGTTCATCAGGTGCTGGCGTTGTCCGTCGTTCATCTCCAAGCCGAGCCGGTGAGCGGCGTAAACCAGCGCATCGCGGGTGATTTCCCAAAAGGTGCGAAACTGGCCGCTCATGGTCCGGATGCGGGAGTATTCGATTTGCTTCTGTCGCCACAACCTGGTCAGCGCCTGTCCCTGGCCGGGAAAGTACTCCTCGGCCAGCACCTCCATGCAATAGACATCGAACAGCGTTGCATAGGCATCGAAGGCGATTGCTTTGAAAGGGGAGGCGGGTGTGCGTGTCATGATTGAGCCTAGTTTATTGTTACATTATGGATAAGATAAGCTGCAAAAGAGGCGATAATTCTTATACAAAAAGTATTGAATCTATGGATACATTCAAACAGATTTCCGCTTTCGTCAATGTTTCGCTGCGTGGCAGCCTGTCCGCCGCGGCCCGCATGGAAGGTGTCACGCCGGCCATCATCGGGCGTCGGCTCGATGCCCTGGAAGCTCGGTTGGGCGTGCGTTTGCTGGTGCGCTCGACACGCAAGCTGACGCTGACCTTCGAGGGGCAGGCTTTTCTGGAGGATTGCCAGAAGGTGTTGAATGACCTGGCCAACGCCGAAGCCGCGGTGTCGCTGGGCGGCGTGCGGGCCAGTGGCCAGTTGCGGGTCTCGGCGCCCTCCGGTTTCGGCCGGCGGCATGTCGCACCGCTGGTCGGCGATTTCATGCAGGCGAATCCCGAGGTGACGGTCAATCTCGATTTGAGTGATCGTTTGGTCGACCTGCTCAACGAAAACATCGACTGCGCCATTCGGATTGGCGAATTGACCGATTCGAGCCTGGTCAGCGTGCGCCTGGGCGAGATGCGCCGGATGGTGGTGGCCAGCCCGGCCTATCTGGTGGCGCACGGCGTACCGCGTGAGCCGGCCGACCTGGCGGGACATAATTGCCTGTCGCTGGGCCAGCAGCGGGGCTGGGTCTTTCGCAATCCGGAAAGCGGGGCGGTCGATACGCACAAGGTCAGCGGCACTTTCGAGTGCAATGATGGTGCGGTACTGCACGAGTGGGCATTGGCCGGTCGCGGCCTGGCCTGGCGTTCGCTGTGGGAAGTCGGCCAGGATCTGCAGGAAGGCCGGCTGAGTTCGGTGCTCGATGCCTGGCAGGCCCAGCCGATGGGTATTTATGCCGTTTTCCCCCAGCGGCGCCATCTGCCTTTGCGGGTACGCTTGTTCATCGACCTGCTCAAGGAAACCTACGGACGGGCCAGTTATTGGGAGTTGCGTTGATTTTTCAGGCGATCCCGCATCGACAGCCAAATTGAATTGATTGTCATGAGCCTGGTCGGTTAGTATCGGCCCCGTTAATAGCAACCCTGGGCGAAAGCCGGGCACGCAAAGTCACCGGCCTAAAGGCGTCAGTCAACGGCAGCGGGATTGCCGAAATGCCATAGGCAAAATCTCAAGGTCACCGAGTCCGTGCTCTTTCCCCGGAATCTGTTTTGGTTCGTCCCGACTCAATGGGCGACTTACGGGGTGATGGCAAGAGCTGATGTTCGACTGGTTATTTCTCAACGACAATGGGCTTTCTCCGGCCGAACATACGCGCTGGCGAGTCAGCGCCCTACGCATCATTCTCGTTTCCGGCCTGCTGCTGGAGGCCATGGTTGCGTTCCATATCGCGCTCGACGCGATTGCCATCTCGGCCTATCACATCGTCGCAGTTGTCGTTGCCTTCTACATCTTGCTTTCGTTCGGTGTTTACCACACCGCAAAACGCCCCCGACTGGCCGCGTCCATCCTGTTGTTTGCTGTTTATGCGGCCGGCACGACGATCTTGTTTTTTGTAAATATCGATGAACTCGCCAAGTTAGGGATCATCTTTGTCTATACGACGCCGATCATCGCGCGCCTCTTTTTCGGCGGGCGATTGGCGCTGGTCTTGATGGCTTTCAATTTCTTGCCGTTCTTCTATTTATTGCGGAACGGGCCGTTTGTTCATTACTTGCCCCTGAACATGACCTTGGCGGCAAGTCACACCTATCTGCAGACCCTGCTTTTCCTGTTTTTCAACGTGTGCGTGCCGCTGGCTGTCTTTCGGGTGCTGCATGCATTCGATTTGTCGGCCTTGCGCCATCATGAAACCAGCGCTGCGCTTGCCATCAGCAATGCGCAATACCGCGAGTTTTTCGAGAATTCCGGTGGGGCGATCTTGCTGTGCGGCAGGCATGGCGAAATTCTTCAGGTCAACCGAATGGCGCTCTCTCTGCTTGGCATGGAGCACGCCGCGCTGGTCGGCAGTGAGCTTTCCAGCTGGTTGCAGAACAGGATGGATTGGCGCGCTGACTCCGCAGAGGAAAATCCTCTTGAAGTGCTGGTCGGGGCGCATTGGCAGACCAATGATGAGCGGCAAGTCGTCATCGAGTACGTGACGCGAACGACCCAGCATCACTTCATCTTGGTATTGCGTGATGCTTCCGGTGTGCGCCTGATCAAAGAGGCGCTGAAGCGGAGCCATGAGCGCGAGACCTTCTTGATGTACCACGATGCGCTGACCTGTTTGCCCAATCGTGCCAAGTTAAGGGCGCATCTGATGGAAATCCTGCCGCAGCAGGAGGCGGGCAAAGTGATGCCGCTGATTGCCTTGCGTTTGAGCAGCATTCGGCACGCCAACGAGAAATTCGATAATGGAACCGGCGATTTGCTGATCCAGAGCTTTGCCGATGAAATGCGGCGTCTGCTGCCGCTCAGCAGTTATTGCGCACGTTTGCGCGGCATCACCTTTCTGGCAGTTTTGCCGCCAAATAGCTCGCCGACCGAAGCGATTCGCCAGATCGAACGCTTTCGTCAGGCTTTCCCGCAAGAGTTTGAAATCAACGGCAAGAACGTGCTCGTCCAGTTTTCGACAGGTATTGCGCTGGCACGCCAGGGCGAGGTTTCACCGGATGAGCTGATTCGTCGATGCGAGGTTGCCCTGGATAGTGCCCGGCGCTCGAACGAGGATTCTCCGACTTTGTTTTCGGAGGCGGATGCAGCCTTGATTCGGCGTAGCGTCGATATCGAACTGGGGATTGTCTCCGCCTTGCGCAACAATGAATTCCGCTTGGTGTATCAGCCCAAGGTGGATGCCAATCGAAATCCGGTCGGGATGGAGGCCTTGATTCGCTGGCAGTCGCCGACCCTGGGCGGCATTTCCCCTGCCGAATTCATTCCGATCGCCGAGCGGGCGGGGTTGATCCACGACTTGACCGGGTTTGTCATCGAAGAGGTTTGTATCTTCATTCGTCGGATGATTGATCGGGGACAGGCGGGACTGCCGGTGGCACTGAACCTGTCGGCAATCGACGTAGTTCGCCATGATTTGATCGATTTGATTGATGCGCTGACCGAACGTTACGGCATACCGCCTGCCTTGTTGGAGTTCGAAATTACCGAAACGGGCTTGATCGGCAGCGAAGCGCTGGCGATATCCCACTTGCAGGCCTTGAAGACGCGGGGGTTCAGTATTGCGATCGATGATTTTGGGACCGGCTATTCTTCATTGTCGAAGCTGAGCAGTTTTCCCATACACAAGATCAAGATCGATCGGTCTTTTGTCATGCGGATCGGTGAGAACGACAAGAGCGAATTGATCATCAAGGCGATTGTTTCGCTGGCCAATCTTCTGTCTTGCGTCAGTATTGCCGAGGGCGTCGAGAACGAAACGCAGGAACGGTTTCTCAAGTCGATTGGCTGCGAGTTGTTCCAAGGTTATTACTATCACAAGCCATTGGAAGTCTCTCAGATAGAGCGACTTTTGCACTGATTTTGCACTGAATGCGAGCGCAATGAAAAAGGCCGGCACCTTGTGGGTGCCGGCCTTTATATTTGACGATCTTTAACGAATATTAAGTTGCGTTGATTTGATTGGGTTTTGTTGCAGAATGACATTAACGGCGATGGATTAAATCACCCGATTTTTTATCAATTCTGCTAGCCCAGTGCTAGCCGGTTAAGTGTCAGGGTCAGTAATGCCGCAACGACTCAGGTTATCGAAGAGCAGAATTTCGACCCTCCCGAACCCGGAAAGTGGGCGGGCGACCTATTACGATGAAACCGTTCAGAAGCTGGCCTTGAGAATTACGCCGGCCGGGACATGCCCCTTCTATGTGTTGAAGCGAGCTGGTGCCGAAATGGTCTGGCTCAAGCTGGGTACTTTTCCAGAGATGACGGTCGAACGGGCTCGCGAGGAAGCCGAGAAGGCGCTTGGCGATTTCACGCCAGATTCGAATCCAGCCCAGATTCGGCGTGCTCGCCGGCAGGAACTCAACGTGTCAGATTTTTTTGATCAGGAGTTTTTCCCGCGCCACCTCAAAAAGCTGCGATCGGGAGCAAAGCGGCGCCGAGTGTTCGACCGCCATCTGCGCCCGTTCATAGGTAAGAAAAAACTTTCCGACGTGGACCGCCAAGATGTCGCGAGAATTCTGTCGGACATGGATTTAAACAGCTATCCTTGATTGGGACGAAGCGCATGTTGGGCCGGGTGACGGCTTCGCAGATGGCGGCCGCGTCGGCGGCATCGTTCTTGCCGCGCTTGCCGCTCATGCGGTAG
>DAIMCQ010000182.1:0-8509 GCA_036726285.1 Azonexus sp.
GGTGCCACCGCGGCCACGGCCTATGCCGGACTCGCCCCCTGGCGCCAGGCCATCCAGCGCGTCGTATTGCTCGGGCCGACGCACCGGGTTGCCGTCGCTGGCCTCGCCTTACCCGAATGCGAGGCCTTCACCACGCCGCTCGGCGATGTCCGGCTCGACCTTGACGGTATCCGCCAGCTCGCCGCCCTGCCGCAGGTTTCGTTCAGCGCCGCAGCCCATGCCCGAGAACATTCGCTGGAAGTCCACCTGCCCTTCCTGCAGCGGGTGCTGGGCGATTTCTCGCTGCTCCCGCTGGCCGTCGGCCATGCCTCGCCGGCGGCGGTCGCCGAGGTGCTTGACCAGGTCTGGGGCGGGCCGGAAACGCTGATCGTCGTCAGTTCCGACCTGTCGCATTTCCTGCCCTACGACAGCGCCCGGCAGGTCGATCGCGATACCTGTCAGCACATCCTGCATCTCGACACCCACCTCCACCCCGAACAAGCCTGCGGCGCCTACCCGCTCAACGGCCTGCTGCTCGCCGCCCGGCAACGCGGCATGACGGCGCACTTGCTGCACGCCTGCAATTCCGGCGACACCGCCGGTGACAAGGATCGTGTCGTCGGCTACGCCGCCTTCGCCTTCAACGAAACTGAGTCCGGCCATGGATGAACTGGGCAAAACCTTGCTCGTCCTGGCGCGCAATGCCATTGCCGCCCGCTTTGGCGAAGCCCCCCGCCCGACGACCGACTTGCCGGCCTTGCATCGGCCCGGCGCCAGCTTCGTCACGCTGACCCTGCACGGGCAGTTGCGCGGTTGCATCGGCAGCCTGGAAGCCTGGCGCCCGCTGGGCCGCGATGTCGAGGAAAACGCCTGCAGCGCCGCCTTTCGCGATCCGCGCTTCACGCCCCTCAGCGCCGGGGAATGGCCGCTCGTCGGCGTCGAGGTCTCGCTACTCACCGCCCCGCAGACCATGTCTTTTGCCGACGAGGCCGATGCCCTGGCTCAACTGCGCCCCGGCACCGACGGCGTCATCCTCTCCGCCGGCGGTCATCGGGCCACTTTCCTGCCGCAAGTCTGGGAACAATTGCCTGAACCTGTCGCCTTCATGCGCCATCTAAAAGAAAAGGCCGGGCTGCCTGCCCGCTATTGGGGACCGGATGTCCGACTGGCGCGCTACCAGGTGCGCAAATGGAAGGAGGAGACAGCATGACGCTTGAAGTCGGCCGGCACCCGGCACGCTGGTGGCACGCCCTCGACGACGGTCGCATCCAGTGCGACCTCTGCCCGCGCGACTGCCAGCTGCACGAAGGCCAGCGCGGCGCCTGCTTCGTTCGCCAGATGCACGATGGCGCCATGCAGCTGACCACCTACGGCCGCTCTTCGGGCTTCTGCATCGACCCGATCGAGAAAAAGCCGCTCAACCATTTTTACCCGGGCAGCAGCGTCCTTTCCTTCGGCACCGCCGGCTGCAACCTGGCCTGCCGCTTCTGCCAGAACTGGGACATCTCCAAGTCGAAAGACATGGACCGCCTGCTCGACCAGGCCAACCCGCAGGCCATCGCCGACGCCGCCCGGCGCTACGGGGCCGACAGCGTCGCCTACACCTACAACGACCCGGTGATCTTCGCCGAATACGCCATCGACACCGCCCTCGCCTGCCGCGAGCAGGGCATCCGCAATGTCGCGGTGACCGCCGGCTACATCCACCCGACACCGGCCCGCGATTTTTTTGCCGTGATGGATGCCGCCAACGTCGACCTCAAGGCCTTCAGTGAGGACTTCTATCACAAGCTGTGCGTCGGGCATCTGCAGCCGGTGCTCGATACGCTGACCTACATCCACCACGAAACCGACTGCTGGCTGGAGATCACCACGCTACTCATTCCCGGCCACAACGACAGCCCGGCCGAGATCGCCCAACTGGCGGCCTGGGTCGGGCGCGAACTCGGTCCTGACGTGCCGCTGCATTTCACCGCCTTTCACCCGGACTGGAAAATGAGCGAGCTGCCCGCGACGTCACCGGCCAGCCTCGCCCAGGCCCGCCGCATCGCCCTCGATGCCGGGCTGCACCACGTCTTTACCGGCAACGTCAATGACAGCGCGGGCGGCACGACGTTTTGCCCAACCTGCCAGGCGGCGCTGATCGTGCGCGACTGGTACGACATCCGCCACTACGACCTGACGCCCGACGGGCATTGCCCGCATTGCCGGGCGCCGCTGGCCGGCCGCTTTGGCCGCCAGCTCGGACGGGCCGGCCAGGCCTTCGGCCCGCAACGCATTCCCGTACGACTCTCATCATGATCCGCACCCTCGTCATCCAGACTCCGCTCGGCCAACTGCACGGCCAACTCAATCTTCCTGATAATCCGCGCGGCCTGGTGCTGCTCGCCCGCGCCCACCACACGCCGCTCGACGCCGTCATCGCCGCCAACCTGGCGGCGCGGGGCTACGCCATCCTCAACATGGAATTGCTCACCGCCCGCGAAGCCCAATTCGCCGATGCAACGCAGAATGTGCCGCGCCTCGGCCAGCGCCTGCTCGACATCATCGACCTGATCCGCAACGATGGCGACATGCAGGATCTGCCGCTGGCCATCTACGCCACCGGCGACGCGACGCCGGCCGCCATCCGCACCGCCGCCCAGCGCGACACCCAGGTCAAGGTTCTGGCGGCGCACGGCGGCATCATCGACCGCGCCGGCCTGCAAGGCCTGAACCTGCTGGTTGCACCGCTGCTGATGCTGTTCGATGCAGAAGACCATTTCGGCGAGGTGGCCTACCGCCGGGCAGCGGTCCATCTCAAAGGCATCCACGAAATGCACGTGCTGCACAGTGGCGAGGATCCGGTGACCCGGGTTGCCGCCTGGCTCGGTCTGCACTTGCACTGACTCGCCGCCACGGCGGAAAGCGCCTAACTGACTTTTTCCCAACATTCCCCCACCAAGCGGGGGGATTAGATGGCCGATATGTGATTTCCCGTATGGGCGGCCAACCGGGAATCGGCTACCCTTCGCCCCTTAAATATTTGCCTGTAAGGAATCGCCATGCCGGTGATCGAAGTCCGCCATCCCCTGGTCAAACACAAAATCGGTCTGATGCGCGAAGACGACATCAGTACCAAGAAATTCCGCGAACTCGCCGCCGAAGTGGCCCGTTTGCTCACCTATGAAGCCTGCAGCGATTTCGAGCTGGAAACGGTGACCATCCAGGGCTGGGCCGGCCCGGTCGAAATCGACCAGATCAAGGGCAAGAAGGTCACCGTCGTCCCCATCCTGCGCGCCGGCCTCGGCATGCTCGACGGCGTGCTCGACCTGATCCCGAACGCCAAGGTCAGCGTCGTCGGCATCGCCCGCAATCACGAAACCCTGATGCCGGAGCCGTATTTCGAACGCTTCGTCGGCCAGCTCGACGAGCGCCTGGCGATGATCATCGATCCGATGCTGGCCACCGGCGGCTCGCTGATCTCCACCATCGACATGCTCAAGCGCAAGGGCTGCCAGCACATCAAGGCGCTGGTGCTGGTTGCCGCACCGGAAGGCATCGCGGCGCTGACCGCGGCCCATCCCGACGTCCAACTCTATACCGCCGCCGTCGACGACCATCTCAACGAGCACGGCTACATCCTGCCCGGCCTCGGCGACGCCGGCGACAAGATCTTCGGAACCAAGGAAGCATGAGCGCCCATACCGATCCCACCTGGCGCACCGCCCTTTCCGGCGCCCAGATCCTCTTCGTCGCCTTCGGCGCCACCGTGCTGGTGCCGCTGCTCACCGGCCTCAACCCCAGCCTGGCCCTGCTCGGTGCCGGGGTCGGCACGCTGATTTTCCAGATCTGCACCAAACGTCAGGTACCGATCTACCTCGGCTCCAGCTTCGCCTTCATCGCGCCGGTCATCTACTCGGTGCAAACCTGGGGCATGCCGGCCACGCTCGGTGCATTGGCCTCGGCCAGCTTCTTCTACTACGTCGCCGCCGGCCTGGTGAAATGGCGCGGCGTCGGCCTGATCCATCGCCTGCTGCCGCCGGTCGTCATCGGCCCGGTCGTCATGGTCATCGGCCTCGGCCTGGCCCAGGTTGCGGTCAACATGGCCACCGGCAAGGCCGGTGATGCCCAGGTCGTACCCTACCAGACCGCCATCGGCGTCGCCGCCATCTCGCTGCTGGCAACCATGCTGACGGCAATTCGCGCCCGTGGCCTGCTGAAGCTGGTACCGATCCTGGTCGGCGTCGCTGTCGGTTATGTTGTCTCGCTGTTCGTCGGCATCGTCGATTTCAGCAAGGTCACCAATGCCGCCTGGATCGCACTGCCGGAATTCGGCAAGCCGGAATTCAACCTGTTGGCAATCCTCTACATGATCCCGGTCGCCATCGCGCCGATCGTCGAACACGTCGGCGGTGTCCTCGCCATCGGCTCGGTCTCCGGCAAGGACTACACCGAAAGCCCTGGCCTGCACCGCACACTGCTCGGCGACGGCCTGGCGGTCAATGTCGTCGGCCTGTTCGGCGGCCCACCGGTCACCACCTACGGCGAAGTCACCGGCGCGGTGATGCTGACCAAGAACTACAACCCGGTGGTAATGACCTGGGCCGCCGGCTTTGCCATCCTGATGGCCTTCGTCGGCAAGTTCGGCGCCCTGCTGCAAACCATCCCGATGCCGGTGATGGGCGGCATCATGGTGCTGCTCTTCGGCTCCATCGCCGGCATCGGCCTGAAAACGCTGATGGACGCCAAGGTCAATCTGTCCAACGCCCGCAACCTGTGCATCGTCTCGGTCACCCTGGTCACCGGCATCGGCGGCCTGGCCGTGCAGATCGGCAGCTTCTCGCTGCAAGGCATCAGCCTGTGCGGCGTACTGGCCGTGCTGCTCAACCTGCTGCTCCCCAAGGAAACAGCCGAAACCTGACCCATCCAGGGGAACGCCAGAGCCGGCGAAGCTGCCCGTCGGCATGTTGCCTGGCCTGCAACTAGAGCGTGTGGACATTTGTGATTAAGGGGCTGTTCACAAAGGGCTAATTGTGTTTACATCCTGTCTTTTGGGTTAAAGACGGGATGCCGAGATTTTTGTTACGTGATGACCAATGGCAACGAATTGAGCCCATGCTGCACGGCAAGGCAGGCGACCGTGGTCGTACCGGTGCAGATAATCGGATGTTTGTTGAAGCGGTTCTCTGGATGGCGAGAACTGGCGCCCCATGGCGTGACCTGCCTGCCAGTTTTGGGCCATGGAATACGGTCTTCAGGCGCTTTTCACGCTGGGCAGACAAAGGTGTCTGGCAGGCACTCTTTGCCATGCTCTGCGAGGACGCAGATTTTGAGGAAGTGTTTCTCGATAGCACCATCGTTCGGGCGCACCAACACGCGGCCGGCGCACCCAAAAAAACGGGCAACAAAGTCTTGGCCGTTCTCGTGGGGGGCTGAGCACCAAAATTCATGCTGCCGTCGATGGACTGGGCAATCTGACACGATTCCGCCTGACGGGTGGCGAGCGACACGACATCACCGAAGCCGCCAATCTCATCGACGGCATGAAGAATGTCGGCGCCGTCGTTGCCGACAAAGCCTTTGACGCCGCTAGCCTCCTTGACTGCATCGAGGCCATGAATGCTACGGCCGTGATTCCGCCGAAAGCCAATCGGAAGGTGCTCAGAAGCTATGACAAACATGTCTATAAAAGTCGCAATCTCATTGAGCGCTTCTTTGCTCGCCTCAAGCAGTTCCGTCGTATCGCTACACGCTACGATAAACTCGATATCCGGTTCGAAGCATTCATTTCCATCGCCGCAGCGCTGATTTGGCTTGCCTGATTGTCCACACACCCTAGCCACGACCTGGATGGTCGCCCCGATGGGGGATATTGGCCGTTCCCCTGCCTCGCCTACATCTTCAACAGGCGAAGCGGCTGACCGTATTCTGCATGACCGTCGCCGTATCGAGTAGTTGTTGAGCACCACTCAAAGCATTGGTCGCCATTACATTGTTCTCATCGGAGAGGCTCGAAATCCGCTCGACGTGACTGCGAATATGCTCGGTCGCCTCGCCCTGTTCGTGCAGCGCCTCGGAAATCCCGGCGACTACGGTTACCACTCTGGCTGCACTGTCGCGAATTTGCTGAATGGCAACACCGGCCTCATTGGCCAGCGCAACCCCCTGATCGACCTCGGCAACCCCATCCTCCATCGTCCTCACGGCATCGTTCATACCGTGCTGGATAGCGACAATCATGCTGCCGATTTCGTGAGTAGCCGTCGCGGTACGCTCGGCCAGTTTGCGCACTTCGTCGGCAACCACCGCGAAACCACGCCCTGATTCGCCGGCCCGCGCGGCTTCGATGGCAGCGTTGAGCGCCAGCAAGTTGGTCTGATCGGCAATCTCCCTGATCACCTGGATCACCGTCGAAATGCGCTGCGACTCGTTGCCCAGCGCCAGGATGGTCGTGGTCGAGCGACGTACCGTGTCGGCAATGCTCTCCATGCTACCGACGGCGTTATGAATGATCTCGTAACCGCTTTCGCAAGTCTCGTCAGACGCGCGCGAGATGGCATGCGCCTCGGCCATGTCATCGACGACCTGAAGCATTCCGCTACTGACACGCTCGGTGGTTTGCGCCGCACCCGCCGTCGACTCCCGCTGTGACAACGAACTGCCTGCCACCCGGTCGGCCACCCCTACCATCACGCTGGCATGCCTGGCCACCTGATCAGCATTCTTCTGAATATCGGTAAGCGTCGCGCGGAACATCCCGCGTAAATGGCTAATCGAAGCCAGCAAGCTGGTTCGGTCCAGCGGGTCGACTTCGATACGCAAGCCGAGATTGCCTGCGGCGACATGCCGCGTGATGTCGCAGGCATAACGCGGATCTCCGCCGAGCAAGTGCTGCAAGTTGCGAATCACAGTTCCGCCGAGCAGCGTGACCAGCGCCACAATAGCAAGCCCCAGACCACCAAGCAGCTTGTAATTGTCTTCAATGATCCCGGCTGCATCTTTCTCGTCGTCGGCAATACGTTGATTGGACATCACGACGACCTCGTCAATGACCGTCCGGTGCTGGCCATAGAGCGCCATCAAATCGGGCAAAACTGCTTCGGCGGCGGCGCGATTGCCTGCCCGGATGGCAGGAATGAAGGACTTGTCACGCAGATCCAGGAATGCGATGCCGGGCTTGTATGCATCTTCGACCATCAGCCTCTTCAACTTGCCTTCCGGCAATTCCTTGACCCATACCTGATGGCGTGCCTCGAACTCCTGGCGCAACAGCACGCTTTTTTCAAACATGCCCGGCAGCGCCATCGGCTCGGCTCGCAGCATTTCCAGCACCACCAGATAGGACTCGATCAGGTATTCCGGTGGGGGCAGGATATCGGCCACCAGATCCTTGCCCTGCACGACCCGCTGGTAGATCGGACCATTGACCTGAACCTTGCCCAAGCCCTCGTAGACCACCACGCCAGCCGTGATGAAACCGATCAGGAATGCCGCCATAAGCAACCGCAGCTGACTGCTGACCGCCATCTTCACTACATAGCGGAAGATGTTCAGGCGGCTTAGCAACGAGGTACTGACAACGTTGCCCCCCTCCAGCCGGAACCCTGCCCTGCTTTGCCGGAGTTGCCCGTAGAGCGCCTCGGCGGCAGCTACCTGTTCCCGCGTCGGCTTGGTACGCATCGAGGTATAACCGATCACCTTGTCGTGTTCATCGATAGGTGCGACATGGGCATTGACCCAGTAGAAATCACCGTTCTTGCAGCGATTTTTGACCAGGCCGTTCCACGGCCGGCCTTGTTTCAAGGTGGCCCACATATCGGCAAAAGCCTGCACCGGCATATCCGGGTGACGCACGACGTTATGGTTCTGCCCAAGCAATTCATCCTCGGCAAAACCGGAAATCCGAATGAAATCAGAATTGGCGTAGGTAATGACGCCGTTCAGATCAGTCTTGGTAACGATGGTGATGCCATCGTCCATCAAAACCTCCCTGGTTGTGATGGGCTGATTGTTTTTCATGCTGGCAGGAATCGAAAAGATGGACTACGACCCAAGCACGAAATGCACCGGGTATATAAGACCCACCCGATATTGATAATTTAATTGCGCGAATCATTGACTGACAACGAAAAGAGGGCTTCAGCCATCTATGACGAAAGAAAAAAACTACTGGATCCTGGTGTCGTCAACGCGACAAGAATGGGGTTCTTGTCGGAATGTTCCCTATCGCCCGATAAGACCACGAACGCGGCCCCCCGTGTCGTATGCAAACATCTTCCGGCACGCCCTACTTGCCGCTGGCGCCCTGACCGTAAATCTCGTTCTGGCCGACCGGATAGTCTGTGAGGCCTATCCTGCGCCGCCAGCCGCAACAGACGGCGGGATTTCGATCCGGATTTCTTTGCTGCCACCAGGATCGCAGTCTGTACGAATCGACGCCATCGGCTCAGAATCGCCCCCGGAACTTATCGGCCGCTTCAGCCTCTATCGCTCGCTTAACAGATTCACTACCGGAGTTAGCCCGTGCAAAAGGTTATAGAAGGATTTT
>DAIMCQ010000183.1:0-8508 GCA_036726285.1 Azonexus sp.
CAAGTGGTACCGCGAGCATGCCGAATACAAACGCTGCTGGTTCCGCTGGTGGGGCGGATTGACGCTGGTCACCAGTATCAGCCTGCCGTTTCTGTTGTCGATCACTGCGGAATCGGAAAAGGCGTTCATCGCCGCCTGCGGCGCATGGATTATCGCCCTGGCCAGCGGCCTCAACAGCTTTTTCCAGTTCAGCAAAGCGTGGCAGCAATATATCGAAACCCAGTACAAGCTCGAGCATTTATTGATTACCTGGGAACTCAACAAGGCAAGCCTGCCGGCGGCGCCGACAGCGGAGGATCTCGCCAAGTTTCATCAGGCAACCCAGCTTTTTGTCGACCAGGCCCGAGCTGCCGTGATCGACGAGACCAAATCGTATTTCGAGGAGGTAAAGTTTCCGAATATCAGCCAGTCCAAGACGGCCGCGTAGCTTCACCCAGTTGGCAACAAAAAGGCCGGGATTGCTCCCGGCCTTCTCTATTTTGGCGACTCGCCCGCTGGAAATCAGGCCTTCTTGTGCGAGGCCAGACGGGTCCAGGTGTCGACCACGGTATCCGGGTTCAGCGAGATGCTGCTGATCCCTTGATCCATCAGCCATTCAGCCAAATCCGGGTGATCGGACGGGCCCTGGCCGCAGATACCGATGTACTTGCCGGCCTTGTTGGCGGCAGCGATGGCCATGGCCAGCAACTGCTTGACGGCCGGATCGCGTTCGTCGAACAGGTTGGCGACCAGACCGGAGTCGCGGTCCAGGCCCAGGGTGAGCTGGGTCAGGTCGTTGGAGCCGATCGAGAAGCCGTCGAAGATTTTCAGGAAATCGTCGGCCAACAGCGCGTTGGACGGGATTTCGCACATCATGATCAGCTTGAGGTCGTTTTCGCCCTGCTTCAGGCCATGCTCGGCGAGCAGATCGACCACGCCCTGGCCTTCGCCGACGGTGCGCACGAACGGCACCATCAGTTGCACGTTGGTCAGGCCCATTTCTTCGCGGACCTTCTTCATGGCGCGGCATTCCATCTCGAAACAGTCGCGGAAGGACTGGGCGATGTAACGCGAGGCGCCACGGAAGCCGAGCATCGGGTTTTCTTCTTCCGGCTCGTAGAGTTCGCCGCCGAGCAGCTTGCGGTACTCGTTGGACTTGAAGTCGGAGAGACGGACGATCACCGGGTTCGGCCAGAAGGCGGCGGCGATGGTGGAGACCCCTTCAACCAGCTTCTCGACGAAAAACTCCTTCGGCGAGGCATAACCGCGGGCACGACGCTTGATTTCTTCGCGCTTCGAAGCCGGCAGACGCTCGACGTCGAGAATGGCCTTCGGGTGGATGCCGATGACGTTGTTGATGATGAATTCGACGCGGGCCAGACCGACGCCGGCGTTCGGCAGTTGCGAGAACTCGAAGGCGAGTTCCGGGTTGCCGACGTTCATCATGACCTTGACCGGGACGTCCGGCATGGCCGAGATGTCGCGCGAGGTGACTTCGTAGTCCAGCTTGCCGCGATAGACGTGGCCGGTGTCGCCTTCCGTGCAGCTGACGGTGACGATATCGCCTTCGGTCAGCGTTTCGGTGGCATCGCCGCAACCGACGATGGCCGGGATGCCCAGTTCGCGGGCGATGATCGCGGCGTGGCAGGTCCGGCCGCCACGGTTGGTGACGATGGCGGAAGCGCGCTTCATCACCGGCTCCCAGTTCGGGTCGGTCATGTCGGCAACCAGCACGTCGCCCGGCTTGACCTGATCCATTTCCTTCGGGTCCTTGACGATGCGGACCGGGCCGATGCCGATCTTCTGACCGATGGCGCGGCCGGAAGCCAGTGCCTTGGAGAAGGACTTCAGCTTGTATTTCTCGACCTTGCCGGCACCGGCCTGCGATTGCACGGTTTCCGGACGGGCTTGCAGGATGTACAGCTTGCCGTCGACACCATCCTTGCCCCATTCGATGTCCATCGGACGACCGTAGTGCTTTTCGATGATCTGGGCGTAGCGGGCCAGTTCCATGACTTCTTCGTCATTGATCGAGAACTGGTGGCGCAGGCTTTCCTCGACTTCCTCGGTGATCGTGGACTTGCCGGCAACCTTCTCGGCGGCAAAGGTCATCTTGATCATCTTGGAACCGAGATTGCGGCGCACGACGGCCTTCTTGCCGGCTTCCAGCATCGGCTTGTGCACGTAGAACTCGTCCGGATTCACCGCGCCTTGCACGACGGTCTCGCCCAGGCCGTAGCTGGAGGTGACGAACACGGCATCGCGGAAGCCGGATTCGGTGTCGAGGGTGAACATCACGCCGGCGGCGCCCTTGTCGGAACGGACCATGCGCTGGATACCGGCGGAAAGCGCGACATCGGCGTGCAGGAAGCCCTTGTGGACACGGTAGGAAATGGCGCGGTCGTTATACAGGGAAGCGAACACTTCCTTGATCGCGTGCATGATGTTTTCCAGGCCGACGATGTTGAGGAAGGTTTCCTGCTGACCGGCGAAGGAGGCATCCGGCAAGTCTTCGGCGGTCGCGGAGGAGCGCACGGCGAAGGACATGTCGGCCGTGGAGTCGGCGACCAGACGCTGGTATTGCTCGGTGATGGCGATGGTCAGTTCCATCGGGAACGGCGTATCGAGCACCCACTGGCGGATTTCGGCACCGGTCTTGACCAGCGCGTTGACGTCCTCGACATCCAGCGCGTCGAGCGCGGCATTGATCTTGGCATCCAGACCGGACTGCGACAGGAAGATGCGATAGGCGTGCGCCGTCGTGGCGAAACCGCCCGGCACACGGACACCGGTATCAGCCAGCTGGCTGATCATTTCGCCGAGCGAGGAGTTCTTGCCACCGACTTGTTCGACATCGGTCATGCGCAGCTTTTCAAAGGGAATAACCAGGGGCTCCATGCGGATTCCTTTCAGTGGGGTCAAATCAAGATGAAGATGAAGGAGAAAACTCGGGGTGCAGACGACGCTCGGCGGTCTCGCGCCGCGCCGCGGAACGCAGCGACTGGGCCAGCGTTTCGCGGACGAAATCGATGTGGGTCTTGGCTGCCGCCGACGCCACCTGCGGCTTGTGATCGCGAATCGCGTTGTAGATTGCCGTGTGCTGGCTGATCAACAGCGAATCGGCTGCCGGGATGGCGCGCAGTTCGCCCAGGTTGAGCCGGATATTGTCGTGCATCAGGCGCAGCAAGGCGGCCGACATATGCCCCAGCAAGGCATTGTGGGCGGCATCGCCAATCGCCTGGTGAAAGGCGATATCGGCATCGGAACGCAGTTCGGCGTCGCCGCTGACGAAAGCTTCGTTGAGCTTGTTGAAGGCTTGTTCGAGGCGGACCAGGTCGGCCTCGGTCGCCCGCTCCGCCGCCCAGGCTGCGGCCTGGCCTTCGAGCATATGGCGGAATTCGAGCATGTCTTCGCGCAGATTGGGGTGGTTGCCCAACATGTCGTGCCAGGGATCGAAGAAAGTCGAATTCAGGCTATCGGTGACGTAGGTGCCACCACCTTGACGACTTTGCAGCATGCCTTTCGAAGCCAGCTTCTGGATCGCTTCGCGCAGCGACGGACGGGAAACGCCGAACTCGGCCGCCAGTTCGCGCTCCGGCGGCAGGCGATCGCCGGCTTTCAGCGACCCCTCCAGAATGCGCCCCTCCAACGATGCGGCAACGGCATCGGAAATACGAGGAACTTGCAGCTTGCTCGGCATAGGTAAGACCACTTTGATTGGTAAGACCAGCGCATTTTAAACACGCCAGAAACAAAGTGCAAGCTTAGGGATTTCCCTATCTCAATTGACTAAGTACCGGTATTCACGTAAATTTTCACTCCACCGAACATTGGTCTGACCAATGTACCGACAAGTAAATCAATATTGGAGACAGCATGAACAAGCCGCGGACGGTCACGCCCAAGCCCAGTGACATCTATTTTTTTGCTACTTGTGTGGTTGACCAGTTTTTCCCCGGCGCCGGCATGGACGCGATCACGCTGCTCGAAAAACAGGGCATCCGCGTACACTTCCCGGAAGAACAAACCTGCTGCGGCCAACCGGCCTATACCAGCGGCTTTCCCGATGAAGCACGCAAGGTTGCCGCCCTGCAATTGACGCTGTTTCCCAATGAGTGGCCGGTCGTCGTCCCCTCCGGCTCCTGCGCCGGCATGATGAAGCACCACTACCCGACGCTGTTCGCCAACGACCCGGTCCGCAAGGCCCAGGCCGAAGCCCTGTCGGGCCGCATCTACGAATTGACCGACTTCCTGGTCAACGTGCTCGACTTCAAGCCGGAAGACCGTGGTCAGGACTGCACCGTCGTGCTTCATACCTCCTGCTCCGCCCGCCGCGAAATGGGGGTCCATCTGACCGGCCGCAAGCTGATCGGCGACCTCGCCCAAGTCACGCTGGCCCAGCAGGACCATGAATCGGAATGCTGCGGTTTCGGCGGCACCTTCGCGATCAAGCAGCCGGAAATCTCGGCCGCCATGGTCGAAGACAAGCTCAAGTCGCTCAAGGCGACCGGCGCCGAACGCGTCGTCAGCGCCGACTGCGGCTGCCTGATGAACATCCTCGGCCACGCCGCCTGGAAGGACAAGCAGGAAGGCCGTACCACGCCCAGCCTGCCGGGCGAGCACATCGCCAGCTTCCTGCTGCGGAGGACCGCCCAATGAGCGCCCGCGACCGCATCCTGGCCAAGCTGAAGGCTGCCCCGCTGCTGCCCAAGGCCGAACCCGACGTCGCCGCCTGGTTTGCCGGCCATCGCCCGGTGGAAAGCGCCGATGAAAAGGTCGAACGCTTCCGCCGCTGCATCGAACTGGCCCATGCCGAAGTGCATGCCGTAACGCCGGCCAACTGGCTGGCCAAGTTGCGCGAAGTGCTGGCCAGCAAGCAGATCGACCGCCTGCTGGTGGCCGAAGGCACGCCGCATGGCGCTGCGGCGCTCGACACCCTGCCCGCGCAAGGCGTCGAGTGCTCGACCTACGACATGCCGATCGAAGCCTGGAAAACGGAGATGTTCACCGCCACGCCGGCCAGCCTGACCACGGCCCGCGCCGCCATTGCCGAAACCGGCACGCTGATCCTCTGGCCCGACGCCGACGAACCGCGCCTGATGTCGCTGGTGCCACCCGTACATGTCGTGCTGCTCGACCGCTCGCGTCTCTACAACACCTTTTTCGAAGCCATGCAGACAGAAGGCTGGAAGGATGGCCTGCCGACCAATTCGCTGCTCGTTTCCGGCCCCTCGAAAACCGCCGACATCCAGCAAACCCTGGCTTACGGCGCCCACGGCCCGAAGGAACTGGTCGTCCTGCTGCTCGGAGATGAACAATGAACGCCCAGCCGATCCACTTCAAGCCGACTGAAGGCTTCCGCGCCCGCTCCAAGGCGGTCGTCGACAATCCTTTCCTGCGCCAGAGTTTCCGTGGCGCAATGGATTTCCTGATGAGCAAGCGCGCCGCCCAGTTCCCCGACAGCGAGGAACTGGAAAGCCTGCGCCTGCTTGGCGAGCAGATTCGCCAGTACAACCTGGGCAAATTGCCGGAACTGCTGGTCCGCCTTGAAGAAAACCTGACCCGCAACGGCGTTCAGGTACATTGGGCGGAAACCCCGGACGAAGCCAATGCCATCATTCTCGGCATCTGTCAGCGGCATTCGGCCAAGCTGATGGTCAAGGGCAAGTCGATGGTGAGCGAGGAAATCGAGCTGAACCACGCTGCCGAAGCCGCTGGCATCGGCGCGCTGGAATCCGACATGGGCGAGTACATCGTGCAGCTGGCGCATGAAAAGCCGTCGCACATCATCATGCCGGCCATCCACAAGACCAAGGAAGAGATCGCCCGCCTGTTCGCCGAGAACGTGCCCGGCGTCGAGTACACCGACAACGTCGATGCACTGATCCAGATCGGCCGCAATGTGTTGCGCCAGAAGTTCCTGGAAGCCGATATCGGCCTCTCCGGCGTCAATTTCGCCGTCGCCGAAACCGGCACCCTGTGCCTGGTCGAAAACGAAGGCAACGGCCGCATGTGCACCACCGCACCGCCGGTCCATATCGCCATCACCGGCATCGAGAAGATCGTCGAAAAACTCGAACACGTGCCGCCGCTGCTCTCGCTGCTCACCCGCTCGGCCACCGGCCAGAACATCTCGACCTACTTCAACATGATCTCCTCGCCGCGCAAGCCCGGCGAGAAGGACGGTCCGGCCGAAGTGCATCTGGTGCTGCTCGACAACGGCCGCAGCCAGGCCTACGCCGACGAACAGTTGCGCAAGACGCTGCAATGCATCCGCTGCGGCGCCTGCATGAACCACTGCCCGGTCTATACCCGGATCGGTGGTCACGCCTACGGCACGACCTATCCCGGCCCGATCGGCAAGATCATTTCGCCGCACATGCTCGGCCTCGACGCCACCGCCAACATGGCCACCGCTTCCTCGCTGTGCGGCGCCTGCGGCGAAGTTTGCCCGGTCCGCATTCCGATTCCGGAACTGCTCATCCGCCTGCGCGAAGAGTCGGCCAGCGAACCGCACGCCAACCCCTCGATGCGCGGTCAGGGTGCCGGTTACAACGGCCTGACCTCCGCTATCTGGCGGGCCTGGGCGGCCGTCTATGGCTCGCCGGCGCTGTACCGTACCGTTTCCTGGCTGGGTAGCCGGCTACGCAGCCTGACGCCGCGCCGGCAAGCCGGCTGGACCTCCGTACGCACACCGATTCAGCCGGCCCCCAAGCGCCTGCGCGATCTGATCAAGGAACGCAACTAATCCCTCTTACCCGGAGCGCCGGCACCACCGGTCTCCGGGATTTTTTTGCCTCGACCCGGAAGCTCGCCCTGACGGGTCATCTATAAGACATAAGAGACATGAATACCTTAATCAACGCACTCAAAGCCGCCCTGCCCGACCGCCAGGTCGTCACCGACGATCTGCGCCGCCTCGCCTATGGCACCGATGCCAGCTTCTATCGCCTGATCCCGCAGGTCGTCGCGGTGATCGAAAACGAGAACGAAGCCCGCAGCATGCTCGCCGCGGCCCGCCAGCACCAGGTTCCGGTGACCTTCCGGGCGGCCGGCACCAGCCTGTCCGGACAAGCCCTGTCGGATGGCGTCCTGGCCCTGATCGGGGAAGGCTTCGCCACCTTCGAACTGGCCGACGACGCCAGCCAGGTCCGGGTTGGCCCCGGCATGGTGGGCGGCGAGGTCAATCGCCGCCTCGCCCCGCTCGGCAAGAAAATCGGCCCCGACCCCGCTTCCATCGGCGCCGCCAAGATCGGTGGCATCGCCGCCAACAACGCTTCCGGCATGTGCTGCGGCACGGCGCAGAACAGCTACAAGACCCTGGCCGGCCTGCGCGTCATGCTGGCTGACGGCACCCTGCTCGACACCGAAGACCCGTCCAGCGTCGCCGCCTTCAAGCAGTCGCACGCCGCGCTGCTCGGCGAACTCGACCGGATTGGCAAGGAGACCCGGGGCAATCCGACGCTGGCCAACCGCATCCGCCACAAGTTCAAGATCAAGAACACCACCGGCTATAGCCTGAACGCTTTGGTCGATTTCGAAGACCCGATCGACATCCTGGCTCACCTGATGATCGGCTCCGAAGGCACGCTCGGCTTCATGACCCGCATCACCTACCAGACGGTGGTCGAAGACCCGTGCAAGGCCTCCGCTCTGGTCTTCTTCCCGGATATTCGCACCGCCTGTGAGGCCGTGGTCCGCCTCAAGCCGCAACCGGTTGCCGCGGTCGAACTGCTCGACCGCCCGGCCATTCACTCGGTCGAAAACAAACCCGGGCTGCCGGCCATCATGCGCGAACTGGGCGAAGACGCCGCTGCGCTGCTGATTGAAGTCCGTTCGCCGACCCCGGCCGAGCTGGAAGAAAAGATCGCCAGCGTGGTGGCGACGATGAACGGCATCGCCACCATCGAGCCGGTCAGTTTCTCGACCGACCCGGCGACCTGCGACATGTACTGGAAGGTGCGCAAAGGCACCTTCCCGGCGGTCGGCGCGATGCGCCGCACCGGCACCACCGTGCTGATCGAGGACGTCGCTTTCCCGATCGAGTCGCTGGCCGATGCCACGCTCGATCTGCAAACCCTGCTCCGCCATCACGGCTACCACGAGGGGATCATTTTCGGCCACGCCCTGGAAGGCAACCTGCACTTCGTGATCACCCAGGATTTCGGCGACAAGACCGAAATCGATCGCTACGCCCGCTTCATGGACGACCTGTGCCAGTTGGTGGTCAACAAGTACGACGGTTCGCTGAAGGCCGAGCATGGCACCGGCCGCAACATGGCGCCCTTCGTCGAAATGGAATGGGGCAAGGAAGCCACCGACCTGATGCGCCGGATCAAGCAACTGTTCGATCCGGAAAGCCAACTCAATCCGGGCGTCATCATCAACGACAACCCGCACGCCCACCTGGAAAACCTGAAGCCGATGCCGGCTGCCGAGGACATCGTCGACCGCTGCATCGAATGCGGTTTCTGCGAGCCGCTGTGCCCGTCGCACCGCCTGACGCTCAGCCCGCGCCAGCGCATCACC
>DAIMCQ010000184.1:0-8419 GCA_036726285.1 Azonexus sp.
GGGGCGGAAGGGGCCGGGCATCTTACCGAATCGGGCTCGCTTAGCGCGCCAGTCGGGTCCAGATGATCCCCAGCCATTCATGCAATGCAAAGTAGGTGGTGTCGAGTGCGGCGATCTGCGGCAGCCAGTCGGTCGGCGCCCAACGGTATTCGTTGCCGGCCTTGAAGGCGGTCGGCGCGGCGATCACTTTCAGGCCGGCCTTTTCAAACAGCAGGCGTGCCCGTGGCATGTGAAAGGCATGGGTGACCAGAATGACCGTATCGATACCGGCCGCTCGGAGTATGGCAGCGGAATATCTTGCATTTTCGGCCGTGTCGCGCGAGGTGGTTTCCTGCCAGCGAACCTGGGTCGCGAATTCCCTTTGCAGGATGTCGCTCATCACCTCGGCTTCCGACTGAGCCGTAGCCGGCGGCCGGCCTCCCGTCACCATCAAGGGCAAGCCATGGCGTCGCGCCAACAGTGCGCCGTAGCGCAGGCGGGCGAGCGTTCTTTCGTTGGCGGTGTCGCGGCCATATTCCGCCGCATTGCTATTCAGCCCGCTGCCAAGGACGACGATCACGCCTTGCGACGGCGGATTGCGCAGCACCGGGCCAGCACGTTCTTCGAGCGAGGCGATCAGGCCGTAGGCGACAACGGGCAAGCTTTGCGCCAGGAGCAACAAGCCGCCGCCCAGTGCCAAGGCAAAAGCCCAGCGCCGACGTCGAAAGCCGGCGGCCAGTCCAAGCAGCAACAGGCCATTACCGGGGGGCAACAGGAGCAGGGTGAGCAGGGTTTTCACGATAGACCAGGCCGCCACGCGGCGCTTAGCGGCTGATGATCAGGCGCAGGCCGAGGCCGACGAAGAGCAGGCCGGCGATACGGTCCAGCCACAGCGAAACGGTCGGGCGGCGGCGCAGAGCCTGGCCGAGGCCGCCGGCAAAATAGCCGATGGCACCGAAGAGCAGGGCGCCCTGCACGGTAAAGACAAGGCCGAGCTGGACGATCTGGCTGGCGACGTCGGCGCGTCCGGTATCGACGAATTGCGGCAGGAAGGCGAGGAAGAAGGTGATCACCTTGGGGTTGATGGCATTGGCCAGCAGGCCGCGACGGAACAGCCGGCGCGGATCGGCTTCGGCCAGCCGGGGGCGGTCGAGGCTGTCGGTGCCGCTGCTGCGCAGGGCCTGCCAGCCGAGCCAGAGCAGATACAGGCCGCCCGCCACCTTCAGGGCGCCGAAGGCGGCCGGGCTGGCGGCGATCAGCGCACTGACGCCGAGTGCGGCGAGCAGGGTATGGCTCAGGCAGCCGGTGGCGCAACCCAGGCCGAAGGCGATGCCGGCCCGTTTGCCGCGGGCGGCGCCGAGCGACAGGATCATCAGGTTGTCCGGGCCGGGGACCAGCGTCAGCAGCATAGCGGCGCCGAGAAAGGCGATGAACTGGTGCAGGGCGATAAGGCTCATAGCGACGACTGGCCTGGGGGGACGGTTGGCAAGGCCTAGCAGCCTAGCCGTTTCGCATTTCGAACTCAACCGCTAAAGTGTCCGGTCGATGACAGTCAGGCGGCTTGCCGGCTGTTACCGTAGCGGAAGATGGCCCATAACAAGATTGAGGAGACGAGATGAGCGGTACCGACAGCGCAGCCAAGGCACAGATCCAACCCCTCTGGTCGCCGAATCCGGCAACGGCGGGCCAGACGCGCATGGCGCAATTGATTGCCGCCCAAGGCAAGGCGGACTATGCCGAACTCTGGCAGTGGTCGGTCGATCAACCGGCCGCCTTCTGGTCGACGATCTGGGATTTTTGCGGCGCGCTGGGCGAGAAGGGCGAGGCGGTCCTGCTCGACGGCGAGCGCATGCCCGGGGCGCGCTGGTTCCCCGAGGCCCGTTTGAACTATGCCGAGAACCTGTTAAGTCAGCGCGGCAGCGACGAAGCCCTGGTCTTCTGGGGCGAAGACAAGGTCAAGCGACGGCTCAGTCGCGATGCCCTCTATGCCGAGGTTGCCCGTTTCCAGCTGTGCCTGGTCGCGGCCGGCGTCGGCGAGGGTGACCGGGTGGCCGGCTACCTGCCCAACCTGCCGGAAACGCTGATCGCCATGCTGGCCGCGACCTCGCTCGGCGCCATCTGGTCCTCGGCCTCGCCGGATTTCGGCGTGCAGGGCGTGCTCGACCGTTTCGGCCAGATCGAGCCGAAGGTGCTGATTTGCGTCGATGGCTACTGGTACAACGGCAAGGCGGTGGATTGCCTGGCCAAGAATGCCGAGGTGGTGGCGCGCCTGCCTTCGCTGCGCCAGACGGTTGTCGTGCCTTATCTGAACGCCACGCCGGATCTCGGTGCGATTACTGGCGCCATCAACTGGAACGACCTGCCTGCGGTGCCGGCCGGGCAGCCGGTGACAGTGCGCCGGGTGGCCTTCGATCATCCGCTGTTCATCATGTTCTCGTCCGGCACCACCGGCGTCCCGAAGTGCATCGTGCATTGCCACGGCGGCGTGCTGCTGCAGCATCTCAAGGAGCACCAGTTGCACAGTGACGTCCGTCCGGGCGACCGGCTGTTCTATTTCACCACCTGCGGCTGGATGATGTGGAACTGGCTGGTTTCCGGCCTGGCCTGCGGCGCGACGCTGCTGCTCTACGATGGTTCGCCCTTCGCCAGCCAGGGGACGGTACTGTTTGACTACGCCGCCGCTGAGGGTATGACCCACTTCGGGACCTCGGCCAAGTTCATCGATGCCGCCGCCAAGCTCGGCCTGACGCCGGGCAAGACGCACGATCTGGCGGCGCTGCGGGCGATGTTTTCGACCGGCAGCCCGCTCTCGCCAGAGGGCTTCGACTGGGTGTATCGCGAGATCAAGCAGGACATCCTGCTCGCCTCGATTTCCGGTGGGACCGACATCGTTTCCTGTTTCGTGCTCGGCAACCCGGTCCTGCCGGTGTATCGCGGCGAAATCCAGTGTCGCGGCCTGGGCATGGCAGTCGATGTCTTTGATGACGACGGCTATTCGGTGCGTGGCCAGAAGGGCGAACTGGTCTGTACCCGGCCTTTCCCGGTGATGCCGGTCGGTTTCTGGAACGATCCGGGCGACGAGAAATATCACGCCGCCTACTTCGAGCGTTTCGACAACATCTGGTGCCATGGTGACTTTTCGGAGCTGACGGCGCACGACGGCATCATCATCTACGGCCGTTCGGATGCGACGCTGAATCCCGGCGGCGTGCGGATCGGCACGGCGGAAATCTATCGCCAGGTCGAACAGCTGCCGGAAATCATCGAGGCGCTGGTCATCGGCCAGGATTGGCCGCCCGGTCGTTACGACGACGTGCGCGTGGTGCTCTTCGTCAAACTGCGCGACGGGGTGGTGCTCGACGACGCCCTGAGCCAGCGGATCAAGCAGCAGATCCGCGACAACACGACGCCGCGCCACGTGCCGGCGCGCATCGTGCAGGTGCAGGATATTCCGCGCACCAAGTCAGGCAAGATTGTCGAGCTGGCGGTGCGTAACGTCGTGCACCAGCGGCCGGTAAAAAATGTCGAGGCCCTGGCCAACCCGGAAGCGCTCGATTTCTTCCGGGGGCGGAGCGAATTGGGCGATTAGGGCAATTAAGCCCGGCCGGCAATCAGCATGAGCAGCCGGGTCGCCAGGTTCGGTAGCTTGCGCAGCAGTTCCTGTTGCTTTTCGATCAGCCAGCCGAGGGCGCCGGTAATGCGCTGGCTGGCCGCCGGGCTCTCGATCCAGCGGTAGAACAGCGTGGCAACGCCAAGGCTGGCAGCAATCGCCAGCAGCAGGCCGCTGACTGCCGCACTGGTCGAGGTCAGTTCAAAGCGGGCGAACAGGCCGTTGGCGAGCAGCAGTACCGGGAAATGGACGAGGAAGACCGAGTAGGAAATCTGCCCGAGGAAAGCCAGTGGGCGAACATCCGGCCAGCGTTCGAGGAGGCCGGTGCGTCGGCTGAAACCGAGGGTCAGGGCAACGCTCAGGGCAAGTGCGATACGCAGTCTGAAATCGACGACCAGGGCAGCGATGACGATGGTGGCGATGACGCCCAGCCAGGCCGACATCTGGCGCCGGTCGGAGGCCCACCAGGCGGCAGCGGCCAGGCCGTAGGAGCCGAAGAAATAGATCGCCCAGTTGTCCCAGCTGGCATCCCGGTTGAACCAGAAGAGCGAGACGCTGGCAACTGCCAGCACCAGGGCCGGGGCAAGCAGACGACGACGGCCGCCCCACAGCAACAGAGCCATCAGGGCGAAAAGCTGGAAATCGATGGCGATGTACCAGACGCCGGCCGAAAGGGCTTCGATACCGAGAATGCCGTGCAACAGGAAGGCGTGGGCCAGCCATTGGCCGAGCGTGGCGCGGCCGGGAACGAAGTCGTCGTCGAGCCATTGATTGGCGAAGGCGGCGGCCACGATGGCCAGGCCGAGCGCAGCCAGGTAGGGAATCGCCAGGCGCAGGTAACGTTTCCAGAGCAGCGGAAGGGGCGATTTGGCCAAGGCCTGGCCTTCGCGGGAAAGGCCGCGGGCGGCGAGGAAGCCGGCGATGACCAGGAAAATCTGGACAGCCATCCGGCCATATTCGAAAAACCAGTTGAACAATGCCGGGAAGGCTTCCCGGGTCAGCTCGGCCAAGGGCCCGTAGGACGAGAAATGGTTGAGCAGGACTAGCAGGGCTGCGACCGCCTTCAAGGCGTCGATCAGCGGCATACGATTCGACGAGGTACTCATGGCAATGATTTTACACCCGATTGCTGCGGTGCACAACCTTTATGGCATTGTTTTTTATGCGTAAATTCATTAAACAAAACGCGCGATAAAGGCGCCTGTCGCATTTTCCGGCAGGTCGACCCAGACCCGGTGGCCGCTTCCCGGCGCGACGCTGATCGCTTGTCCGGCGGCATTTTCCAGCCGGGAGAGTGGCCAATTGTGGTTGCCGGCCGGATGGATGCATTCGAGTTGGTCGCCCAGCGAGAAGCGATTCTTGACCTCGACTTCCATCAGGCCGCGCTGGGCGTCGAAACGGACGGCGTCGCCGACGTAAAGGCTGCGCTCGGACTCGGAATGGCCGCGCAGGTAGTTCTGGTAATCGGCGTCGTGGTGGCGCTGGTAGAAGCCATCGGTATAGCCGCGGTTGGCCAGGCCTTCGAGTTCGCTGAGCAGTTTCGGGTCGAGCGGACGGCCGGCAACGGCATCGTCGATCGCCTGGCGATAGCTCTGGGCGGTGCGGGCGACGTAATAGGGGCTCTTGGTCCGGCCCTCGATCTTCAGTGAGTCGATGCCGATGTCGACCAGGCGCTGGACGTGTTCGATGGCGCGCAGGTCCTTCGAATTCATGATGTAGGTGCCGTGCTCGTCTTCCTCGATCGGCATCAGTTCGCCGGGGCGCTGGCGTTCCTCGAGCAGGATTTCCTGTTCCGGACTGCTGTAGAAGCTGACTGGTTGGCCGGCCTGCAGCGGGGCGCCGTCCGAGGTCGACACCTTGTAGTCCCAGCGGCAGGAATTGGTGCAGGTGCCCTGGTTGGGGTCGCGGTGATTGAAGTAGCCGGAGAGCAGGCAACGGCCGGAGTAGGCAATGCACAGTGCGCCATGGACGAAGACTTCGAGTTCGATGTCCGGGCACTGCTGGCGGATTTCGGCCACCTCGTCGAGCGACAGTTCGCGCGACAGGATGATGCGGGAGAGGCCGAGCTTCTTCCAGAAGCGCACGGCGGCCCAATTCACCGTATTCGACTGGACCGAGAGGTGAATCGCCTGCTCCGGCCAGGTTTCGCGAACCATATCGATCAGGCCGGGGTCTGACATGATCAGCGCATCGGGTTTGAGGGCGACGACCGGCGCCATGTCGGCGAGGTAGGTGGTGAGCTTGGCGTTGTGCGGAAAGATGTTGCTGACGACAAAGAACTGCTTGCCGCGGGCATGGGCTTCGTCGATGCCTTCCTTGAGCGCATCGAGGGTGCCGAAGGCGTTGTTGCGGACGCGCAGGCTGTAGCGCGGTTGCCCGGCATAGATCGCGTCGGCGCCGAAATCGAAGGCCGTCCGCATCATTTCGAGCGAGCCGGCAGGGGCGAGAAGTTCGGGCGCCTTGCGCATAGTAGAATCCAGCAAAAACCGCGAATTGTAGAGTGTATGTCCGAAGAAATACTGATCAATTTCACCCCGCAGGAGACACGTGTTGCCGTGATGCAACAGGGCGTCGTCCAGGAGCTGCACATCGAACGCACCGCCAGTCGGGGGCTGGTCGGCAATGTTTATCTGGGCCGGGTCTGCCGCATCCTGCCCGGCATGCAATCCGCATTCATCGACGTCGGGCTGGAACGCACGGCCTTCCTGCATGTCGCCGATATCTGGCAGCCGCGGGAGACGGCAACCGAACGGCCGATCGAAAAAATCCTGCATGACGGCCAGAGCATCGTCGTGCAGGTGGTCAAGGATCCGATCGGCACCAAGGGGGCGCGCCTGTCGACGCAGATCTCGATCGCCGGCCGCATGCTGGTCTATTTGCCGCAGGAAAAGCATATCGGTATTTCGCAGCGCATCGAGTCGGAGAACGAGCGCGAAGCCTTGCGCGAAAAGATTACCCGACTGGTGCCGGCCGACGAACCGGGCGGCTTCATCGTCCGCACCATGGCCGAGAATGCCAGCGATAGCGAGTTCGCCACCGATATCGCCTACCTACGCAACACCTGGGCCGATATTCGCGACAAGGCGCGGACCTCGGCGCCGCCCAGCGTGCTGTACCAGGAACTGTCGCTCGGCCAGCGCGTGCTGCGTGATTTCGTCAATCCGGAGACCTGCCGCATCGTCATCGACTCGCGGGAGAACTTCCAGAAGCTGAGCGGCTTCGCCGAAGAGTACACGCCGGCCGTCTTGCCGCTGCTCGACCATTACACCGGCCAGCGACCGCTGTTCGACCTGCACGGCGTTGAAGAGGAAATCCAGAAGGCGCTGGCGCGGCGCGTCGATCTCAAGTCGGGCGGTTATCTGATCATCGACCAGACCGAGGCGATGACCACCATCGACGTCAATACCGGCGGCTTTGTCGGTGTGCGCAATTTTGACGACACCATTTTCAAGACCAACCTCGAAGCCGCCCTGACCATCGCCCGGCAATTGCGCCTGCGCAATCTCGGCGGCATCATCATTGTCGATTTCATCGACATGGAAAACGAGGAGCACAAGCGTGCCGTGCTCGAAGAGTTCAACAAGGCGCTGGCCCGTGATCATACGCGGCTGACCGTGAATGGCTTTACGGCACTGGGCCTGGTCGAGATGACCCGCAAGCGGACCCGCGAGTCGCTGGCCCATATCCTCTGTCAGTCCTGTCCGACTTGCGGCGGGCGTGGCGAGGTCAAGACGGCGCGCACCGTCGCCTATGAAATCCTGCGCGAACTGTTGCGCGAGGCGCGCCAGTTCAATGCTCGCGAATACCGCATCCTGGCCGGGCCGGCCGTGGTCGATCTGTTCCTCGACGAAGAGTCGCAGGCGCTGGCGATGCTCTCCGACTTCATCGAGAAGCCGGTGTCGCTGCAATCCGAACCCAGTTATTCGCCCGAGCAATACGACATCGTGCTGATGTGATGTGAAGCGCGGCGGCTGAAATGGAAAAGGGGTGTGCAGCCCCTTTTTTATTATTCCGGCGCGCTCAGATCAGGATGTAGCGATGCGCGTGGCTTTCCTGTTCCAGGGCTTGCAGACCTTCTGCGGCAGAGAAGCTGATAAAGCTGACCTGCCAGTGACGGCGGTCGCTGGCGTAGAGCGTCGGGAGGTCGGAAGCGGTATCGGTGACGACCCGAAACAGGGTCTCCGGTGTTTGCAACCAGCCGATCAGGCCGTCCAGCAACTTTTCCGGCGTCAGTTCATGCGCCGCATCGACGTAGCCGGTGTCGCCGGCGCTTTCCGTCGTCTGCGTCAGATTCTGGATGTTCCATTCCAGCTTGAGCAGGCGTTGCTTGCGCCGCAATTTGTCGACGTGGGCGGCAAAGTTGTTGAGTAGTCGCTTCAAGGCGACCAGGCGCAGGTATTCCCGTGCATCCTTTTCGCTGGGTGCCAGGCAGCGAATGGTGTGGTCGGCGAAGATCGCCGGTTCTAACGACTCGCTGCCGCGTTGGCGACGCATGCCAAGCAAGGCGTGAATTTCTTCGTGTTGATTGCGCGCCAGCGCGGCGAGCGACTCCTTGAGTTCGAGGCTGCAACCGAGTGCTTTGCGGATGTGCGAGCTATCGGGAAATGGCTGCGGGGTGGCGGCGATACTGTCGACGGAGATCGTGCCGTACTGCGGAATGCCGGCAATCTGTCGGTCGAAGTAATCGCAGGCCCCCTGAATGGCCGGCATAAGGCGAGCGGCACAATTGTTCGCCTCGGCGATGCCTCCGCCAACAGCTTCGACGGCCAGATCAAACAGCGGGTGGCGGTGTTCCGGGGCCGGAGTACAGGGTCACGGATCCGAACCTTC
>DAIMCQ010000185.1:0-8397 GCA_036726285.1 Azonexus sp.
CAGCGGAACCCGGATCGTCAGAATTCTTCTTGGCCAGCTCGGCAAAAAGAGCCGGATTGTTGACGACATCCTTGAGCAATCCCTCGGCCTTGGCTTTGGCCTTGTCCTTACCCAACTTCTCCGAGGCGACCAGGATATGGCTGGCACGACGCTCTTCTGCCTGCTGATAGCGCTCCTTGTGACCATCGTACCAAGCCTTGATTTCGGCATCCGTCACAGCCAACTGCGTACCGATCGTTTCCATCGATAAAACGACATATTCAACCTTGGCCTGCTCCGGCGATTCAAATTGTTTGGCGTTTTCGTCATAGAACTTCTTGACCGCGTCTTCTGCCAGCTTGACCTTATCAAGATAGCTATCGAGCGAAATACGGTACTCCATGACATCCCGCTTTTCACTCTGCAGAGCCAGCAAGCGCTCAGTCACCGTGCGTGCCACCAAGCCGGACTGACCAATAACGCCAGCCAGTTGCTGCAGGGTGAGATCCTGGCGCAGTTGCGCCTCGAAACCAGCCGGGTTCATTCCCTGCCCGCGCAAAGCCGCTTCGTAGCGCTCTGGCGAGAACTTGCCATCAACCTTGAAGGCATCGATCGAGCCGATCATGCGACGAACGGCGTCGTCGCTTGCAAACATGCCCTTCTTGGAAGCCTCGAGAACCAGCAAGCGTTGCGAGATCAAGTCGTCAAGCACGGCCTGACGGGCCTCCGGTGTGTCCAGGAGCTTGGGATCAAGTTGCCCGCCCAACTGGGCACGCAAACGCTCCTGCTGTTCGCGCATGGCCTGCTGGAACTGTTGCTGCGTAATCTTGATATCGCCGACCTTGGCGACGTCGTCGCCGGTGCCGACGCTGCGAACATACGATTCGACGCCAAAAAATACAAACGGCAGCGTAATCAGGGCCAGGAAAACCTGGACGATCTTCTTGTTATTCCGGACTGCGTCAAACATGAGAGGAAAAACCCTTTTGCAATTTAGAAGCAGGCACCTGCCCGCCCTTGACTAAAGTCTTCGGCCGAAATTGGCCAAAAGATGAATGATACCGTAGTTTGTACAGCCCCAATTTGATGTCATCAAGGCTTCATCATCAGCGCACCGAGACGCCGAACGGCATCCTCGATCTCCGGCGTATGCGGGTTGCCGCAATTCAAACGCAAGCAATTGCGGTACATGCCGCTGGGCGAGAACAATTCTCCGGGCACATAAGCCAGATTATCGGCAATGGCCCGCTCGTACATCAGCGTTGCATCGATCTCCTCCGGCAACTCCAGCCAGAGCACGCATCCTGCCTGCGGGTGAGTCATCCGGGTGGCGGTTGGAAAATATCGCCCGACCGCCGCGCGCATGGATTCGATCTGCCGTTCGTATGTGCGCCGAAGGCTGCGCAAATGGCGTTCATAGGCCCCCGACTCGAGATATTCAGCGAGTACATGCTGCGTAATCGGATTAGTGCCACCACTGGTAATGGTCTTTTGCAGCGCAATCGCCGAACGATGCCGCCCGGCGGCGACAAAACCAATACGCAACGAAGGTGAAAGACTTTTCGAGAAAGACGAGCAAAGCATGACGTTCCCTGCCGTATCGAAAGACTTGATCGGCCAGGGCCGCTGAGCACCGAAGTGCAGATCGCCATAAATGTCATCCTCGATCACTGCGACACCGCGCGCCGCCATCAGCGCAGCCAACTGGCGCTTGCGCTCATCGGGCATCACGCTGCCGAGTGGATTACTGCCATTCGGCACCAGCAGACAGGCCGCAACCTCGCCATGACGAGTCGCCAGATCGAGGGCCTCGACCGAAATTCCGTTCCGCGGATCGGTCGGTATTTCAAGCGCTTTCAGCCCCAGCGTTTCAAGCAACTGCAGCATCAGGTAATAAGCCGGCGACTCGACGGCGACCGTATCCCCCGGTTTGGTTACCGCACGCAAACAAAGCCCCAGCGCTTCAGTACAGGAATTGGTAATGACAATTTCCTCGACCGCCAACGGCCCGCCCCAGGCCAGCGATCGACGAACCAGCTGACGCACCAGCGCCGGTTCGTCCATATTGATATGACTTCCTCCTTCGAGCAGCTTGGGGTGACGACGGGCCACACCGGCATAAAGTCGATGCAAGGCAGCCACCGGCAGCAAATCCGGCGCCGGCAAGGCAGCCGCAAGCGGCGGAACGCCCGGCTTCATCCCGGCCTGCAAGACACGAACCAGTCGCTGCGAAATATCGACCGGCATGGGGGCCTCCGGCGTAGACCGGCTGACCGGCTCACCCCGTAATGGCATGGGCCTTCGGACAAAATAGCCCGACTGCGGCCGAGCCTCGACCAATCCACGATCTTCCAGTTGCCGCAAAGCCTGAACAACGGTGGACACCGAAAGACGGCGCTCCTCCGAAAGACGCCGCACCGATGGCAGGCGATCACCATGAGCCAGGACTCCACCGGCAATCATGCCAGCCAGTTCGGCCGCCAACTTCTCATACCGCAACAATTGCTCGCTCATCGATCACCAATACAGTTAGGCATCAAATCAACCAACACAGTAATAAAAACCCAAAACTGTATTGATCACAATTTAACTTTACTGAGACTGTATCAGTTTTCCTCGCCCGCCTAAACTGCTTGCACACACATCAGGAGAGCGAGCCATGAATATCGATCTGGGCCCCGGCGAGTTATGCCTCAGCGACAATCAGCCGATTCGGCTGCAGCGAGCCAAAGGCATCTTCATACATTGCCTGGAAGGCAATCTCTGGATCACCGTCAAGGGAATCCCTGGCGACACCCACCTGGTGGCAGGCCAAGCCTATCGCATTCAGGGAAATGGTTTGGCGCTGGTTGAAAGCATCGGCAGCGGCCGACTAAAAATTGTCAGAAACCAAGGCAATTTTCAAATAAGCAGCCTGTTGCAAATCGGCCAACGCATTCGCGCCATGCTATCCGCCAGCGACGTGAGCGATAACAAGCGCCTCACCTAATCGAACAGATCTGGCTGCATGGGCAACAGATTGCCCTGCTTGACGGTCAGGCGAACCGGCTGCCCCTGGCGGCCAATCGCCTCGACCACCATCCGTCCAGCCGACGCTTCGGCAACCACACGGACATTACGCATCGAATTCCGGCTGCGCCCTCGATAGGTTGCCAGCGTACCAGCCGGTGGCAACCAGGCGGATTTGGCGTGAATCATCGAAGGCCTTTCTTGCATCAGGAATGGCCCAAGCCTACCCCGGATAAAAAATTTTTCGAATACTGTACATCCATACAGTTTATGGATATCCTACGCCAAGCAACAAACACTGTTCATTCATACAGCCATCGACTAAGCACGGAGTATGCACCATGAAACGCCTTCAACAATGGTTCGATCTGATTGCCGGAATTTCGCACGACCAGCAGGAACGCCTCGAACGGGCCCACGCCATCTTCAACAGCAGGGGTCCGGATGTCGCCGAATTGCAGACGCCCGCCTGCTGGCGTCGCCGTTCCCGGGTGTATTGCAGCTAAGCCACGACAGCCCCTGATAGGGCGAGCACCGATACTTCGCTATCATGGGACCCACTCCATCGAGGCAAGCCATGAACACCCCGTCGAATTTTCTGGATGGCCGCATCGTTTTGCTGGTCGGCGACATCACTGAGCAAGTTGTCGACGCAATCGTCAATGCCGCCAATAGCACCTTGCTCGGCGGCGGCGGTGTCGATGGCGCCATCCACCAACGAGGTGGCCCGGCAATCCTTGATGCCTGCCGCAACCTGCGAGCTGAGCAATTTCCCGATGGATTGCCCACCGGTGAGGCGGTCATCACACCCGGCGGCAAGCTCCCCGCCCGTTATGTCATCCACACCGTCGGCCCGATCTATGGTCGGGCTGCAGGTGGCGAGGCCTCGCTACTTGCAGCCTGCTACCGGAATGCAATTCAACTCGCGGCAAAACACGGCCTGACGAGCATCGCCTTTCCGGCGATTTCGACTGGCGTTTATGGCTACCCCCCTGCCCTTGCCGCCACCGTTGCGTCGCGCGCCCTCGCTGGCGCGCTGCAAGTGCAATCAAGCATCCAACAGGTTCGTTTGGTATTTTTCGATCCGCTGCAAATGGAAACCTTCCTGACACACCAGCAATTCGACGCCTAAATCGGCTTCAGCCCCTTGCCGGCGAAGCCGCCTGCGGCATAATTCAGGCTTCGGCAAGAAGCGGAGGGCAATCCGCTCGCCACCCACTACCTGGAGAAACAGCATATGAAGCGTATCGATATCGATGACGCCATACGCTTGCATACGAAATGGCGTCGCCAGTTCCTTAATGCCTTTGCAGGCGGCAACTATGCCGACATGCCCTTGTCGGAACATCGTGGTTGCACACTGTCCAGCAATCTGGAACAAGCAGAAGGCGTTCATGTGAACTCGGCGGCTTTTCTGCAATTGATCAAGATGCATGATCGCTTTCACGCCTTGGCCAACGAAATTGTCGAATTGAGTAATAACGGTCTGGGCGACTCGGCCGATTTGTTACTGCCTGAGCTCAATGAGGCATCGCATCAACTCGTTGCCCAACTCGATCAATTAAGGACCTTTCGCGGCTGCTGAATGAGCAGGAACCAACGCAAACTGATCGAAAATGGTGCAGATTCATCCTGCACCATTTTTTTGTCTAAAAACTCACCACCAATGCATCGTGAAGTCAGTGCTGGACATCAACTCCCCGACAGCCGCTGCATCCCGCCTGTGACTATGCTATACATACGGTCATCCCCTTTTGCCCGACGCGCTGGACAACCATGACGACACAAGAAGACACCACCATTTACGGCACGGAAGATATTCTGCGCAGCCTTTGCAATTCGGTCAGCAAAGTACTGTCCGTAGCCAGCCAAAGCCAGATTCATTATTCCGGCATGGTTCAACGCATCACCAAAACCTGCCTGAAGCCCGACATTGGCTGCTTTGTATTGTTCGACGGCGGATTCTCCGGCCTGGTCGTCATCAACTTTTCGGCCCAGGCTGCCATGGAGCTCTACGAGAGCTATATGCTCAGCATGGGCATGGCCAAGGAAGACTTGGCCAGTTCGCATACCTCGGACGAAGTCAGCAACGTCATGGGCGAATTGATGAACCAGATCGTCGGCGATTTCACCGGCAAGGTGGCGCGCGAACTGCAAACCCATATCACGCAGAATCAACCCAAGATGCTCGCACTCAACAAGCAGGTCATGTTGAGTGTCGATACCAACATGGACAAACCGGAAGCCCGCCGGGTCACCTTCTTTACCGGCCGCAACAATATCTTCTATCTCGAAATGGCCATCGACCGAACCGAGTTCATCAAGTTGAATGACTTCGAACACAGCGAGGTTCCCGATCCCGACGAGCTGATCGCCCAGGTCGGTGCCGCCAAAGCATCGGCGCCGGCAACCTCCAGCGCCAATGACAACGACGACCTGCTCGCTTCGCTCGGCATGTAGCACGCCAACAACTTGAGCCAAAAAAAAGGAACTCCGCGGAGTTCCTTTTTTTCAGGATTAAGGGCTTAGCCCACCCAGCGCCGCGCATTGCGGAACATGCGCAGCCACGGCGAATCCTCGCCCCAGCTTTCCGGATGCCAGGACATCTGCACGGTGCGGAAGACGCGCTCCGGGTGCGGCATCATGATCGTGAAACGACCGTCGGCCGTCGTTACCGCGGTCAGACCGTTCGGCGAACCGTTCGGGTTGTAGGGATAGACCTCGGTCGGTTCGCCCTTGTTGTCGACGTAGCGCACGGCCGACAGCACATTGGCCTGATCGTCGGCGTTGTCGAAGACAGCGCGACCTTCGCCGTGCGAGACGACGATCGGCACTTGCGAGCCTTCCATGCCGGCGAAGAAAATCGACGGCGAATCGAGGATTTCGGTCATCACGAAACGCGCTTCGAATTGCTCGACCTTGTTGCGGCGGAAAGCCGGCCAGTGTTCGGCCCCCGGAATGATCGACTTGAGCGCGCTCATCATCTGGCAACCGTTGCAAACGCCGAGAGCAAAGGTGTCCTTGCGGTTGAAGAAGGCAGCAAATTCCTCGCGGCAACCGTCATGCATCAGGATGGTCCGCGCCCAGCCGAGGCCGGCGCCGAGCACGTCACCGTAGGAGAAGCCGCCGCAGGCGACGAGGCCCTTGAAGTCCTTGAGGCTGACGCGGCCAGCCAGAATATCGCTCATATGCACGTCGACCGAGGCGAAACCGGCACGGTCAAAGGCGGCGGCCATTTCGTAATGGCTGTTGACGCCCTGCTCGCGCAGGATGGCGACGCGCGGGCGGCCGCTGACGTCCTGGTAAACCTGGGTGAAATCTTCCTGCGGATCGAAGGTCAGCTTCGGCGTCAGGCCGGGATCGGCGACGTCGAGAATGCGGTCGAATTCCTGCTGGGCGCAGCTCGGGTTGTCGCGCATGGCCTGCATCTGGTAGCTGGTCTCGGACCAGGCACGTTGCAGGTCGACACGCTTTTCACGCAGTACGCGCTTGGCGTTGCGGGTGACGCGGATTTCATCCCACTCGTTGAGCGTACCGACGAAGTGGTACGGCACGCCGCAGGCACGCAGGATCGGGGTGACCTTCTCGCGGTCTTCACGGCGGATCTGGATCAAGGCGCCCAGTTCTTCGTTGAACAGGGTGCGGACGATGTTTTCGAAATCGCGCCCGGCCAGCAAGTGGGGCAGCTTCTCGGAACCATCGACATCGCCGGCGCCGGCGTCGTAGCAGATGCCGTCCAGATCGAGCGACACGCCGCGACGGCTGGCAAAGGCCATTTCGCAGGCGGCGACGAACAGACCGCCGTCGGAACGGTCGTGGTAGGCGAGCAGCAGGCCGTCGCGATTGAGCTTCTGCACGGCATCGAACAAGCCCTTGAGCTTGGCCGGATCGTCAACGTCCGGCGCATCGCTGCCGGTGGCGTTGTACACCTGCGCCAGACAGGAGCCGCCGAGGCGGTTCTGGCCGAGGTCAAGCAGCAGCAGTTCGGTTTCGCCCTGATCGACGGCCAGTTGCGGCGTTTTGGTCTTGCGCACGTCGTCGACCGCAGCGAACGAGGTCACGACCAGCGACAGCGGCGAGACAACCTGCTTCTTCTCGCCCTGGTCTTCCCAGGCGGTGCGCATCGACAACGAATCCTTGCCGACCGGGATCGACACGCCAATCGCCTTGCACAAGTCGGAAACGGCTTCAACGGTATCGAACAGGCGGGCATCCTCACCGGCGACGCCACACGGCGCCATCCAGTTGGCCGACAGCTTGACCTTGGCCAGTGCGCCGACATCGGCGGCAGCCAGGTTGGTCAGCGCTTCGCCGATGGCCATGCGGCCGGAAGCCGGCGCATCGAACACGGCAAGCGGCGTGCGTTCGCCCATGGCGAAGGCTTCGCCGAGGTAACCCTGGTAACCCATCGTGGTGACGGCAACGTCAGCCACCGGCACCTGCCACGGGCCGACCATCTGGTCGCGGGCGGTCATGCCGCCGACGGAGCGGTCGCCGATCGAGATCAGGAAGGTCTTGTCGGCAATGGTCGGCAAACGCATCAGGCGATAGGCGGCATCCTTCAATTCGATGGAGGCGGCATCGAAGGAAACGAAGGTTTCCGGCTGATGCGTTACATCGCGCGTCATGCGCGGCGGCTTGCCGAGCAGCGCTTCCATTTCCATGTCCACCGGATTGACGCCGAAATGATCGTCGGTCACGGTCAGGTGGCCATCGCCGGTTGCTTCGCCGACCACGGCAAACGGGCAGCGCTCGCGCTCGCACATCGCCTGGCATTCGGCGATGCGGTTCGGCGGGATGGCCAGGACGTAGCGTTCCTGCGATTCGTTGGACCAGATTTCGGCCGGCGACATGCCCGGCTCTTCGGTCGGCACCTTGCGCAGATCGAAAATCGCGCCGACGCCGCCCGAATGGGCGAGTTCCGGCAGGGCGTTGGAGACGCCACCGGCGCCGACGTCGTGCACCGACAGGATGGGATTGTTCTTGCCCATCTGCCAGCAGCGGTCGATGACTTCCTGCGCGCGGCGCTGGATTTCCGGATTGCCGCGCTGCACCGAGGCGAAGTCGAGGTCTTCGGCATTGACGCCGGCGGTCATCGACGAAGCGGCACCGCCACCCAGGCCGATCAGCATGCCGGGACCGCCCAGTTGCACGAACTTGGTGCCGACCGGGAAGGTTTCTTCCTTGAACGACTGCTCGGCCTGGATGGAACCGAGGCCGCCGGCGATCATGATCGGCTTGTGGTAGCCACGGACCACGCCGGCGACGTCCTGCTCGTAGGTGCGGAAATAGCCGGTCAGGTTCGGGCGGCCGAATTCGTTATTGAAAGCGGCAGCGCCGATCGGCCCTTCGAGCATGATGTCGAGGGCCGCGGCGATGCGCGACGGACGGCCGTAAGCATGTTCGCAC
>DAIMCQ010000186.1:0-8289 GCA_036726285.1 Azonexus sp.
CTGAAGGGGTGCACCTGGTCGAAACCCCACTCACCGATGACGACGGTGACCGGGATGAAGCGGATCAGCTGGCCCATCCGCGCCAGCCCCATGGCGAGCAGGAAGGTCCCGGCCAGCATGGTGGCGCCCATCAGGTTGGCGTAGCCATGCAGGGCGACGATGCCGTAGACGATGGGAATGAAGGCGCCGGTCGGGCCGCCGATCTGGACCCGCGAACCGCCCAGCGCCGAGGTCACCAGGCCGGCGATGATCGCCGTCCAGATGCCAGCGGCCGGCGAACAGCCCGAGGCAATGGCGAAGGCCATGGCGAGCGGCAGGGCCAGTACGCCGACGGTGATGCCCGAAGCGAGATCCTTGCCGAACTGGGCGCGGTTGTAGCCTGGCAGGCAATCCAGCAGCTTGGGGCGGAAGGCGATCTTCATGGCACGCGCTCGGGGAGGAAGCGGAACATTATATGTTCAAGCTATTATTCGTCAATGTTAATCACATGTTAATATGATGCAATCTGATTGGATTTGAGCCTGTGATGGAAAAGCGAACCGCCCGCCTGACGCTGCTGATCGACCCGGTCAAGAAACAGCTGTTCGAAGAAATTTGTGCCGAGCATGACCTGACGCCGTCGCAGGTCGTGCGCAAGCTGATCCGTCAGTATGTGATCGACAATGCCGGCAATCGCGAATTGCCGGCCTGGTTGAAGCTCACCGGCAAGGCCGGCGAGTAACTCAGTCCTGTTCGGGCGAGGGGGCTTTACGCACCTTGTCCGGATGGTGCAGGGCAATGTACTGGTCGTAACGGGCCTGCATTTCCGGTGCCTGTTTGGCGATTTCGCGCAGGATGCGCGCCACGGCCCAGACCATCACGACCACGCCGCCGGCGGTGCAGGCGACGGCTTCGGCCAGCGAGTTGGGAAAACTGGCGAAGATCGCCCCCTTGTTCGCGACGAACCAGCTGCCGCCGATGCCGACACAGGACAAGCCGAAGACGTCCGCCATGGCGTAGAGAAAAATCGGGCCGGTGAGGCGCGGGCGAGGCGGACGAAGCGGGTTGTTGAGCATGGCTGGTGGCTATAATGCGAGAAGTTCGCATTTTGCCCGAAGGATCATCTCCATGCCGAAGTTTCCCCGGATTGCCCTGCTTGCCAGTCTGCTGTCACTGGCTGGCGTCGTTCACGCCGAAATCAAGATTGGCGTCATTGCCTCATCGACCGGGCCGACCGCTGTGGTCGGCATTCCGCAGAAAAACACCATTGCCTTGCTGCCGAACGAGATCGGCGGGCAGAAGGTCGAGTACATCGTGCTTGACGATGCTTCCGATCCGACCAATGCCGTCACCGGTGTCAAGAAGCTGCTCAGCGAACACAAGGTCGATGCGCTGATCGGCCCGACGACGACGCCGGCGGCGCTGGCCATGCTCGATTTCGTCGCCGAGTCGAAGACGCCCTTGCTGACCACGGTGGGTTCGTCGGCCATCGTCCTGCCGATGGACGACAAGAAGAAGTGGGTCTTCAAGACGACGCAGAACGATGACCTGATTTCCGAAGCGGTCGTCGCCCACATGCTCGCCAGCGGCGTCAAGACGGTGGGTTTTATCGGCTTCAACGATCCGTATGGCGAGAACTGGTTCAAGGTCTTCGGGGCGCAGGCCGAGAAGGCCGGCCTGCAGATTGTTGCCAACGAGCGCTATGGTCGTACCGATCAGTCGGTGACCGGCCAGGTATTGAAGACGATTGCCGCCAAGCCGGATGCCGTGTTCATCGCGGCGACCGGCGGCCCGGCCGTCCTGCCGCAAGCCGGTTTGCAGGACAAGGGCTACAAGGGGCGGATTTACCAGACGCACGGCGTGGCGACCAACGACTTCATCCGCCTGGGCGGCAAGGCGGTGGAAGGCACGCTGATGGCGGGCGGGCCGATGCTGGTCGCCGACGACCTGCTGGCGAGCAACCCGATCAAGGCGGTTGCCCAGGGGTATATCAAGGCTTATGAGGGCAAATACGGTGCCGGCACGATGTCTACCTTTGGTGCCAACACCTTCGATGCCGGTTTGCTGCTGCAGAAGACCATTCCGGAAGCCTTGAAGAAGGCGCGTCCCGGTACGCCGGAGTTCCGCCAGGCGCTGCGCGATGCCTTGGAGCGTGCCAAGGAAGTGGTCGGTGCCCAAGGCGTGTTCTCGATGACGGCGCAAAACCATAACGGCATGGATCAGCGGGCGCGGGTCATGATGACCGTCAAGGGCGGCCGCTGGGTGCCGTTGTAACCGTCCTGCCCGGCCTGGCGCGGCGATTTGTCGGCGGCGTCGGGGCTTTGGCATGCTGCGGTTTGCCTCCGGGCAAGCCGCATTTTTTTGCCCGAAATTATTTAAACAATGCTTGCGAAAGGGGCTTGACAAACCTGAACTGGGGTTTCGAGTTATGCACAGCATTGAAATGCAATCCCATTTGCCGGGCTGACGACTGTGATGCTTTTGTTAAATTCGCTACCCACTTTAAGTTTTCTTTTAAAACAATGGCTTGCGACCTAGCTCAAGTTTCGGGCAGGGTAAGGAAAAGCCTTGTGCGACGGTGACTTAGCACCACTCCCCACGATTCATTCACAGACTTATCCACAGATTTTGTGGATAGTTCGAAAAGACTACGGCGCCCTATCGGATTGGGGCGGTAAGTTAAAGTAATACTTGAAGTTCTGGAGGGTGATTGCTGCGCTGCAATAAGACAACGGCCTGCGTTGCAGGCCGTTTGTCATGGTGCGGATTATTTCACCCGCATGCCCGGTTGGGCGCCGGCATCCGGCGACAGCAGGTAGATGCCCGGCGTCTTGCCGTCCGGGTCGGAGGCGGCCATCACCATGCCTTCGGAGAGACCGAATTTCATCTTGCGCGGTGCCAGGTTGGCGACCATCACGGTCAGGCGACCGATCAACTGTGCCGGATCGTAGGCCGCCTTGATGCCGGCGAAGACGTTGCGGGTCTTCTCTTCGCCAATGTCCAGGGTCAGGCGGACCAGCTTGTCGGCACCCTCGACGTGCTCGGCGTTGGCAATGAGCGCGATGCGCAGGTCGATTTTCATGAAATCGTCGATGCTGCACAGGCCGTCGCCGGCCGGGGCGGCCGCCTTCTTCTCGGCGGGCGCTTCGGCTTTGGCCGTTTTCTTGGCGTCAGCCGCGGCGACCTCGGCAGTCGGAGCCAGCGAAGCCTTGTTGGCCTCGATCAGCTTTTCGATCTGCTTTGGATCGACGCGCGTCATCAAGTGGCTGTAGGCGTTGATCGCGTGGCCGGCGGCGAGCAGGCCCTGGGCGTCGGCCCAGGCGAGCGGGGCACTGTTGAGGAAGCGCTCGACTTGCTGCGCCACCACCGGCAGGATCGGTTTGAGCAGCACGGTGAGCAGGCGGAACAGATTCAGCGCGTTGCTGCAGGCGGCATGCAACTCGACTTCCTTGCCTTCCTGCTTGGCCAGCTCCCAGGGTTTGACGCTATCCACGTACTGGTTGGCGAGATCGGTCAGGGCCATGATCTCGCGCACGGCCTTGCCGAATTCGCGGGCTTCGTAGTGCTCGGCGATCCGCGGGGCGGCTTCCTGGATCGCCTTGATGGCCGGCAGGCTGGCGTCGGCCGGGGCCAGTTGGCCGTTGAAACGCTTGCTGATGAAACCGGCCGAACGACTGGCGATATTGACGTATTTGCCGACCAGGTCTGAATTGACGCGGGCACAAAAGTCGTCGAAGCTGAGGTCGATGTCTTCCATGGTGTTGGAGAGCTTGGCGGCAAAGTAGTAGCGCAGCCATTCCGGATTCAGCCCGGTGGCGAGGAAGCTCTCGGCGGTGATGAAGGTGCCGCGCGATTTCGACATCTTGGCGCCATCGACCGTCAGGAAGCCGTGCGCGAAGATCTTGGTCGGCGTGCGGTAGCCGGCGTGCTGCAGTTCGGCCGGCCAGAACAGCGCGTGGAAGTAGAGGATGTCCTTGCCGATGAAGTGGTAGAGCTCGGTCGCCGAATCCTTCTTGAAGAATTCGTCGAAATCGAGGCCTTTCTGCGCGCACAGGTTCTTGAACGAGCCCATGTAGCCGATCGGTGCGTCGAGCCAGACGTAGAAGTACTTGCCCGGTGCATCGGGAATCTCGAAGCCGAAGTAGGGCGCGTCGCGCGAGATGTCCCAGTCGGTCAGCTTGTTCTCGCCGGGCGCGCCCAGCCATTCCTGCATCTTGTTGGCGGCTTCGTTCTGCAGCACGCCGCTGCTGGTGTACTGGCGCAGGAAGCTTTCGCAGCGCGGGTCGGAGAGCTTGAAGAAGTAATGGTCGGAGTTGCGCAGTTCCGGTTTGGCGCCGGAGACGGCGGAGAATGGCTCGATCAGGTCGGTCGGCGCATAGGCGGCGCCGCAGACTTCGCAGTTGTCGCCGTACTGGTCCTTGGCGTGGCACTTCGGGCACTCGCCCTTGATGAAGCGGTCGGGCAGGAACATCTGCTTGACCGGGTCGTAATACTGTTCGATGGTGCGTACTTCGATCAGGTCGGCGGCCTTGAGCTTGCCGTAGATGTCGTTGGCGCACTCGCGGGTTTCCGGCGAATGGGTGCTGTAGAAATTGTCGAAGCCGACGTGGAAGCCGGCGAAGTCGCGCGAATGCTCGCCATGGACGCGGGCGATCAATTGTTCCGGCGTGATGCCTTCCTTCTCGGCGCGCAGCATGATCGGCGTGCCGTGCGTGTCGTCGGCGCAGACGTACCAGCATTCGTTGCCGGACATTTTCTGGAAACGCACCCAGATGTCGGTCTGGATGTATTCGACCAGATGGCCGAGGTGAATGGCGCCGTTGGCGTAAGGCAGGGCGGATGTGACAAGGATTTTGCGCGACATGGCTGGCCGAAAGCAGAAAAATAAAGCGTAATTTTACCGCGATGCCCAAGCAGCCGGTTTTTATCATGCTTTGGCGGCGATCCAAGAATTTGTGTCGGGACGGTAAACGATTGTGTTCACTTGGTAAAATTACGCCGAGTGCGTATTGCCCCCTCACCTTTGAGCCGGCATCATTTTGGATGAAAAGGGGATTCCATGAATTTCGCAGTCGTAGAAGATAGCCGCAGCCAGGCTGAAGTGCTGAAAGCGCTCCTGAAGAGCGAGGGGCATCAGGTCGAAGTGTTTGCCGAAGGCCTGGCCTGTATCGAAGCGCTGAAGACGCGTTCCTTCGATTTTTTCATCATTGACTGGACTTTGCCCGATGTCGGCGGCGATGAGGTGTTACGTCTGGTGCGCGAGAAATGCGGCTGGGAAGTGCCGGTCATTTTCTGTACGGCACGTACCGAGGAAGAAAGCGCTTCCGACATCCTGCGCCTGGGGGCCGACGACTACATTCCCAAGCCGATCCGCTACATGGAGTTCATGGCGCGCGTCCAGGCTCTGCTGCGTCGGCGCAAAGCGGTGGCGCCCGGCCCGCTGCGTGTCGGCAACATCGAGGTTGACCTGGAAGGCCGGCGGATTCGCCTGGCCGGAACGGAGGTCGATCTGACGCAGCGCGAATTCGACCTGGCCGTGGTATTTCTGCGCAACGTCGGTCGGGTTTTGCCGCGCGAGGAGTTGCTGGCCAGCGTCTGGGTGCGCGAAGCCGAAGTCGACACCCGCACCGTCGATACGCATACCAGTCGCCTGCGCAAGAAGCTCGGTCTGGCTGGCGAGAGCGGCCTGATGCTGACTTCCGTTTACGGTCAGGGCTATCGGCTGGATACCGTCCAGCAAGGCTGATTGCCGGCACCGGTTTGCTGTATACTGGACAAAATTGCTCGGGTATTACCCGGCCGTTTATCCCAAACCGGAGTTTCCATGAGTCTTACTGAACAGCAAATCAAGGCTGCACTTTCTGCTGCGGTCGATCCCAATACCGGCAAGGATTTCGTTGCCGGCAAGACGCTCAAGAACATCAAGATCGCTGGTGACGATGTCGCCTTCGACATCGAGCTCGGCTATCCGGCCAAAACCCAGATCGATATCATCCGCAAGCAGGTGATTGCCGCCGTGCGCACCCTGCCGGGCGTCGGCAACGTTTCGGCCAATGTCTTCAGCAAGGTGGTGGCGCATTCGGTGCAGTTGGGTGTCAAGTTGCTGCCCGGGGTCAAGAACATCATCGCCGTTGCCTCGGGCAAGGGCGGGGTCGGCAAGAGCACGACGGCAGTGAACCTGGCGCTGGCGCTGGCCCAGGAAGGGGCGCGGGTCGGTATTCTCGACGCCGATATCTATGGTCCTTCGCAGCCGCAGATGCTGGGTCTGGCCGGGCAACAGCCCGAATCGAAGGACGGCAAGAGCATGGAGCCGCTGGAGGCTTATGGTCTGCAGGCGATGTCGATCGGTTTCATGGTCGATGTCGAGACGCCGATGGTCTGGCGCGGCCCGATGGTTGCCCAGGCGCTCGACCAGATGCTGGGGCAGACCAACTGGAACGAACTGGATTACCTGGTCGTCGACATGCCGCCGGGCACCGGCGACATCCAGCTCTCCCTGGCCCAGAAGGTGCCGGTGACCGGGGCGGTGATCGTCACCACGCCGCAGGACATCGCGCTGATCGACGCGCGCAAGGGCCTGAAGATGTTCGAGAAGGTGAATATCCCCATCCTCGGCATCGTCGAAAACATGAGCATCCACATCTGCTCGAACTGCGGCCACGAAGAGCATATCTTCGGCGAGGGCGGTGGCGAGCGCATGGGCAAGGATTACGACGTCGAAGTCCTGGGCAGTTTGCCGCTCGAAATGGCGATCCGCCAGATGGCCGATGGCGGCAAGCCGACCGTGGTCGGGGCGCCGGATTCGCGCACGGCGGAAATCTATCGCGGTATTGCCCGCCGGGTCGCGGTCAAAATCGCCGAGAAGGCGAAGGATATGAGCTCGAAATTCCCCAATATCGTGGTGCAGAACACCTGATAATTTGTAGACATTTTCAGCGACAAAGGCGGGTAGAATCCCGCCTTTGTTTTTTGCTGTACGGAATAGAGAAAATGGCCATCAAATCAGACAAGTGGATTCGCCGCATGGCGGCAGAGCACGGCATGATCGAGCCCTTCGCGCCCGATCTGGTGCGCGAGGTCAATGGCCAGAAAATCGTCTCCTACGGGACCTCGAGCTACGGCTACGATATTCGCTGCGCCCGCGAGTTCAAGGTGTTCACCAATATCAATTCGACCGTCGTCGATCCGAAGAACTTCGATCCCAAGTCTTTCGTCGAGATCGAGTCCGATGTCTGCATCATTCCGCCGAACTCCTTCGCGCTGGCCCGGACCATGGAGTATTTCCGTATTCCGCGTTCGGTGCTGACCGTCTGCCTCGGCAAGAGCACCTATGCCCGCTGCGGCATCATCGTCAATGTGACGCCCTTCGAGCCGGAGTGGGAAGGCCATGTCACGCTGGAGTTTTCCAACACGACGCCGCTGCCGGCCAAGATCTACGCCGGTGAAGGCTGTGCCCAGGTCCTGTTCTTCGAGTCCGATGAGATCTGCGAAACCTCCTACAAGGATCGCGGCGGCAAGTACCAGGGGCAAGAAGGCGTCACCCTGCCCAAGATCTGACCTCAGGCTGTAACCAATCCGTCTTATTCTGTGACCCGCTGCGGCGGGTCGCCGCTTTTCAAGGAAACACGATGCGCTTCCACTTTCCCGTCATCATCATCGACGAAGACTTCCGCTCGGAGAATACTTCCGGTCTTGGTATCCGCGCGCTGGCCGATGCCATCGAGAAGGAAGGCCTGGAAGTGCTGGGGGTGACCAGCTACGGCGACCTGACGTCCTTCGCCCAGCAGCAGAGCCGCGCTTCGGCCTTCATCCTGTCGATCGACGACGAGGAGCTGGCGCTGGAGCCGGAAGAGACCCTGGCCGAGCTGCGTGCCTTCGTGACCGAGATTCGCAACCGCAATCTCGAAATTCCGATTTTCCTGCACGGCGAAACGCGGACCTCGCGCCACATCCCGAACGACGTGCTGCGCGAATTGCATGGCTTCATCCACATGTTCGAAGACACGCCGGAATTCATCGCCCGCAACATCAAGCGCGAAGCCAAGGCCTACCTCGACTCCCTGCCGCCGCCTTTCTTTCGGGCGTTGACCCACTATGCGGCGGATGGCTCGTATTCCTGGCACTGCCCCGGCCACTCGGGTGGCGTTGCTTTCCTGAAGTCGCCAGTCGGCCAGATGTTCCACCAGTTCTTCGGTGAAAACATGCTGCGTGCCGACGTCTGCAATGCCGTCGAGGAACTCGGCCAACTGCTCGACCATACCGGTCCGGTGGCTGCCTCGGAGCGCAATGCGGCGCGCATCTTCAATGCCG
>DAIMCQ010000187.1:0-8218 GCA_036726285.1 Azonexus sp.
CGACTTGGGCAGGATGCGCTGGGCGGCACCGGCCTCGTCGATGACGTCGATGGCCTTGTCGGGCAGGTGACGGTCGGTGATATAGCGGGCCGCCAGCTCAACCGCCGATGAAATCGCCGTCGCCGAGTACTTGATGCCGTGGTGGGCTTCGAAGCGTGCCTTGAGACCCTTGAGAATTTCGACGGTTTCGGCCACCGAGGGCTCGTTGACATCGATTTTCTGGAAGCGGCGGGATAGCGCGCTGTCCTTCTCGAAAATGCCGCGGAACTCGGTGTAGGTGGTGGCGCCGATGCACTTGAGTTGGCCGGAGGAAAGCGCCGGCTTGAGCAAGTTGGATGCATCGAGCGTGCCGCCCGAGGCCGAGCCGGCACCGATCAGGGTGTGAATCTCGTCGATGAACAGGATGGCGTTCGGGTTGTCCTGCAAGGCTTTGAGAACACCTTTCAGACGCTGTTCGAAATCGCCGCGGTACTTGGTGCCGGCCAGCAGCGACCCCATGTCCAGCGAGTAGACATTGGCCTTGGCCAGGATTTCCGGTACGTCGCTTTCAACGATGCGGCGGGCCAGGCCTTCGGCAATCGCCGTCTTGCCGACACCGGCTTCGCCGACCAGCAGCGGATTGTTCTTGCGGCGGCGGCACAGCGTCTGGATGACGCGCTCCAACTCCTTGTCGCGGCCGATCAGCGGGTCAATCTTGCCTTGCAAGGCCAGCGCATTGAGGTTGATGGTGTATTGCTCCAGCGGCCCAGCCTGGACTTGTTCGCCTTCCGTCTCGCCTTCGCCTTCTGCCGGGGCCTTTTGCTGCGGGACCTTGCTGATGCCGTGGGAAATGTAATTCACCACATCGAGACGTGTGACCCCTTGCTTCTGAAGGAAGTAGACGGCATGCGAGTCCTTTTCGCCATAAATGGCGACGAGGACGTTGGCGCCGTTCACTTCCTTCTTGCCGGAGGATTGAACGTGCAGGATCGCGCGCTGAATGACGCGCTGGAAGCCGAGTGTCGGCTGAGTATCGATATCATCCTCACCGGACACGGTAGGCGTGTGCTCGACGATGAAATTGGAGAGGTCCTTGCGCAGCGCATCGGGCTTGGCGCCGCAGGCCCGCAATGCATCGGCGGCAGAGGGGTTGTCGATCAGCGCCAGCAGGAGGTGCTCGACGGTAATGAACTCGTGGCGTTTTTGACGCGCCTCGACAAAGGCCATGTGCAGGCTGACTTCGAGTTCCTGGGCAATCATCAGTTTTCCTCCATTACGCAAGCAAGCGGGTGTTGATGCTGGCGGGCGAACGCGCTCACCTGTTCAACCTTGGTGGCTGCGATGTCGCGAGGGTATACCCCGCAAACGCCACGTCCTTCGTTATGAACTTTGAGCATGATTCGTGTTGCTTGTTCAGTGTCCAGAGAAAAAAAACGCTGCAGCACGAGAATCACGAAGTCCATCGGCGTGAAATCGTCGTTCAACAACATTACCTTGTACATTTTTGGCGGTTGCAACTTGGCACGCTGTGCCTCCAGTAGTCCGCCATCCTGATGCTTTGTAGCCATGATTTCGATTCTATACAGTCAGCTTCATTCTGCAACAGAAACGCCGACGTGTGTTTCGCCCGTTTGTCAATAAATGGGGACGGTTTTTGATTTTCCAATGCTGCAAAGCAGCATCAAAAAATGTTGACGCAATAATTCATTTGGCGTAGAAAGCAAGACGTGTTTGGATTCATGATACGTCGGAGATGCCGCAAGCGCCGGGTTGCAGAGCTCAAACAGGGAGTCGGGGAGACCCGTAATTTGTTAGTTTTTTGTAAGAAAGTTTCAGACATGGCAATTGGCACCGTCAAGTGGTTTAATGATTCCAAAGGTTTTGGCTTTATCACTCCTGATGATGGCAGCGAAGATCTCTTCGCCCACTTCTCAGCCATCAACATGAATGGCTTCAAGACCCTGAAGGAAGGCGAAAAAGTCTCCTTCGAAGTCGTGCAAGGCCCCAAGGGCAAGCAGGCTTCCAATATCCAGCGCGCCTAAGCTCCGGATTGCTTAAAAGCAAAAGCCCGTCTGATTCAGACGGGCTTTTTTCATTGTGCGTCGGCGGTTCGACTACGCTTGGCTGATGGTGTATTCATCCTGCCGCTTGTCGCCGAGATTGTCGGTCCATGCGACGCTCAGCTTGTCACCCGGCCGGATACCCTTGGCCTTGAACGTGAACAACGGGTTTTTCGAGATCGAGGTATTCAATTGCCCCTCGATCAAGGGTTTGCCGTTGAGGAAAATGCTGAACAACTGGATGTAATGCGGTGGAAAGCTCTGGCCTTTGTCATCGCGACGCTGGCCTGTTTCCATCGGATGTTGCATCAGCACGCGGATGTCGGTGATGTCGCCTTGAGTCAGGGCGCGGATCTTGATCTGTTCTGCCATGCTCAGCCTCCGCAACCGCCGAGTGTGACCTTGATTTCCCGAAATGCAACATAGCTCTTGCCATCGGCAGTTCTGGCAACGGCACGGACGCGAGTTGTTTCGGCTAACTTGAGCTGGACCCGGGCGAAGGGAAGCGCGGGGGGGATGAATTCCAGCGATGCGCACAAAGGCAGCGGATTCTTGTCGGCAAATACTGCGAGATTCCTTACCCCGGGCAGATTGCAGCTGATGTCGACTTCGACTTTTGCGCCGTTTTCGGCGATTTCCGGTGCGGTGATGACGATATCCCGCGTTTCCTGGGCGCCTGCGCTACCGTGAGCCTTGATCGCATCACTGACATTGCGGGCGGAAAAGGCGTTGCGTTGCCATTCCGTTGCGAGCACGGCGGTCGGTGTCAGTAGTCCGCCACCAATAAAAGGGGCAAGCAGCGCCGCAGAGGCGCCGCCCTTGAGTAATTTGCGACGTAGTTCTTGCATGGAGGCTTGTTATTCCTTGTCTTCCGCCAACCAGTGGCCGGATTTGCCACCCTTTTTCTCGAGCAGCCGAATTCCTTCGATGCGCATGCCGCGATCAACAGCCTTGCACATGTCGTAGATGGTGAGCAGGCCGACTGAGGTTGCGGTGAGCGCTTCCATCTCGACGCCGGTTTTGCCATGGCACTCGGCGGTGACTTCGCAATGAACGGCGTTGTTGGGCGCGTCGATCACGAAGTTGGCCGTGACGCGGGTCAGGGCAATCGGATGGCAGAGCGGAATCAGGTCGCCGGTACGCTTCGAGGCCTGGATGGCGGCGATCCGGGCAATCCCGATGACGTCGCCTTTCTTGGCTGAGCCATCGGCAATCAGGGCCAGGGTTTCCGGTTGCATGAAAATACTGCCGCCGGCGCGTGCGCTGCGGGCGGTTTCGGCTTTGTCGCCGACGTCGACCATATGGGCCTGGCCGGCGTTGTCGAAGTGGGTGAGGTTTTGGTGGGTCACGGCATATCTGCTAGGTTGCGATCTGTCCGAAAGCGGTCAGTCGGGCTGCGTTATCATAGCACCATGCATTTTCATCGCCGTTTCGTTGCCGGATTGCTTGCCCTGACCCTGTTGATTCAACCCTTGCGGGCTGATGATCTGCCGGAGCTGGGCGATGTCGCAGGTAGCGACCTCTCCTTGTCGACCGAGAAGAAAATTGGCCAGCAGATCATGCATGAGATCCGCTGGCGGGATAACGCCTATCTCGATGACGCAGACATCGAGTCCTATCTCAACCAGTTGGGAGGTCGCCTCGCTGCGGTGAGCAATGATCCGGGTCTGGGCTTTTATTTCTTTACGATCGACGACCCGAGTATCAATGCATTTGCAATGCCTGGCGGATTTATCGGTGTGCATACCGGTCTGATCCTCGCGGCAGAGTCAGAGTCTGAGTTGGCGGGCGTATTGGCCCACGAAATTTCGCATGTCACGCAGCGCCATATCGCGCGGCAAGTATTCCAGTCGAAACAGCTTGGTATCGCTTCCATGGTGGCGATGGGGCTGGCATTGCTGGCGGCGCGCTCCAGCGGGCAAGTTGCCGGGGCGGCGATTGCCACGACGCAGGCCGGGGCGATGTCTGCCCAATTGGCATTTTCCCGTGATTTCGAGCGCGAGGCGGATCGTTCCGGCTTCGAAATCATGCGCAAATCGGGCTTCGATGTGCGTGGCATGTCGGCGTTTTTCCTGCGTTTGCAGCGCGCTGTCCGACTTTACGAGAACAATGCCACCGCCTACCTGCGAACTCACCCGCTGACCGGCGAACGTTTGACCGATATGCAAAATCGCGAGCAGTCGTTGGCCTATCGCCAAGTGCGGGATAGCGCCGATTTCTTGCTGGTGCGCGCCAAGCTTCGCGCCATGCGCGGTATTCCAGCGGAAGCGGTAAAGGATTTTTCAAGTTTGCTTGGCGACAAGAAATATCCGTCCGAGGCGGCAGCACACTTCGGGCTGGCCTATGCCTTGTACCGGGCAAGAGATTGGAGCGGGGCGGAGCGCGAAGTGCAGGCGACGCGACGGGCACGCGTTTCGTCGGCAATGGCCGAGCGGCTATTTGCCGAAATTCGTTTGGGGCAGGGAGATGCCGAGACGGGATTGGGGATTTATCGCGATGCGATGGTTCGTTATCCGCTCAATCTTGGTCTGATCTATGGCTACGGTGCTGCCTTGATCACCTTGAAGCGTTTCGACGAAGCTCTGCGTTTTGCCGATAAGCAGTTGCAGATGTATCCCCAGGATGTCCGGTTCTACAAAATGCGTGCCGAAAGCAGTGCCGGTCAGGGAAAGACGGCGCAGGTGCATCAGGCGACGGCGGAGGTCTTTGCCTTGCAAGGGCAGACCCAGGCGGCGATCGAGCAGTTGGAACTGGCGCAACGGGCTGCCGATGCCAGTTTTTACGACATGTCGGCGATCGATGCGCGCTTGCGCGAGTTGAAACGCCTGCGTATCGAGGAAATCAAGGAAAAGCGTAATTAGGGTTAAAATCGCCCACCTTGCAACCCGGCTTACCGACCATGGAATTTGATCGCGATCTTGATGTTAAGGGACTGAATTGCCCTTTGCCCATTCTGCGGACCAAGAAGGCTTTGGCCGAGATGGAGTCGGGGCAGGTTCTGCGTGTTCAAGCCACCGATGCGGGGGCGCTGAAGGACTTCCCGGCTTTTGCCAAGCAGACCGGCAATGAGCTGATCGGCCAGTCCGAAGAAAATCGCGTCTTCGAGTTTTTCCTGAAGCGCAAATAACTCCGCTGTTTTACGCACTTCTTGAAGACAGGCAGGCGCCGCCGGGCGATCCTGCCGCTTGGCGTTTCGAAGGCCTGATCGATTGTCTGACGGCGCATGACGCCGCGTCATTGGCCGAGGTACTGGCGGTGCTGGAGAAGGAGGGCGGCTGGTCCGTCCTGGCTATCGACTACGAACTCGGCTACCTGCTTGAACCGAAGGCGGCGCCGGCGAATTGGCCGGGAGCCGGGAAACGCCCTCTGTTGCGCGCCTGGCGATTTGAACGCTGCATCCAGATGTCTTCGGATGAGCTGGATCGCTGGCTGGACGATGCCGCGGCCGGCGCAGCGGCCGGTGTCGGCGGGCTGACCACGGGCCTTTCCGAGGCGGACTATCTGGTCGCAGTCGAGCGAATTCAACAATGGATCGGCGAGGGCGATTGCTATCAGGTCAATTTCACCTTTCCGCTGCATTTCGAGTGGTTCGGTTCGCCGCTGGCGCTTTATGCCCGTTTGCGGCAACGCCAACCGGTACGTTACGGCGGCTTTGTCGGTAATGCCCAAGAGGCGGTCGTTTCCTTGTCGCCGGAATTGTTCCTGCAGCGTCAAGGGGGGCGCCTGCTGACCCGGCCGATGAAAGGGACGGCGCCGCGTACCGAGTCGGCTGATGTGTTGCGGAACTCGGTCAAGGATCGGGCCGAGAATCTGATGATTGTCGATTTGCTGCGCAACGATCTGGGGCGGATCGCCAGGAACGGCAGTGTCCAGGTTGATCGCCTCTTTGATATCGAGGCTTACCCCAGCGTCTGGCAGATGGTTTCGGAAATCTCGGCCGATATCGGTAACGCCAGCCTGAGCGAGGTCTTGTCGGCTTTGTTTCCTTGCGGTTCGATTACCGGGGCGCCCAAAATTCGCGCCATGCAAATCGCTGCCGAGCTTGAGTCAGGCCCGCGCGGGCTCTACACCGGGGCGCTGGGCTGGTTAGCGCCGCATGGCGATTTTCGCCTCAATGTGGCGATCCGGACGCTGGAACTGGAAGCGGATGGCCGCGGCAAGCTGGGGATCGGCAGCGGCATCGTCGCCGACTCCAGCCCGTCGGCGGAGTGGGCCGAATGCTTGCTGAAATCAAGCTTCCTGCGCGATTGTCCGCCGGGCTTGCGGCTGATTGAGACGCTACGCTGGGAGGATGGGATTTGTTCGAAACTGGCGGGGCACCTGGCGCGTTTGCGTCATTCGGCGGCATGGTTCGGCTTTCCGTTCGATCAGGATGCATTGCTGCAGCAATTGCAGGCCTTGCCGGCGGGCGGCGTGTGGCGGGTACGGGTGACCTTGGGCAAGGCGGGCGATCTCGATGTGCAGGCGTTGCCGCTGGGCGAGGAGCCGGTGGGGCCGCGCTTTGCCCGTCTTGCCGAGGTGCCGATTGCTTCGGGTGACCCTTTGCGGCGTCACAAGACCACCGAGCGGCCGCTTTACGATGCCGCCTTGAATGCGCTGGCTGGCGAGCCCGCTTTGTTCGATCTGGTTTTCCTCAACGAGCGCGGTGAGGTGGCCGAAGGGGCGCGCAGCACCGTGTTTGTCGAGCGGGATGGTGTCTGGCTGACGACGCCTCTGGCCAGCGGCGCTTTGCCCGGGGTGTTGCGTGCCGAGATGCTGGCTGGCGGTCAGGCCCGCGAATGTGTTTTGTGGCCCGAGGATCTGGCTGATGGCTTCTGGCTGGGCAATGCCTTGCGCGGGCTGGTGCGGGTGACGCTTCAGCCCTGAGCCAGGCGGGGCTTCAGGCTTCGGCTTTTCTGGCCGGACGCAGCTTGCGGTAATAGATGCCGATCAGGCTGAGCAGGGCACCGGCGATGGCGGCCAGGAAGAGCTTGGCGCTGATCTCCTGGTATTCGAGCAGTACCGGGGTCTCGTTTTCGATCCGGTAACGCACGGTGGTCTGGAAGTTCCAGGCCGAGACCTTGGTCTCGATCTGATTCTTGCCCGCTTTCCATTGCAGGTGGAGCGCCTCGTAGGCCAGCTCTCCGCCTTCACCCGGTGGTTGCAGCGAGATCAACTTGCCCTCGGCGCGGGCTTGGGACAATTCGCCGATCGGCACCGCGCACACCGTTTCCGGTGCGCAGACGGCGACGATCGGGAATTCGGCCAGCCATTCGCCCCCCTTGTGCCATGGCCAGAGGGCCATCAGCGCCATGCCCCAGACCCAGATCAGGCCGCAGAAGAGCATTAGCGCCTTGAAGATCTGGCCAAAGCGGTTATTGACGGGGGGCTGGCTCATCTTAGTTGCCCAGCTTGGCGAGTTGCGGCTTGAGCTTTTCCATCGTCGCCGTGAAATCGGCCACCCGCTGCTTTTCCTGGTCGATCACGGCGGCCGGGGCGCGGGCAACGAAGCCCTCATTGTTCAGCTTGCCCTGGGCGATCGAGATCTGCTTTTCCAGCTTTTCGATTTCCTTGGCCAGGCGGACCTTCTCGGCGGCAACGTCGATTTCGACCTTGAGCATCAGGCGGGTTTCGCCCACCACGGCCACCGGTGCCATGGCGTCGGCCGGCATGTCGTCGACGATCTGAACCTCGGACAGCTTGCCCAGTGCCTGCAGGATCGGCGCGAATTCAGCCATCTCGGCGCCGCCGCCAGCAACCAGCAGCGGCATGCGTTGTGCCGGTGACAGGCTCATTTCACCTCGCAGGTTGCGGCAGGCGTAGGCCAGGGCCTTGAGGCGCTCGACCTTGGCTTCGGAGGCCTCGTCGATGCGGCTCGGTTCGCTGGTCGGGTAGGCGGCGAGCATGATCGAGTCGTGCGTCTTGCGGCCGGCGATCGGGGCGACGGTCTGCCACAGTTCTTCGGTGATGAACGGGATCAGCGGGTGGGCCAGGCGCAGTACGGCTTCCAGCGTGCGGATCAAGGTGCGCCGGGCGCCGCGTTGCTGGGCTTCGTCGCCGGTCTGGATTTCAACCTTGGCGATTTCCAGGTACCAGTCGCAGAATTCGTCCCAGACGAACTTGTAGATGCTCTGGGCGACCAGGTCGAAGCGGTAGTCGGTGAAATGGCGCTCGACTTCCTGCTCGACGCGTTGCAGCTG
>DAIMCQ010000188.1:0-8198 GCA_036726285.1 Azonexus sp.
GGCATGGACCAGGAACTTGGCGTTGCCGGTCTGGTGGTCGTCCACCGCATGCGGGAAAGGCACCAGGATGCTGGCGACGCCGGCTGCCGCCAGTTCCGCAATGGTCAGGGCGCCGGCCCGGCAGATCACCAGGTCGGCCCACTCATAGGCGCCGGCCATGTCATCGATGAAGGGAACGCAATGCGCCTGGATGCCGGCCGCGGCGTAATTCGCCTTGAGCGCCTCGATATGCTTCTCGCCGGCCTGGTGCACGATCTGCGGCTGTTGGTCTGCCGCCAGCAAGGCCATCGCCTGCGGCACCATCTCGTTCAGGGCCTGGGCGCCGAGACTGCCGCCGATGACCAACAGGCGCAGCGCCCCGCTACGCTCGGCGAAGCGCTCGGCCGGCGGGGCGATGGCGGCGATTTCCGGACGCACCGGATTGCCGGCCCACAAGCCCTTTTTCAACACCTCCGGGAAACCGGTGACGATGCGGTCGGCCACACCGGCCAGCACGCGGTTGGCCAGCCCGGCGACGGAATTCTGTTCGTGCAGCACCAGCGGCACGCCGGTCAGGGCAGCCATCATGCCGCCTGGGAAGGTGATGTAACCGCCCATGCCGAGGACGACATTGGGCCGCACCTGGCGAATCGCCTGCAATGCCTGCCAGAAGCCGCGCAGCAGATTGAACGGCAGCAGCAGCTTGCGCAGGATGCCCTTGCCGCGCAGCGCGGCGAAGCGGACATTGACCATCTCGAAGCCATGCTGCGGTACCAGGCGGGCCTCCATGCCTTCCGGGTTGCCCAGCCAGACGACGCGCCAGCCAGCATCGCGCAAGGCGTGACCGACGGCCAGCGCCGGGAAGATATGGCCGCCGGTACCGCCGGCCATGATCAGGATGGTTTTGCTCATAATTTGCCTCCGCGCAGGAGGTGGCAGTTTTGTCTCCGGCCGCGCTGCGCGCTTAACCCCGGCTGCGCCGGGTGATTGGCTCCGACATAACATTCGCTACGCGAATATGAGTCTGCGCCGCAACGAGCCGCTACGCGGCGCGTTGTCTGCGACGAAATCGCCAATTGATGCGAATTCACATGGTCCCTCGTCATAGCTTGCCTCCGCGCATCAATTGGCGATTTTCCCAATCCACCCGCAGGAGAATGGCCAGCGCGACGCAATTGGCGAAGATGCCCGAACCGCCGAAGCTCATCAGCGGCAAAGTCAAACCCTTGGTCGGCAGCAGGCCCATGTTGACGCCCATGTTGATGAAGGACTGGACGCCGAACCAGATGCCCATGCCCATGGCGACCAGCGCCGGGTAAAGACGGTCGAGCTGGACGCTCTGGCGGCCGATGGCGAAGGCCCGCTGGACGACCAGGGCGAACAGCGCGATCACCGCGACGACGCCGAAGAAGCCGAGTTCCTCGGCGATCACCGCGAGCAGGAAGTCGGTGTGGGCTTCCGGCAGGTAGAACAGTTTTTCGACGCTGGCGCCGAGGCCGACCCCGAACAGTTCGCCGCGCCCGAAGGCAATCAGCGAATGCGACAGCTGGTAGCCGCGCCCGAAAGCGTCGGCCCAGGGATCCATGAAGCCGAACACCCGGTCGCGCCGATACGGCGAGACGATGATCAGCACCGTGAAGGCGACCAGCAGGCCGACGATCAGCAGGGCGAACAGACGGGCCTTGAGGCCGCCCAGGAAGAGGATGCCCATGGCGATTGAGATGATCACCACGAAGGCGCCGAAGTCCGGCTCCTTGAGCAGCAGCATGCCGACGATGGCCATCGCCCCGAACATCGGCAGGAAAGCCTGCTTCAGGTCATGCATGACGTTGATCTTGCGCACCGTGTAGTCGGCCGCATAGAGCACCGCGAACAGCTTCATCAGCTCGGACGGCTGCAGGTTGGCGAAACCCAGCGGCAGCCAGCGGCGGGCGCCATTGACGTCGCGCCCGAGGCCGGGAATCAGCACGATGGCGAGCAGGACGGCGCCGATCATGAACAGGTAGGCAGCGTTTTTCTGCCACAGGTTGAGCGGCACCTGGAAAGCCACGGCGGCGGCGACCATGCCGATGCACAGGAAAATGCCGTGACGCACCAGGTAATAGGCCGGCTGATGGCCGGTGAAGCGGCCGCCTTCGGCCGTCGCGATCGAGGCGGAATAGACCATGACCAGGCCGCCGAAGAGCAGGATCAGCACGCTCCACAGCAGCGCGTAGTCGATCTCGGCCACCTGGCGGCGCGGCGCGTCGAGGGCACCGATCATCATGCCTTCAGCCCTCCCACCGCATCGATGAAGGCCTGCGCCCGGTGGGCGTAGTTCTTGTACATGTCGAGGCTGGCGCAGGCCGGCGAGAGCAGCACGCAATCACCGGCTTCGGCATGCGCCGCCAGCCAGCGCACGGCGGTTTCCATGTCGCCCAGGATGCGGGTCGGAACGCCGCTGCCTTCGAGCGCCATACCGATCGCGGCGGCATCGCGGCCGATCAGCGCCACGGCGCGGCCATGTTTTTCCAGCGCCGGCTTGAGCGGCGAGAAATCCTGTCCCTTGCCGTCGCCGCCGAGCACGATCGCCACCTTGCGGCCCATGCCTTCGATGGCGGCCAGCGTGGCGCCGACATTGGTGCCTTTCGAGTCGTCGACGTAGAGCACGCCATCGATTTCGGCCACCGTCTCGACGCGATGCGGCAGACCGGCAAATGTCTTCAGCGGCTCGACCAGACGGCCCACCTCGACCCCGACCGCCTCGCACAGCGCCAGCGCCGCCATGGCGTTGGCGGCATTGTGCAGGCCGCTGAGCTTGAGTTCATTGACGGCCACCAGAACTGTGCCACCCTTGACGATGGCTCCGTCGACCAGGCCGAAATCGAGGCCGCGCGGCGCCTTGTTCAGGCCAAAGGTGACAATCTTGCGGCCGCAACGACCATTGGCCATCGACCAGTCGTCGTCACGATTGAGGATCATCGCGCCCTTGCCCTGGAAAACACGGGACTTGGCCGCGGCGTAATTGGCCAGGCTGCCCTCGTAACGGTCGAGATGATCTTCCGAAACATTAAGCACGGTGGCGGCTTCGGCCCTGAGGTGATGCGTTGTTTCCAGCTGGAAGCTGGACAGCTCGACCACCCAGACTTGCGGCAAGGCGCCGGCATCCTGCGCATCCATCAAGGCGTCCAGCGCCGACGGGGAAATGTTGCCGCAGGCAATGGCCGGCACACCGGCACCGTTCAGCAGGTGGGCCGTCAGGGCCGTGGTTGTCGTCTTGCCGTTGCTGCCGGTGATGGCGATGATTTTCGAGTCCGCCACCTGTTCGCGCACGCCGGCGGCGAACAATTCGATTTCCGAGATCACCGGCACGTCGAGCCCGGCAATTTCCGGCGTGGCCTTGGGCACCCCCGGCGACAGCGCCACCAGATCGATGCCGGCAAAGGTCGCGGCGGAAAACGGACCGGCGATCACTTCGGCCTGCGGCGCCAGCCCGGCCAGCGCCTCGCGGTTCGGCGGGTTGTCGCGCGAATCGGCGACGCGCACAAGCGCGCCCTGGCGATGCAGCCACTTGGCCATCGCCAGGCCGGACTCGCCGAGCCCGATCACCAGAACGCGTTTGCCCTTGAGTTCCATGTTCAGCGCAGCTTCAGCGAGGACAGGCCGACCAGCACCAGCATGATGGTGATGATCCAGAAGCGGACGACGACCTGCGTCTCCTTCCAGCCGGTTTGTTCGAAATGGTGGTGCAGCGGCGCCATGCGCAGGATGCGCCGGCCCTCGCCGTATTTCCGCTTGGTGTATTTGAACCAACTGACCTGCAGCATCACCGACAGGGTCTCGACGACGAAAACGCCGCCCATGATGACCAGCACGATTTCCTGGCGAATGATCACGGCGACGGTACCGAGCGCGGCGCCCAGCGCCAGCGCGCCGACATCGCCCATGAAGACCTCGGCCGGATAGGCGTTAAACCACAGGAAGCCGAGCCCGGCCCCGGCGATGGCGCCGAGCAGGATGCACAGCTCACCAGCCCCCGGCACGTAGGGAATCAGCAGGTACTTGGCATAGACCGCGTGACCGGTAACGTAGGCGAACAGCGCAAAGGCGCCGGCGATCATCACGGTCGGCATGATCGCCAGACCGTCCAGGCCATCGGTCAGGTTCACCGCATTGCTGGTACCGACGATGACGAAGTAGGTCAGCGTGATGAAACCGATGATGCCCAGCGGATAAGCGACGCTCTTGAAGAAAGGCACGATCAACTGGGTTTCGGCGCCGGACTTGGCGGAGAAGGCGAGGAACAGCGCCGCCCCGACGCCGAGCACGGACTGCCAGAAATATTTCCACTTGGCCGACAGGCCCTTCGGGTCGCGATACACCACCTTCTTCCAGTCGTCGTACCAGCCGACGATGCCGTAGCCCAGCGTGACGACCAGCACCGTCCATACGTACTTGTTGGTCAGGTCGCCCCACAGCACGGTCGTCACGCCGATAGCGATCAGGATCAGTACGCCGCCCATGGTCGGCGTGCCGGATTTGACGAGATGGGTTTGCGGACCATCGGTACGCACCGCCTGGCCGATCTTCTTGGCAGCCAGCCAGCGGATGACACCGGGGCCGGCGGCAAAAGAAATCAGCAGCGCAGTCATCGCCGCCAGCACGGTGCGCAGCGTGATGTAGTTGAAGACGTTGAAGAAGCGCACATCCTGTGCGAGCCATTGGGCCAATGCGAGCAGCATCAGTGTTTCTCCTCCGGGGTGGCGGCCAGCGCATCGGCTACCCGTTCCATTTTCATGAAGCGCGAACCCTTGACCAGCACCGTGGTGTCCGGACCGAGCTCCTTGTCGACCGCGGCGATCAGCTTGTCGACGTTGCAATAGTGGCGGGCGCCTTCACCGAAGTTGCGCACGGCCTGCTGGGCGGCGTCGCCGAGCGCGAACAGGCGGTCGATGCCCTGGCTCTTGGCGTAGCCGCCGATTTCATCGTGGTATTGGCCACTGGCTTCACCGATCTCGCCCATGTCGCCGAGCACCAGCAGCTTGCGACCGATGGTCGAGGCCAGCACGTCAATGCCGGCGCGAACCGAATCGGGATTGGCGTTATAGGTATCGTCGAGGATATCGGCGCCGTTCTTGCCGGCGCGCCGCTGCAGGCGGCCCTTGACGCCGGAGAAGCTCTCCAGCCCGGCCTGGACGGCCACCATCGGCAGGCCGGCAGCGAGGCAGGCCGCGGCGGCAGCCACCGCATTGCGCGCATTGTGCCGACCGGGAATGCTCAGGCGCAGGGCGGCCTGGCCTTCCGGCGCCTGCAATTCGAGTTGCGTTTCCAGGCCATGCTGGTGCACGACGCCCTGCACGTCGGCGGCATGGTCGATGCCGAAACTGCGCACCGAGTGCCGCTTGGCTATATCGCGCCAGAAATCGGCGTAGTGGTCGTCGGCATTGACGACGGCGATCCCGCCAGCTGGCAAGCCGGCGAAGATGCTGCCTTTCTCGCGCGCCACTTCATCCATGTCGCCCATGCCTTCGAGGTGGGCACGCTGGGCATTGGTCACCAGCGCCACGGTCGGCGCACCGATCGGTGCCAGATAGCCGATTTCGCCCGGATGATTCATGCCCATCTCGATCACGGCAGCGCGATGCGCGGCATTGAGACCGAGCAAGGTGAGCGGCAGACCGATGTCGTTGTTGAGGTTGCCGCGCGTCGCCAGCACCGCGTCGCCGAACGCTGCCTTGAGGATGGCGGCAACCATCTCCTTGGTCGTGGTCTTGCCGTTCGAGCCGGTAACGGCAATCACCGGCAAGCTGAACGCCGCCCGCCAGGCCGCGGCCAGCGCCCCCAGCGCCAAGCGCGTGTCAGCCACGACCACGGCCGGCACACCAGCCGGCAATTTGTCTTCATCGGCCACCAGCAAGGCAGCTGCGCCACTGGCCACGGCCGGCGCAAGAAAATCGTGGGCATCGAAACGCTCACCGCGCAGGGCAATGAACAACTGCCCGGCGGCAACGCCACGGGTATCGGTGGAAACACCGTTCAAAGCGACGTCGGCGCCAACCAGGCGGCCATTGACGGCAACGGCGACTTGCGAAAGCAGCCAGTTCATTCGGCAACCTCCTGAGATGGGGGACGGTGCAGCAGCAGCGCGGCTTCGGCCTGCTCGACGTCGGAAAATGGGCTGCGCACGCCGGCGACTTCCTGATAGGACTCGTGGCCCTTGCCGGCGAGCAGGATGACGTCGCGCGCATCGGCATCGAGTACCACCTTGCGGATGGCGGCGGCGCGATCGGCCTCGCTTTCGGCATGCAGCATGCCGGCGAGGACGTCGTTGATGATGGCTTGCGGATCTTCGCTGCGCGGGTTGTCGCTGGTCACCAGGACGCGGTCGGCGCAACGGGCGGCGATACCGCCCATCTGCGGGCGCTTGCCCTTGTCGCGGTCGCCGCCGCAACCGAAGACGACGCACAGGCGGCCACCGCGCCGATTGGCCACGTCGCGCAGGGCGACCAGGGCATTCTCCAGCGCATCCGGGGTATGCGCGTAGTCGATGACGACCAGCGGCTCGCCGTTGCCGCCGACGCGTTCCATGCGGCCCGGCGGCGGCGTCAGTTCGGACAGGCGGCGGGCCACTTCGCCAACCGCCAGGCCGGCGTCGTGCAGCACCGCGGCGACGGCCAGCAGGTTATGCACGTTGTAGCGCCCGACCAGGCCGGTATCGACTGTTGCCCGGCCGTTCGGCAGCACCAGGTTGAAGCGCTGGCCGAATGGCGTATCGACCAACTCTTCGGCGCGCACCAGGGCCGGAAAATCGCGGCGGGCCTCGCCGATGGCGTAGCCGAGTACGCGCATGGCGGTCGTTTCGCGAATCAGCTTCTGACCCAACTCGTCATCCAGATTGATGATCGCCGTACGCAGACGCGGCCAGGCAAACAGCTTTTCCTTGGCGGCGGCATAGGCTTCCATGCTGCCGTGGTAATCGAGATGGTCGCGGGTGAAATTGGTGAAGACCGCGACATCGACGCGGGCGCCGTTCATCCGGCCTTCCTCGATGCCGATCGAACTGGCTTCGAGGGCGCAGGCCGCGGCACGATCCTGGCGGAACCTGGCGAGATAGCGCATCAGCGTGGTGGCTTCCGGCGTGGTAAAGCCGGTTTCCACCAGGGCATCCGGAAAACCGGCGCCAAGCGTGCCGATCACGGCGCAGGGCTTGGGATAGGCACGGGCAATGCACTGGCTGATCGTCGTCTTGCCGTTGGTACCGGTGATCGCAATCAGCGACAAGCCTTCGCTCGGATAACCATAGACGGCATGCGCCAACGGCCCGGCCAGCGGCCGCAAGGCCTCGACCGGCAGGTTCGGCACGCGCAGGGCGGCATCCCAGACAAAATCGCCACCCGGCTGCCAGGCCACCGCGACGGCGCCACGCTGCAAGGCATCGGCGATATAACGACGACCGTCCGCCAGGTCGCCGGGGTAAGCCAGGAACAGGTCGCCCGGCATCACCTGGCGGCTGTCGTCGGCGACACCACTCGGGGTCACCCCGAGGCCTTCCAGGCGATCGAGAATGTGGCGCGGCGTACTCACAGCTTGCCCTTTCCGGCAGCGGCATCGGCCACCTGTATCGGCGCATCCGGCGGAATGCCCATGGTGCGCAGCGCGCCACCCATGATCTGCGAAAAGGCCGGGCCGGCCACGTCGCCACCGAAGTGGGCGCCGGCGCTCGGCTCATCAATCATCACCGCCACCACCAAGCGCGGTTCGCTGATCGGCGCGACGCCGACGAAGGAGGCAACATATTTGCGGGCATAGACGCCGCCTTCGACCTTGTAGGCGGTGCCGGTCTTGCCGCCGACGCGATAGCCCGGCACCCGCGCCTTGGGTGCGGTGCCTTCGGGCTGCACGGCCATTTCGAGCATGGCGCGCAATTCACGCATGGTTTGCGGCGAGAAGATCCGGGTGCCATGCACCGGCGATTCATCGAGCTTGATCAGCGACAACGGCATCAATTCGCCATCCCGCGCAAAAACGGTATAAGCCCGGGCCAACTGGACCAGGCTGACGGCAATACCGTGACCGTAGGACATCGTGGCCTGCTCGATCGGCCGCCAGTTTTTCCAGGGCCGCAGCCTGCCGTTCACTTCGCCGGGAAAGCCGAGGTTGGGCGCCTGGCCGAAGCCGATGCTGTCGAACATCTCCCACATTTCCTTGGGCGGGAAGCCCAGCGCGATCTTGGCGGTGCC
>DAIMCQ010000189.1:0-8195 GCA_036726285.1 Azonexus sp.
GGCTCTATCCGGTCGGCGCCGTTGCGAAGTTCGAGGCCAATCTGGTGGCCATCGACACCCTGCAACGGATCGAGAACGAAAACCGCGCCCCCGCTGCGGAAGAGCGCCAAGCCCTCCAGCGCCACACCGGCTGGGGCGGTCTGCCGGCGAGCTTCAACCTCAACACCGACGAACCCGCTTGGGCCGAACGTGCCCGCCGGTTGCAGGACCTGCTGCCGCCCGAGGATTACGCCTCTGCACGGGCCTCCGTGAACAACAGCCACTACACCGAGATTCACGTGATCGAGGCCATGTGGCAGGCGATCCTCGGCTTCGGTTTCAGCGGCGGCCGCGTCCTCGAACCCGCGGCCGGCATCGGCCATTTCATCGGCGCCATGCCGGAGAACCTGGCGGAGCGCAGCACCGTCACCGCCATCGAGATCGACCACCTCTCGGGTCGCATCCTGCAAGCGCTCTATGCTCCTGGCGGCGCGGACGTACGCATCGCGCCCTTCGAGAAGACGCCGCTGCCCGAGAACTGGTTCGACCTGGTGATCGGCAACGTTCCTTTCGGCAAATACCAGGTCGCCGACCAGAGCAACCGGGCCTACGCCCACTACAGCATCCACAACTACTTCCTCGGGCGCGCCCTCGATCTGGTGCGTCCCGGCGGGCTGGTCTGCCTCATCACCAGCAGCCACACGCTGGAATCCAGGCAAGAGACGGTACGCCAGTACCTCGCGAGCCAGGCCCATCTGCTGGGGGCTATCCGGCTCCCCAAGGGGGCCTTCGCCGGCATCGCCGCCACCGAGGCGCAGACCGACATCCTGTTCCTGCGCAAGCGGCAACGCTCGGAGACGGTCGAAGCCGAGTGGCTGGACATCACCGCGGTGCCGAACGAATTGAGACATCCCTTGGCGCCGCCGAATCGCTACCTGCCGATCAACGAATGGTACATGCGGCACCCTGAGTTCTGCATCGGTCGCATCCGTAGCGAGAGCAACGGCTACGAGGAAGTCCCGATGGCGGTTTTCGAGGGCGATTTGGAAGCTACCCTGCTTGAGCGCATCGCCTTGCTGCCCACCGGCGTCTTTGAGCCGGTGAAGCACGCAACGTCACCGCTGCGTGTTGTGATGCCGGCCGAAGCCTGTGCCCGCCCCGGAAGCTTTCGCCTGCATCAAGGGCGAGTGCATCGGGTCGAAGGCGGTGAACTGGTCGATGTCCATGATCAGCTCAATGCCACACAGCGGGCCAGGATCACCGGGATGTGCGCGATCCGCGACCATGCCCGGGCCATGCTCGATGCCCAGTTGGCCGATGAGAACGATGGTCCGCTGGGATACCTGCGGGCGATGCTCAACGGCACCTACGACCGTTTCGTCGCCAAGTACGGCTGCCTTACGGCCCGGGCCAACGCGTTAGCATTTCGGCGCGATCCGGACTATCCGCTGCTCTTGTCCCTGGAGCATTACGACGAAGAGTCGGGGACGGCGCGCAAGGCGGCGTTGTTCACCCAGCGCACTCTGAGCCGGGTGGTCGAACCCGACCGCGCGGGCGAGCCGAGCGAGGCGCTGGCCGCCTCCGTGCAGTGGCGAGGCCAGGTCGATCCGGCCTACATGGCCGGGCTGCTGGAAGCACCAGAAGCGGAGGTATTGGAGGTGCTGACCAGCGCCGGTCACATCTTCCGGGACCCGATGGACGGAAGTTGGACGACCGCCGACGACTACCTGTCGGGCAACGTGAAAACGAAGCTAAAGCAGGCGGTGCTGTCGGGAGCAGCGTATCGGCGCAACGTCGAGGCGTTGGAGAAGGTGCAACCGGAGGATCTGCCGCCGGCGGCCATTGAGCCGCGTCTGGGCGCGGTATGGGTTCCGGCCCATGACGTCGAGACCTTCGTCCAGGAAGTACTGGAACTGAAGGACTGCCAGGTTGGCTACTCGGCCGAGGCTGGCGCCTGGTCGGTAAAGTATGGCGAATGGGAAGCCCGGCAGAACGTCAAGGTGACCCAGGAATTCGGCACCTCGCGCATGAACGCCATCGAACTGGTGCAGTGCGCGCTGAACGTCCAGGTGCCGACGGTCCGTGACCGTGACCAGGAGACCGACAAGTACTACGTCAATGCCGCCGAGACCTTGGCCGCCCGGGAAAAGTTGGGCCTCGTCAAGGAACGCTTCGCGACCTGGGCTTTCTCGGAGACCGAGCGCCGCGAGCGCTTGTGCCGCATCTACAACGACTTGTTCAACGCGACGCGGCCACGGCACTTCGACGGCTCGCATCTGAAGCTACCCGGCTTCTCGCGTTGCTTCGAGTTGCATCCGCATCAGCCGAACGCGGTGTGGCGCATCGTGCAGTCGGGCAATACTGGCCTCTTTCACGTGGTCGGCGCCGGCAAAACGGCGGTTTGCGTCATTGCCAGCATGGAACTGCGCCGCCTGGGGTTTGCCAACAAGCCCTGCCATGTGGTCCCCAACCACATGCTGGCCCAGTACACCGCGGAGTTCGTCCGGCTCTACCCTAACGCCTCGGTGCTGATGGCGACGAAGGAGGACCTGGAGGGCAATCGCCGGCGCGAGCTGGTGTCGCGCATCGCCACGGGCGACTGGGACGCGGTGGTCATCACGCATTCGAGCTTCGAGCGCATCAAGCTCTCGCCGCAATTCACCGAGGGCTACATCAAGGAGATCATCCATGAAATAGAAATGGCAGTACGTGCCGAGAAGAGCAACGACCGGTCGAACCGGATCGTCAAGCAACTCGAGGCGATGAAGAAAAGCTGGCAGGCCCGGCTGGAAAAGCTGTCCGCCGACAACAAGAAGGACAACCTGCTGACCTGGGAGCAACTGGGCGTCGACTGGCTGTTCGTCGATGAAGCCCACTTGCACAAGAACCTCTACCGGTTCACCAAGATGACCCGGGTGGCCGGGCTGCCGCTGACCAGTTCGGAACGCGCCTTCGATCTGTACCTGAAGACGCGCTACACCATGCAGCGCCACGGCAATGCGCAGCGCGGCGTGGTGTTCGCGACGGCGACGCCGGTGGCCAACACCATGGCCGAAGTCCACACCATGATGCGCTACCTGCAGCCCAAGCGGCTGGAGGAACTCGGGCTGCAGCAGTTCGATGCCTGGGCGGCGACCTTCGGGGAGAGCGTGACGGCGCTGGAGATTGCGCCGGACGGCAGCGGCTACCGCATGCACACGCGCTTCGCGCGCTTCATCAACGTGCCCGAGTTGATGGCGGTGTTCGGCGAAGTGGCCGACATCCGCACGGCTGAGATGCTGGATTTGCCAGTACCGACGCTGCGTGGCGGCAAGCCACGTATTGTCGCCTGCCCGGCCAGCCCGTCGCTGAAGGCCTTCGTTCAGACCCTGGTGTTGCGGGCGGAAGCCATCCGCAACGGCGAGGTCGATCCGAAGGACGACAACATGCTGGCGGTGACCACCGACGGTCGCAAGGCCGCACTGGACTTCCGGCTGGTGGCGCCCACGGCACGCTTTGATGAAAACGGCAAGGTGGCCGCCTGCGTGCGGGAAGTACATGCCATCTGGCAGCGCACGATGGATTTCCGGGGGGCACAGTTGGTGTTCTGCGACTTGTCGTCCCCCAAGGGCGGCAAGGCGTTCAGCGTCTACGACGACTTGCGGGCGCGGCTCATGGCGGCGGGCATTCCTGAAAAGGAAATCGCCTTCATCCATGGCGCCGAGACCGATGCCCAGAAGGCCGCGCTGTTCAAGGCGGTACGGGAAGGCCGGGTGCGGGTGCTGCTGGGGTCCACTGCCAAGATGGGGGTGGGCACCAACGTGCAAACGCGCCTCGTGGCTCTGCATCACCTTGACGCCCCATGGCGTCCCTGCGATGTGGAGCAGCGGGAGGGCCGTATCCTGCGCCAGGGCAACCTGAGCGAGGAAGTGGAGATCTTCCGCTACGTCACCCAGCAAAGCTTCGACAGTTACTCGTGGCAGACGCTGGAGACCAAGGCGCGTTTCATCGCCCAGGTCATGGCGGGCGACAAGGGCATCCGCTCGCTGGAGGATGTGGAACTGGCGGCACTGTCCTATGCCGAGGTGAAAGCTTTGGCGTCGGGCAATCCGCTGGTGATCGAGAAGGCCGGCGTGGATGCGGAGGTGGCCCGGCTCTCAACTTTGTTCTCGGTGTGGCGCAACCAGCGCTACGCCAACGAGAGCGAGGTAGGCCGGTTGCCGATGATGCTGGAGTCGCTGGAGAAGAAATTGGCACTGTACGCAGAGGACGCCACTCGCATTGAACCGCAGACCATGCAAAGCATCGCGGTGGAATTGGCGGGGCGCAAGATCGCGGGTCCCGATGCGGTGGGCGAAGCGCTGCGCGGCTTGGTGAAGTCGGCCAAGGAAGAAGTACGCACGACTAGCCGGATGATCGAGCGGGTCGTCGGCCGCTTTGGCGGTTTCGACCTCGGCATCCTCGCCGCCCGCGGCGACGAGACGCCCAGCCTGTACCTGGCGGGACACTGCCTGTACAACGCCGAGCCCTATCAAACGGGTCCGGCCCTGGTGGCGGCCTTGCTGGGAGCGCTGGAATCGGTCGGCAAGCACCACGCCGATACCGTGGTGCAGTTGGCGACCCGCCGCAAGCGGTTGGAAGATCTGCGGCTGGAACTGGCCCGGCCCTTCGAGCACGAAGGCCGACTCACCGATCTGCTGCTCCGGCAACGAGACCTGCTCAAGCAACTCGACCTGGACAAGGATGAAGCGGGCAGTGCGAAGGCCGACGCTGAAGAAATTCGGCAAGCCGCATGAATTGATTCAACCCCCATGGCCGCAAGGCTGTGGGGGATTTTTTTGGCGACGTTGATCGCACAGGCTGCACTCTTGTGCAGAGCAAATGAGAAATCGCCCAACATTACGGCAACTATTTCCCTCCTTGACGAACAGGGCTACTATGGATATCTTTAAGATATCCAAATAGAGGAATATTGCCATGACCGCCCGCGCTGCCGCCAACCAGATCGCATTTCGCTATCGCACGGTCGATAGCGCCACCGGAATTACGCGTGATACCGCCAAACGCCTGGCGGAATACCTGGGTGTGGATGAAACCCAGGCGATACATCAAGCGTTGCATGAACTGGCCGTCAAGGTGCTGCCGCAATACGAAGCTGACGATGGCCCGCTGACTGCCGTTCAGGTCCGTCAGATCAAAAAACACGTTCCCCAAGGTAGCAAGCGCTCGGTACGTTCGAGTTTGTTCGAAGCGGAAACTGCATGACGCCCCAGTGGTGGGGAGAACCTACCGCTGGCGAAATCGTCTGGTGCCATTTCCCGGACAACATTACCCCCCGGCCAAAGCCGCGGCCAGCCTTGATCCTGGTGGTCTTTGACGACGATGCGCCACACTTCGAGGTACGCGTTGCGTACGGTACCAGCCAGCGGACGACGACATTGCATCGGGGCGAGTTCTCGATCCTGCGCGATCGTAACCATGCCGCCTACGAGGCGGCTGGATTGAGCTACGACACCAAGTTCGACCTGAAACAGGCCATCGATTTACCTTTTACCACCAAGTGGTTTTCGGTGCCGCCAGCCGCACCCCATGGGCAAACACCCAAGTTGGGCACCCTCCACCCCTCGCTGGTACGCGCCGTACAGGCCGCATTTCAAGCAGCGAGCGAATGAGCAACTGCACGACTGCCCTCACGGAACGAATAGTCCTGCCGTCGCACCTCCTGACCGTTAACTTCCTTTCATTCGAAAGGCAGGGTAATGAACGCATCCTGTTTCCCTATGGATGGACGGTCCGTAAGCAATGAATGTCTGGCGTAACGCACACCTAAATTCCAAGCGCTTGGGTATGGCAAAAGCAATCATGGCCTTGAACCCAGGCTAAGCACAGCGCGATACTACAAGTGCTTTCTGTGGACATCGTGTCTGCTCAGCCTTCATCGGCGATTTTGGTCGCCCTGAAGTCCAGCCCTGCTGGCGTCGCAGTCGTTACCTGCCTACTGCATACCCGACTACCGTCGGGTCCGGCCGTTCACTTGGCCGGGAGTTCTGTTCAGCCGTCAGGCTGGATGTTGTGTTCCGCCGCTGTTCGACCTTCGGGTTGATCGGCATCGAACGAAGGCCCTGTCCGCAAGAACCTTAGGCCGTCATCCTGCGCATGCCGCCTGGCATGCCTTGAGCCGCTCTGCCAATCCGGGCGGAGCATCCCGAACGGGGAACCCCAAGTTCCCTGCCAGGGACAGGTGTTCCCTTTCATTCCCGAAGGAGAACACCATGTTCGCAACCTCTGTGACCAAAACGTCGCGCCCAGTTGCTGTGCTGTTAGGTGGTTCCGGGTATGCCCGGCCTGCCATACGCACACCGGCCGTACCGGCGTTGTTGAAACCGCCGCCGATCGTCCCCAGACGGTCCGGCAGCGCTTCCGAGCCTCATGCGGTGGGAGTCTGATCATGCCGATCAGCCTCTACCGCCGGCGCATTGCCGCCACCGTGATTCAACTGGCCAAGGACGATCCATCCCTGGTCAAGGAGGTCATCGCCCGCTTACGAGAGTCGGGCGAGATCGAAGTCGATGATCTGGTCTATCTGGACCAGATCGCCGACCGCTGGATCGGGATTGCCGAGGAGAACAGCAAGGCCGTATCAGCATACCCGCGTCAAGCGTGCGGGTAGCGGGATGCCTTTGGCATTAGCCAGTTCTACAGCGATCTTTTCCAGCAGATTCGGACGTTCGTCGTTCAGCGTATCGGCCCACCCGGTCAATACCTGTTCGATATCGTCCGGCGTTCGCGCCCCGTCGAAGTCGAGTCCGAGTTTTCGGAAATCCTCGATTTCGTCGGGCGTGAACCGTAGCGCATCGCCTGCACGCAGCATGGTGTGGGCACCTTTCATGTGTGAGCGTTCAGCTTAGCAGCGCCACATGTCCGTGCAACCCCGGGGAGTCTACCGCTTCCCCGACCGGGGACAGGTGTTCCCTCTGTTCGCCTTTGGAGATAACACCATGTCAATCGAGAAGTCCCGTCCTCGTCCGCGGCACTCCAGCCTCGAGTCTGAGGAAGAACGTGCTTGGGTCGGCTTCTACCAACGCGTCGGCCGGGATCCGGCCATCGCTAGCGAAGTCCTGGCCCAGTTGGAGTCCGATCCTGAAATGAAGCGCAGCCATCTGGCGCTCTACCTGTGCTGCAGGGAATCCCTGCGCCAGCACAAGGCCCGCCAAGCGCGGCACAAGCGGATCGGTCAGTTCATCCGCGGGCTGTGCATCGGGTTGTTCATCCAGCCACTGCGCAACCTGCAGACGATGTGGCGCCATGGCAGCTACCTTGCTGTCGAATGCCTGCCCGAAGCAGCCAAGGAACCGGCCGCCGCCCAGGTGCGTCGCCTGCCCCGGGAAGCCAAGTTCGCGACGGCCCGCGCGGCTTTCGAGCGCCAGGCCGCCTTGGTCCCCGCAGCCACCGAAGACCAGGCCTCGTCGGCCGATAAAGCACCGCGCACGGCCGCCTGACCCTTCCGGTCCGGCCTGCGATGCAACGGCTCCGACCGTCGTATCCGGATCGCCGAATGCCCGCGCCCGCGCTTCAGTTCGCGGTGCGTGCGGCGCTCGCTTCGATCCCACCCATGCGTGCCGATACGCCCCCGAGGCAGCCTCGCACGACCAGATCCCGCATTGCCGACCCGCGTTCACCTTCCCCCGTCCGCCGGTGGGCATCGGCATGCCCATCCCCGTCTCAAGCCATGAAAGGAAGCCATCGATGATCACCGTCACCGCAATCCTGAATGCCATCGAAGCCCATGCCAACCGCGCCATCGTCCAAGAACTTCGCCTCATCAAGAAAGAGGTCGAAAAACTGCGTTCGTCCCTGTGCCCGGATGACCAAGACCACGCGGACGCCCTGCTGCTGAAACTGGACCGTCTGATATTCGACCAGATCGTCGTCGCCGATGACATGGTCGTTGAGCAAGTGTTCCAGCCGGTAGCGCAAACGGCCTGAATTACCGCGCAACGACACGCCCGCCGTACTCCGGCCCGGCGAACCAACACCCCCGTGGGGCTCACACCCATGGGGTATCGGGCTCCACGCCATGTCGAAAGGAACCCGAGATGAACAAGATCAGCATCAATGCGGAACAGCAACTCTATGTCATCGATTGCGGCGAGGGCTATACCTGCTTCGGCTTTGCCAACGCCCGCGACCATGCCAACCTGATTGCCCACAAACTGGGCCGAGCCGACCTCGCCTTC
>DAIMCQ010000190.1:0-8192 GCA_036726285.1 Azonexus sp.
GCCGACGGCATCATGATCGGCCGCGCCGCCCAGGGCCGCCCCTGGCTGTTCCGCGAAATCGAACATTACCTGCAGACCGGCCAGCACCTGCCGCCGGCCGAAGTCAGCGAAATCCACGCGATCCTCAAGGCCCACCTGGCCGATCTCTACGAGTTCTACGGCCCGGAAACCGGTTTCAAGGTCGCCCGCAAGCACATCTCCTGGTACACCAAGGGGCTGGTCGGGTCGGCCGCCTTCCGCAAGGAAATGAATGTACTGCCCAGCATCGATCAACAGATGCAGGCGGTAAACGACTTCTTCTGCCGTCTGGCGGAAGAGCATCAACATCTGAAATATACAGAGGAGGCGTTGGCAGCATGAGCCAACAACAAGATATCTCTGCTTGCGTGCTGGGGGCACTCGAGCAGTACTTTCGCGATCTCGATGGCGAAAAACCCTGCGCAATCTACGACATGGTGCTGAAGAGCGTCGAAAAGCCGATGCTCGAAGTCGTCCTCGCCAAGGCGGGCAGCAACCAGACCCTGGCCGCGGAGATGCTCGGCATCAACCGCAACACCCTGCGCAAGAAGCTTACCGAACACCAACTACTGTAATCGCCATGACCATCAAGCAAGCATTGATCTCCGTCTCCGACAAGCGGGGCGTTCTCGAATTCGCCCAGGGCCTCGCCGCCCAGGGCGTCAATCTCCTGTCCACCGGCGGCACCGCCAAGATGCTGCGCGATGCCGGCCTCACGGTGACCGAGATCGGCGACTACACCGGTTTCCCGGAAATGCTCGACGGCCGCGTCAAGACCCTGCACCCGAAGGTGCATGGCGGTATCCTGGCCCGTCGCGACCTGCCGGAACACCTGGCAACCATCGAAGCCCACGGCATCCCGACCATTGACCTGGTCTGCGTCAATCTCTACCCCTTTGCCGCGACCATCGCCAAGGCTGGCGTAACGCTCGAAGACGCGATCGAGAACATCGACATCGGCGGCCCGGCCATGGTCCGTTCCTCGGCCAAGAACTACAACGGCGTTGCCATCGTCACCGACCCCGAAGACTACGCCCCGCTGCTCGTCGAAATGCAGGCCAATGGCGGCGCCCTGCAACTGGCCACGCGCTTCAACCTGGCCAAGAAGGCCTTTACCCACACCGCCCGCTACGACAGCATGATCGCCAACTGGCTGACCGGCCTCGATGAAGGCGCCGAAGCCAAGCCGGCCGAAGCCGCCCCGGTGCCGGCCATCTTCCCGGCCAAGCTGCAGCTCGCCTTCGACCGCACCGAGATCCTGCGCTACGGTGAAAACTCGCATCAGCAAGCCGCCTTCTACCGCGACACCACGCCGCTGCCGGGCAGCATCGCCGCCTACAGCCAGTTGCAAGGCAAGGAACTGTCCTACAACAACATCGCCGACTCCGATGCCGCCTGGGAATGCGTCAAGAGCTTCGACGTGCCGGCCTGCGTCATCGTCAAGCACGCCAATCCGTGCGGCGTCGCCATCGACGGCACGCTGCTCGCGGCTTACGAGAAGGCCTTCAAGACCGACTCGACCTCGGCCTTCGGCGGCATCATCGCCTTCAACGGCGAAGTCGGCCTCGACGTCGTCGAAGCCATGAACGCCCGCAAGCACTTCGTCGAAGTGCTGATCGCCCCGTCCTTCACTGCCGAAGCCCAAGCCGCACTGGCCGCCAAGCAGAACCTGCGCGTCCTCGTCGTGCCGCTCGGCCGCGACCTCAACAAGCTGGAATTGAAGCGCGTCGGCGGCGGCCTGCTGGTGCAGACGGCCGACAATTTCACGGCCCAGGTTTCCGGCCTCAAGGTCGTCACCAAGGTGCAGCCGACCGCCCAGCAGATCGAAGACCTGCTCTTCGCCGAGCGCGTCGCCAAGTTCGTCAAGTCGAACGCCATCGTCTTCTGCGGCAGCGGCATGACGCTGGGCGTCGGCGCCGGCCAGATGAGCCGCGTCGATTCGACCAAGATCGCCTGCATCAAGGCCCAGCATGCCGGCCTGGAACTCAAGGGTTCGGTCGTCGCTTCCGACGCCTTCTTCCCGTTCCGCGACGGCGTTGACGTGCTGGCCGAAGCGGGCGCCAAGGCGGTGATCCAGCCGGGCGGCTCGATGCGTGACGAAGAAGTCATCGCGGCGGCCGACGAGCATGGTCTGGCCATGGTGTTCACCGGAGCTCGCCACTTCCGTCACTAACGGATGAAACACGTCGTCATGCTGCTGGCACTTGCCGCCCTGGCCTGGCATGGCTATGGCAAGTACCGGCAAATGACGACAAAGACACCGGTAGCAGTAGCCCAGCCGATACCCGGCCTGCCGTCCGAACGCCCGCAGAGCCGCCCGGAAAGACCGGGCGGGCTTGAATATCGCTGCGACGGACGCATCTACTGCTCCCAAATGACATCCTGTGCGGAAGCAAACTGGTTCCTAAAAAACTGTCCGGGGACCAAAATGGATGGCGACAACGACGGCACCCCCTGCGAGAAGCAGTGGTGCAACTAAACAACAGAGGGAAAAGGATACAGTCATGAAACTTCTCGTCATCGGTTCCGGCGGCCGCGAGCACGCCATGGCCTGGCGCCTGGCCCAGACCCCCGGTCTGCAGAAGGTCTACGTTGCCCCGGGCAATGCCGGCACGGCGCGCGAGCACGAGCTGGAAAACATCAACCTCACCGATCCGGAAGCCCTGGCTGATTTCGCCGAGCAGAACAAGATCCACCTGACGCTGGTCGGCCCGGAAGCCCCGCTCGCCACCGGCGTGGTCAATGTCTTCCGCGCCCGCGGCCTGAAGATCTTCGGCCCGACCAAGGAAGCCGCCCAGCTCGAATCCTCGAAGGATTTCGCCAAGCGCTTCATGGCCCGCCACAACATCCCGACCGCCGGTTTCGGCACCTTCAGCGATGCCGCCGAGGCACACGCCTACATCGACCAGCAGGGCGCCCCGATCGTCATCAAGGCCGATGGCCTGGCCGCCGGCAAGGGCGTCGTCGTCGCCATGAGCCTTGAAGAAGCACACGCCGCAATCGATAACATGCTGTCCGGCAACAAGCTGGGCGATGCCGGCGCCCGTGTCGTCATCGAGGACTTCCTCGACGGCGAGGAAGCCAGCTTCATCGTCATGGTGGACGGCAAGAACGTGCTGGCACTGGCCTCCAGCCAGGACCACAAGCGCATTTTCGACGGCGACCAGGGTCCCAACACCGGCGGCATGGGCGCTTACTCCCCGGCCCCCTGCGTCACGCCGGAAGTGCACGCCAAGGCGATGCGCGAAATCATCCTGCCCACCGTGCGCGGCATGGCGGCGGATGGCATCCCCTTCACCGGCTTTCTCTACGCCGGCCTGATGATCGGCAAGGACGGTTCGGTCAAGACGCTGGAATTCAACTGCCGCATGGGCGACCCGGAAACCCAGCCGATCCTGATGCGCCTCAAGTCTGACTTCGTCGACTTGCTCGAACACGCCATCGACGGCACGCTCGACCACGTCGAGGCCGAATGGGACCGTCGCGTCGCCCTCGGCGTCGTGCTGGCCGCGGCCAATTATCCGGACACCCCGAAGAAGGGCGACCAGATCATCGGCCTGCCCAACGGCAACAGCTTCGGTCCGGACGCCCACGTCTTCCACGCCGGCACGACGGAAGTCGACGGCAAGGTGGTGACCAACGGCGGTCGCGTCCTCTGCGTCACGGCACTCGGCGAGAACGTCAAGCTGGCCCAGAAACTGGCTTACGAATCGGCCGTCCAGATCCAGTTCGAAGGCATGCAGTTCCGCAAGGATATCGGCTACCGGGCCATCGCCCGCTAAGCCGCCAGCATGAGGCGGGGCTTCGGCAGCAGTCTGAAGACACGCATTGCTGCTGTCGTTGCCCTCCTTTCGGTGGCCGGCATCGGCCTCATCACGCTGTTTGTCACCCGTATCCTGCACGGCGAAATGCAGGAGATGGTTTCCAAACAGCAGCAAACCGCCGCCACCTACATTGCCCGCGACATCGACGGCAAGTTGACGCTGCGCCTGGAGAGCCTGAAACGGGTAGCACTCAACATGCCGCCGGCGCTGTTTTCGCACCCGCCGGCCATGCAAGGCTGGCTGGAAGACCGCAAGGCCATCCGGACGTTGTTCCCGACCGGGCTGATGGTCATCCCGCCCGATGGCGGGCCGACCATCGGCGACACGCCGCACCTGGCAACCCGCCCCAAATCCTTTATCGACCGGGACTGGTTCATCGGCGCTACCACCACGCGACAGCCCTACATCAGCAAGCCGCTGATCACCCGTGCCACCGGCGAACCGGCCTTGGTCATCGCCATCCCGGTCATTGGCGACGACGCCCGCCTGCTCGGCGTCCTGGCCGGGGTCACGCCGCTCGCCACGCCGGGCTTCCTCGACCTGATCATCGGCGCCCATCCGGGGCGACATGGCACCTATCAATTGGTCGCACCGCAACACCGGCTGTTCGCCCTGGCCTCGGCTCTTGACGATGCCATCACGCCCCTGCCGCCGATCGGCGACGATCTCATCATCGATCAACTGCTGGCCGGGCTGCGCGGCACGCGGACCATCCGCAACGCCAGCGGTCGGGATGAATTGACCACACTGGTCGATATTCCGGCGGCCGGCTGGGTCCTGCTCGCTCGCCAGCCCACCGACGAAGCCTTCGAACCGGTCTGGAACACCGTCCGCAACACCACGCTGATCGCCTTCCTGCTGGCCTTCCCGATCATCGTCATCCTGTTTGCGGCACTCAATCGGCTGTTGCAGCCGCTCAGCCGCCTGGCCGAGGAAATCCACGACATGGCCGAAGGGACCCGCCCCATGCAGCCGGTCGATACCGGGTCGAACGACGAAGTCGCCGATGTCGCCAACAGTTTCAATCGCCTGCAGCGCCAACTGCTCGAACAGGAGCATCGCCTTGCCGACATGGCCCACCGGGATACGCTGACCGGCCTGCCCAACCGCCTGCTGATCAACGACCGGCTCGACAACGAACTGCTCCGCATTGCCCGCAGCGGCCACGGGCTGGCCCTGCTTTTCCTCGACCTCGACGGGTTCAAGCCAGTCAATGACCAATATGGCCACCAGGTCGGCGACCTGCTGCTGATCGAGATCGCCCACCGCCTGCGCAACTGCGTGCGCGAAGCCGACACCGTCGCCCGCCTGGGCGGCGACGAATTCCTGATCCTGCTCGGCGACACCGAACGGCCGCAGGAAGCAGCCGAACGCGCCGCCGGCGATTGCCTCCGGGCGCTGGCCGAGCCCATTCACATCGAGCATTTCGAGATCACCATCGGCGTCTCGATCGGCATTGCCGTCTGTGCCGGTGAAGATGCCGCCACCATCAATGCCGGGCAACTGGTCAGTTTTGCCGACATCGCCATGTACCAGGCGAAGGCCGATGGCCGCAACCGCTACGCGCTGTACGCCCCGACGATTCCCCAAGTTCACCGAGAAAAACCCGCACCATGAGTACTCCGACCAGCCAACTCAAGGCATTCTTCACCGACCTGCAAGCAAGCATCGTCAGCCAACTCGAAGCCTTCGATGGCCAGACCTTCCGCACCGACAGTTGGCAACGCCCGGAAGGCGGTGGCGGCATTTCGCGACTGATCGAGGAAGGCGACTTTTTCGAACGCGGCGGGGTCAATTTCTCGCACGTCACCGGCCAATCGCTGCCCGCCTCCGCCACCGCCGTCCGGCCGCAACTGGCGGGTCGCGCCTGGGAAGCCATGGGCGTTTCCCTGGTCCTGCATCCGCGCAACCCGTACTGCCCGACCGCCCACATGAACGTGCGCTGCTTCGTCGCCAGCAAACCCGGTGAAGAAGATGTCTGGTGGTTCGGCGGCGGCATGGACATGACGCCCTATTACGGCCAACGCGAGGACGTCGCCCACTTCCACCGGACCTGCAAGGAGGCCCTGACGCCGTTCGGCGAAGCGGTCTATCCGAAATACAAGGCGTGGTGCGACGACTACTTTTTCCTCAAACACCGTAACGAACCGCGCGGTGTCGGCGGCATCTTCTTCGACGACCTCAACGAGGGCGGTTTCGAACGCTGTTTTGGACTGACCCAGGCGGTCGGCAACGCCTTCACCGCGGCCTACCTGCCGGTGCTGGCCAAGCGTCGCGACACGGCCTACGGCGAGCGCGAACGCGACTTCCAGGCTTACCGCCGTGGTCGCTATGTCGAATTCAATCTGGTTTGGGACCGCGGTACGCTGTTCGGCCTGCAATCCGGCGGTCGTACCGAGTCGATCCTGATGTCGCTGCCGCCGATCGTCAAATGGCGCTACGACTGGCAGCCCGTGGCCGGCACGCCGGAAGCCGAACTCTACGAAGTTTTCCTCAAGCCGCAGGACTGGGCCTGAGGCTGGCGCGCGTGACCGACCGGTCACGCGCCAGGCCGGTTATTTCAGCTTGCCGCGCACGACACGAACCCGCTCCGGGTTCTGGACGGCCAGCTTGCCGCCGCTGCCTTGCAAGTTACCGCAAACACAAGCTGCCTTGATATGCGGCAGCGAATTGACCACCGCGGCGCAATCCAGGCATTCGTAGTAAATATCCCCTCCGGTCGGCAAGCTAGCCGGGTCCGGCACTGGTTCGACGGGATAGAAATTGTAGATCTTGCGCATATCGATGTTCAGCATTTACCCCTCCGTACCGCCTGTTGTGTAGGTCCTAGCGCTTGTCGAGACGGGCGCTGGCCCGATAATGTACGTTAGCCTGGTCGGTCCGCTCAAGCTGGTCGAATAACCGGGCCAGCTCAAGATGCGCCTCTTCGCTTTCCTCGACCGCCAGCGCCGCTTCCAGATAGCTTTGCGCCTTGCCCCACAGGCGTTGGCGGAAACACATCCGGCCCAGCGCGACGAGCAGGCCGGCATCATCGGGATGCTGACGCAACCAGGTTTCGCAGCGCGCGATACGCGCCGTCTGTTCGCCGCCGCCCAGGCGCCCGTAAATGACGACCAGTTCGGAATGCCAGCCCTGATCGCCGCCGGCATCGAGTACCGCCTCGATCAGTTTCGCGGCCTCGCTCTCCGCCCCCAACGCAGCCAGCGCCCGCGCCGCGGCCAGCGCGACACGACGACCGCGCTCGGCCTCCGGAACGCTGCGCAGGTAGGCGGTCAACAGACCGAGGTCGGATGAGGCTCGAGCGATATTGGCCAGGTGGGCCTGGGTGCGCACTTCGCTGATCACTTCCGGCGGCAGCGCATCGCGCTTGGCCAGCTGGCGAGTCAGCTTGAGCACGCCATGCCAGTCGCCCGCCCCCTGGCGGGCCCGCAATTCGAGGCGCAGCGCGGCGATATGCCGGCCCTGCTTTTCCTGCAACCGCTCCAGCGCCACCAGGGCGTCGTCGAAACGACGCGCTTCGTTCATCATTTCCGCTTCCAGCATCAGCGTCGCCGCCTCGGTCCGCGGATCATCGAGCTTGGCGCGCTGCATCCAGCCCTGCTGCTTGAGCGATTCGCGCATGCGCTGCGCGGCGCGGGCTGCGATCAGGGCCGACAGGCCGGGCGCCGTGCCGGCGGCATGCGCCTCGGTCGCCTTCTTCAAGGCCTGACCAAAGCGCCCCTCGAACAACAGGCGAACCGCATCCTGGAAAACCAGGCCGGCCTTCTCCTGTTGCCGACGCGAGCGATAGCTGCGGACCCGGCCGGGCAAGCCCAGGGTCAGTGCCACAGCCCGCAACACCAGGTAAAGCGCGGCAAAACCGGCAATCAGCACGACGATGAACAGATTGAGCGAAATCTCCGCCCGATACGGCGGCAGGGCAAGCAACACGTAGCCGTCGTTCATCCGGGCGCCCAGCGCCACCGCCACGGCCAGCGCGAACAGGCCGAGAATCCAGAACAGTCCCTTCACCGTTTTTCCTTGCCGTTACGCAGGGCGCGCAAGGCGGCCTGGCTGTCACTCAGATTGGGAAACTCGCCGCTCAGGGGCGTCGCGGTCAGTTGGCCGAGCATGGCCTGCGCCGCCTGGACGCCCTTGTCGTCGGCAGCAAAATGCCGCCCCAACCAGCCCTGCGCCACCTTCAATTCGCTGCGGAACGTGGCCTGGTCGCGCGACAGCAAGGCCAGGCGGGCGTTGAGCAAACGCAGCTTGAGATTTTCCCGCAGGAAGAAATCCTGCCCCGGGGCCAGCAAGGCCGGCTCTTCGCGATCGAAACGCTGGATGCGGACCAGCCCCTTCAGCTCCTGCCAG
>DAIMCQ010000191.1:0-8154 GCA_036726285.1 Azonexus sp.
GCGCTCCCGCCCCTGGTACAAGGCCGGTGAAACCAGCGCTTCGCATACCTGGACCTCGATCTACATCGATTTTCGCAATGCCGAACTGGTCGCCACCCGGGCGCGGCGCGTACTGGATGCCAATGGGCGTTTCCAGGGGGTCGTGGCAACCGACCTGTCGCTGCAGAAACTCAATGCCTTTGTCCGCAAATTGTCGATCAGCCCCAATGCGGTGGCTTTCATCATCGAGCCGGATGGCAAGCTGATTGCCTCGTCGCGCAGCCCGAATACTGTCGCCCTGGCCGATGGCAGCAATGCCCGGATCAATGCCGCCGAGAGCGACAATGCCTTGCAGCGGGCGGCCTATGCCCAGGTCAGAGAGACGCTGCGCGATGGTCGGCGCATCGAGGCGGCGATTGTTCAGCGCTTTACCGGGCCGGACGACGAAGCGGTCGAACTGGCTTTCGACCGGGTGCTCGACGAGGCCGGGCTGGACTGGATCATTGTCGTGGCGGTGCCGCGCAGCGACTTCATGCAGGGCGTGACCGAGAACGTCAAGCGTACCGTGCTGATTGGCGCGCTCGGGGCGCTGCTTGCCGTGGGGCTGGGGCTGGGGATTCTCAGCTGGGTCGGGCGCGACATCCGGCGTCTGACCCGGGCCGCCCGCGAGGTCGGCGAGGGACAGTTGAATGTGCCGCTGGAAGTGCACCGCAAGGACGAGATCGGCGTGCTGGCCAATACCTTCCGCCACATGCAGCATCGTCTGCGGACCGACATGCTGACCGGGCTCGACAATCGCGAACTGATGCTGCGCAATATCGCCGAGCGGCAATTGCGAACGCGTCGGGCCGGTGACAAGGGATCATTTGCGGTGCTGTTTGTCGATCTCAACAACTTCAAGCAGATCAACGATATTTTTGGTCATGACGCCGGCGACCGGGTATTGATCGAATTCGGCAATCGCCTGCGCGATGCGACGCGGGCGGGGGATCGCGTTGCCCGCTATGCCGGCGACGAGTTCGTGCTGCTGATCGACCAGGTGCCGTCGCGCGAAGTGGCCGAGCAAGTGCGGCAGCATGTCGAGGCCGCATTGCGCCTGCCGCTGCAGTCGGTCGATCACGAACAATTGCCGGATGCCGGGATGTTCGGTGGCGCCGTCGGCCTGGCTTTTTATCCTGGCGACGGCGATACGGCCGACGATCTGGTCAAGCGCGCTGACTACGACATGTACGAACGCAAGCGCGCGCTCCGCGAACAGGGTGCTGAAGGCGGGCATTGATTTCCGTCGAACATCGGCAAGGTTGAAAAGCACCTCCGATAAGGTGAGAATCGCGCCTTTTCCGGGGCGCGTTTTGCGCGATCGGACATCATAAGAACCGTTTCGGGAGATCGCGCATGAACAAGCAACTTTCACGGCTGATGCTGGCCCTGGTCACCGCCACCCTGCTGGTGGCCTGCGGCAAGAAGGAAGAAGCGGCGCCGGCTGCACCCGCCGCTGCGCCGGACCCGGCCGCCAAGATCGTGGTCGGCCTGGATGACAACTTCCCGCCGATGGGTTTCCGCGACGAGAAGAATACCTTGGTCGGCTTTGATATCGACCTCGCCCGTGAAGCCGCCAAGCGCCTCGGCGCCGAGGTCGAATTCAAGCCGATCGACTGGAATGCCAAGGAAGCCGAGCTGAACGGCAAGCGCGTCGATGTGCTGTGGAACGGCCTGACCATTACCGAGCAGCGCAAGCAGAACATCGCCTTCACCACGCCCTATCTGGAAAACCGCCAGATCGTCGTGGTCACCGCCCAGTCCAAGGTCAAGAACAAGGCTGACCTGGCCGGCAAGGTGGTCGGCGTGCAGGAAGGCAGCAGTGCGGTCGAGGCCATCGAGAAGGATGCGGCAGCCGCCAAGTCGCTCAAGGCGCTGAAGAAGTTCGGCGACAACGTCACGGCGCTGATGGATCTGTCGGCCGGCCGGCTCGATGCACTGGTCGTCGACGAAGTGGTTGGCCGTTACTACATCGCCAAGAAGCCGGGCGAGTATGTCGTGCTCGACGACAACTTCGGCACCGAGGAATACGGTGTCGGCGTGCGCAAGGACGATGCCGAACTGCTCGGCAAGCTGCAGAAGGCGATGGACGAGATGAAGAAGGACGGCTCGGCGGGCCGGATTTCCAGCCAGTGGTTCGGCAAGGACATCATCAAGTAAGGCGGATTGCACTTGAACGCCGCCGACGCATTGTCGTCGGCGGCGTTTTTCATTGATCGGCCCGGGTAAACTTTTCGGCAGCCTGCATGGACTACTTCCTCAATATTCTTGGCCCCTTGCTCGACGGCACGGTGGTCACCTTGCAGGTCTTCATCTGCACCCTGGTGCTTGCCGTGCCGCTCGGCCTCGGCTTGGCGCTGGTCCGCGTCTCGCACTTCCGCACCGCCTCGCGGCTGGTCAGCGGCTACGTCTGGCTGATGCGCGGCACGCCGCTGATGCTGCAGATGCTGTTCATCTACTTCGCGCTGCCCTTCGTGCCGGTGATCGGGGTGCGCCTGCCGGATTTCCCGGCCGCCATCCTCGCCTTCGTGCTCAACTACGCCGCCTATTTCGCCGAGATCTTCCGTTCCGGCATCCAGTCGATCGGCCGTGGCCAGTACGAGGCGTCCCAGGTGCTCGGTCTTTCCTATGGCCAGACGATGCGCCGCATCGTGCTGCCGCAGGTGATCAAGCGCATCCTGCCGCCGATCAGCAACGAGACCATCACGCTGGTCAAGGACACCTCGCTGATCTACGTGCTGGCCATGAACGATCTGCTGCGCGCCGCGCGCGGCATGGTGCAGCGCGATTTCACCACCATGCCTTTCGTGGTCGCCGCTGCCTTCTACCTGTTGATGACGCTGGTCCTGACCTGGGGCTTCATGCGTCTGGAAAAGAAATATTCCGTCTATGACGACTGAACCGATGATTTCCGCCCGCGGCATCCACAAGCATTTTGGGGGCGTCGAGGTCTTGCGCGGCGTTTCGCTGGAGATGGGCAAGGGCGAGGTGATTGCCGTGATCGGCCCCTCCGGTTCGGGCAAGAGCACTTTCCTGCGCTGCCTGAACCATCTCGAAACGATCGATCGCGGCGAGATCGTCATCGAAGGCGAGACCCTGGTGTCGACCGCTGCCGACGGCATCTGTCGCTATGTCGAAGAGGCCGAGCGGCGCCGCATCTGCCGCAAGATGGGCATGGTCTTCCAGCAGTTCAATTTGTTTCCGCACCTGACCGTGCTGCAGAACATCATCGAGGCGCCGATCACCGTCAAGGGCCTGGCCCGCGAGGCGGCGGTGCCGGTGGCCGAGGAACTGCTGCGCAAGGTTGGCCTGCTCAACAAGGCGGACAGCCATCCCTCAAGGCTTTCCGGCGGCCAGAAGCAGCGCGTGGCGATCGCCCGGGCGCTGGCCATGGAGCCGGACATCATGCTGTTCGACGAGCCGACCTCGGCGCTCGACCCGGAACTCACCGGCGAAGTCTTGCGTGCCATCCGCCAACTGGCCGAGGAGCACATGACCATGCTGGTGGTCACCCATGAAATGAGCTTTGCCCGCGATGTGTCGAGCCGGGTGGTGTTCATGGATGGCGGCGAAGTGGTCGAAAGCGGCGCGCCGCACGAATTTTTCGCCAACCCGACCCAGGCGCGGACCAGGGCTTTCCTCAACCACCTGGGTTGAGGGCAGGCGCCGCAGCTTAGCCGACGGCGCGCAGGAATTCGTTGCGCAGTTGGGCCGAGGTTTCGAAAGCCCCGGCAAAAGCCTGGGTGACGACGCGTTCGTCGCCGCGGCGATCCTCGCCGAGCAGCAGGCAGAGCTGCTCCGCCTCGATGATGCAGGCGGCGCCGGCGGCTTGGCCATAGGTGACGAGGGCGTTGGCGATGTCCCGGCTCATCCATTCCTGGTAAGTGAAACGATGGCCGATGGCATCGACCAGGCGGGCGATGCGGCCGAAGCCGTGCAAGCGGCCGCCGGGCAGGTAGCCGACGTGGGCGACGCCGCGGAAGGGCACCAGATGGTGCGGGCAGACGCCATGTACGGCAATGCCGCGGATTACCACCAGATCGGAGCGTTCATCGGCAAAGCCTTCGCCGAGCACGGTCGAGGGATCGAGATCGTAGCCGCCGAGCAGGCGTTTCTGCCACAGCTCGCGGACCCGTTGGGCGGTGCGCCCCATGTGCGGCGAATCGTCGGCAATGCCGCAGGCCTTGAGCAGGTCGCCGACCGCCGTTTCGAATGCTTCCGGGTCGAATTGGCCGGAGCGGGCAATGCCGATGCCGGGCGGGTTGCTGGGGGCGAGATGGTCGTCGGGGGCGGGCATGGCGGACTCCGGTGGCGGGAGGCTCAAGGGTAGCTGCCTTCGCCGGCCTTGCCAATCAATCGTTCCGGCTCAGGCGCTGGCGGTAGTGCAGGGGCGACATGCCGGTCCAGTCGACGAAGGCGCGGTAGAAGGCCGAGGTGTCGGCATAGCCCAGATCGGTGGCGACCTGGGCGACCGAGTCGCGGCTCTTGGCCAGTCGGGCCAGCGCCATGTCGCGGCGCAAGGCATCCTTGATCGCCCGGAAACTCGACCCTTCTTCTTCCAGTCGGCGGTGCAGCGTGCGCGGCGAGAGGTGCAGCCGGTCGGCAATCGCGTCGAGACCGGGCGAATCGGGCAGGGCGGTACGCAGCAGGTCGCGGATGCGGGTCACCATCTCGCGGTCGCGCCGGTAAAGCGTCGTGATCTTGCCCGGTGCGCCGTCGAGGAAGGCAGTCAGCGCGGCTTCATCGCGGCGGATCGGCAGGTCGAGCAGGTTGGCGTTGAAACTGGCGACCAGCGTGCCGTTGCCGCCCGGAACGGTCGGTGCAAAACGCGAGTCCTCGGTGAAGATCAGCGCGTAGTCGGCCGAATGGGCCGGCCGACGGTAAGGGAAGATGACGCTGTCCAGCGCCAGGCCGCGCCCGGCCAGCCAGCAGGCCAGGCCGTGCAGCAGGCGGAGCAGCCATTCGAAGGCGAAGACGCGGCCGGCGTCGTCCGGTTGCTCGGCGAGGTGGCGGCTTTCGCTGATCACCAGCTCGGCCTGGCCGTGGACGCGGCGGATATGGACCGCCAGGTCGGGCAGCACGATATGCAGGAAACGGCTGGCCCGGGCCAGGGCTTCGGCCAGGGTCGGGGCGCTGAGGCAGCCGCGGCAGAGGAATTCGAAGCTGCCGGTCCGCATCGGCTGCGAGAACAGGCCGAAGCCTTCGTCGTCGAGCTGGCGGTTCAGTGCGTTGTAGAGCGCGGCATAGCGTTCGATCGGAATCCGGCTGGCGGAGTCTGCAATATCGATGCCGGTTCTACTCAGGAGCGAGGCTGGGTCGATGCCGCGGCGGCCCAGCCCGGCCAGCATGCCGGTGACAAATCCCATTGCAACAGTCGCTTGCGTACGGGGTGGCGTCGGGTGGATGGTGCGATGCAGCATTCGGCGGGCTTTTTGGAGTCGGTTCGGGCAAGCTTATCACCTTGGCGGAATTTGCACGATTGTCGTCAGGCAGGACAATGGCACGTCTCGTCCGGCGGCATAACATGAGCGCCTTTCCAACTTTTTGTTGAGGCCGTCGCCATGACCGATCTTTCCGTTGCCAAGAAATTGTCCCCGTACAAGCCGAAGCACAAGGTACGTTTCGTCACGGCGGCCTCGCTGTTCGACGGCCACGACGCCTCGATCAACATCATGCGCCGCATCCTGCAATCGACCGGTTCCGAGGTCATCCACCTCGGCCACAACCGTTCCGTGCAGGAGATCGTCAATGCCGCCTTGCAGGAAGACGTGCAAGGCATCGCCATCACCAGCTACCAGGGCGGCCACGTCGAATTCTTCAAGTACATGATCGACCTGCTCAAGGCCAATGGCGGCGAGAAGATCAAGGTCTTCGGCGGCGGTGGCGGCGTCATCGTGCCCTCGGAAATCAAGGAGCTGCACGAATACGGCGTGACCCGCATCTACGCGCCGGAAGACGGCGTTCATATGGGCTTGCAGGGCATGATCAACGAAGTCGTCGAGCATTCCGACTTCGACCTGGCCGACGATGGCATCCCGAGCGCCGAGCAGGCCCTGGCCGGCTTGCAGGCCGGTGACAAGCGCCTGCTCGCCCGCCTGATCACCCTGCTCGAAAACGGCGAGGCGCCGGCCCTCAAGGAACCGCTGCTCAAGGCCGCGGCGGCGTTGAGCGTCCCCGTGCTGGGCATTACCGGCACCGGCGGCGCCGGCAAATCCTCGCTGACCGATGAACTGGTCCGCCGTTTTCGTCTCGACCAGGGCGATACGGTCAAGATCGGCCTGGTCTCGATCGACCCGTCGCGCAAGCGCACAGGCGGCGCCCTGCTCGGCGACCGCATCCGGATGAATGCCATCGAGCATCCGAACATCTTCATGCGTTCGCTGGCCACCCGCGATACCGGCTCGGAAATCTCCGCCGCGCTGCCCGAGGTGATTGCGGCCTGCAAGCTGGCCGGCTTCGACCTGGTCATCGTCGAGACTTCCGGCATCGGCCAGGGCAATGCCGCGATCGTGCCCTACGTCGATCTGTCGCTTTACGTGATGACGCCGGAGTTCGGTGCCGCATCGCAGCTGGAAAAGATCGACATGCTCGATTTCGCCGATTTCGTGGCGATCAACAAATTCGACCGCAAGGGCGCCGAGGATGCGCTGCGCGACGTGCGCAAGCAGTATCAGCGCAACCGTGAAGCCTTCACCACGCCGACCGACGACATGCCGGTGTTCGGCACCCAGGCCGCCCGCTTCAACGACGACGGCGTCACCGCGCTGTACCAGGCCCTGGTGCCGGCCCTTTCAGAGAAAGGCCTGAAACTGGGCCAGGGCAAGCTGCCGCTGGTCACCGTCAAGCAGTCGTCCAGCCAGCGCGCCATCGTGCCGGCCCAGCGCGTCCGTTACCTGGCCGAGATCGCCGACAGCGTGCGCGGCTACCATGCCCACACCGAAGAGCAGGTGAAGATCGCCCGCGAACGCCAGTCGCTGCGCATCGCCAAGCAGGTTTTCGCCGGTTGCGACAAGAACGTGGCTGATTTTGACGAAATGCAGGCCTTCAAGGACAGCCAGCAGGACCCGAAGGCCAAAAAATTGCTCGACATGTGGCCGCAGACCGTCGAGGCCTACAGCGGCGACGAGTACGTCGTGAAAATCCGTGACAAGGAAATCCGCACCAAGCTGGTTTCCGAATCGCTGTCCGGGACCAAGATCAAGAAAGTCATCCTGCCCAAGTTCGGCGATGATGGCGAAACCCTGCGCTTCCTGATGCGCGAGAACGTGCCCGGCAGCTTCCCCTACACCGCCGGCGTCTTCGCCTTCAAGCGCGAAGGCGAGGACCCGACCCGGATGTTCGCCGGCGAGGGCGACGCCTTCCGCACCAACCGCCGCTTCAAGCGCGTTTCCGAAGGCATGCCGGCGCACCGCCTGTCGACTGCTTTCGACTCGGTGACGCTGTACGGCTGCGACCCGGACGAGCGTCCGGACATCTACGGCAAGATCGGCAACTCCGGCGTCTCGATCGCCACGCTCGACGACATGAAGGTGCTCTACGACGGCTTCGACCTGGTCTGCCCGACCACCTCGGTATCGATGACCATCAACGGTCCGGCGCCGATCATCCTGGCCTGCTTCTTCAATACCGCGATCGACCAGCAGCTGGCCAAGTTCAAGGCCGACAACGGTCGCGAGCCGACCGAGGACGAAGCCGAGAAGATCCGCGAATGGGTGCTGAAGACCGTGCGCGGCACCGTCCAGGCCGACATCCTGAAGGAAGATCAGGGCCAGAACACCTGCATCTTCTCGACCGAATTCGCGCTGAAGATGATGGGCGACATTCAGGAATTCTTCGTCCATAACCAGGTGCAGAACTTCTACTCGGTGTCGATCTCCGGCTATCACATCGCCGAAGCCGGGGCCAACCCGATCAGCCAGCTCGCCTTTACGCTGTCCAACGGCTTCACCTACGTCGAAAGCTACCTGGCGCGCGGCATGCACATCGACGATTTCGCGCCCAATCTGTCCTTCTTCTTCAGCAACGGCATGGACCCGGAATACTCGGTGATCGGCCGCGTCGCCCGCCGCATCTGGGCGGTGGCGATGAAGAACAAGTACGGCGCCAACGAGCGCAGCCAGAAGCTGAAGTACCACT
>DAIMCQ010000192.1:0-8151 GCA_036726285.1 Azonexus sp.
AGCAGCATCGGCCCGATTTCACGCTGTTCTTCCGCAACCTCTCCAAACTGCCCGGCGAAGTCGAGCCGGCGCGCCAGACGACAGTGGATGCGCCGCTGCGCGACATGTTCATCGACCGCGCCGCCTGCGACGCCTGGCTGGCCAACTGGCGGGCCAGGCTGGCCCAGACGCCGTGGGACGATGGCGAACGGCAGGCGGCGATGCGGGCGGCCAATCCGAAATACGTACTGCGCAACTGGCTGGCCGAAGTGGCCATCCGCCAGGCCAAGGCCGGCGATTTTTCCGAGGTGGCCCGCCTGCAAACCTGCCTGCGCAACCCTTATGCCGAACAGCCGGAGTTCGAGGCCTACGCCGAGCTGCCGCCGGATTGGGCGAGCGGACTGGCGGTCAGCTGTTCGAGCTAGTTTGAGCTGAGCCAGCCAGGCTCAGTGTCGGCTCGTTGCATCGCGCGCGAAGGCCAGGGCTTCGGCGATGGCGTTTTCGAGCGCCGGTGCCGCCGGGTAACTCCAGTAGCTGGCGAAAATGGGGAGCGGTTGCAGTTTCATTTCGCATTCGAGCACCGCGATATCGTGATGCAGGGCCAGTTCCTCGGCGGCGGCACGCGCCAGGGTGGCCAGCCCCAAGCCGCTTTCGACCAGCTTGACCAGGCCGGATATCGACGAAATGGTGTGGACGCGCTTGTCGGCCACACCGGCTTGGCGCAAGGAGTCGAGCAGGGTGAGATGGGGCTGTGAGCCGCGCTGGAAGGTCAGCAGTTCGCTGGCCAGCAATTCTTCCAGGGTCAGGGGCGGGCGCCCGGCCATGCAGTTCGGTCCGACAAAAACCACCTCCATCGGCGGCAAGGCTTCGTTGATCAGGCCTTTGCCAATTGCCGCCTCGGCCGAGAAAACCAGATCCAGACCGCCCCGCCTGACCTGCTCGTTGAGGACGTGGGTCATTTCGATATTGAGTTCGAATTCGAGATGCGGCTTCTTGCTCTTCAGCGCTTTGACCAGGGGAATCAGCCAGGTGTGCAGCACGGTTTCGATACCGCCTACCCGTAGCGACAAGGGAAGTTGTTCCGGGCCGGACAGCTCGCGTTTGACGTCGCGTTGCAGGGCGAGAAAGCGCTCGGCGTAGTCGAGAAAACGCGTACCGGCATTGGTCAGCCGGAAAACCCGGTCGCGGCGGTCGATCAGCGGCACGCCGAGTTCCTCTTCCAGCGCCGCAATCCGGCTCGATACCGCGGATTGGGTGAGGAACAGCTTTTCCGCCGTTCGCGTGATGCTTTTCAGGCGAGCGACCCAGACAAAGGCTTCGACAAAACGCAAATTCACCGTGAACTCCCGAGATGGAGGCGGCAGCATAGCAGCAAAAAAATCGATGAGGTGATAACGAAATATTTCGTTTGTGGGGGATTTGCCAGTCATTTCATACTGCGCCGACACAAAAACCCTACAGAGAGACAAACATGGTTACAAAGATTTCGGGCTGCGCCCAAGAGGCGCAGGGCTTGGTCGCGGCAACGGGGCTGGCGGCGCGCCACATCATCCGTTCGGGAGAATGGACTGGGCATACCAGCGGCACCGCACCGCATTACGTGCAGGGCAATCTGGTCATCCTGCCGGCCGCGCTGGCCAACGATTTCCTGCGTTTTTGCCAGCGCAATCCGAAACCCTGTCCCCTGCTCGCCGTTTCCGAGCCGGGCGATCCGCGCCTGCCGCGACTGGGCGAGGATCTCGACATCCGTACCGATGTCCCGGCCTACCGCGTCTGGCGCAAGGGCGAATTGATCGAGGAGGTCAGCGATATTCGCCACCTGTGGCGCGACGATCTGGTCAGCTTCGTCATCGGTTGCTCGTTCTCGTTCGAGCAGCCATTGATCGATGCCGGCATTCCGCTTCGCCATGTCCAGGAAGGACGCAATGTGGCGATGTACCGGACCAACATCCAGACCGTGCCGGCAGGTCCGTTCCATGGGCCGATGGTGGTGTCGATGCGGCCGATGTCATCGGCCAACGCGATTCGCGCCGTCCAGGTCACCGCCCGCGTGCCGCAGGTGCATGGCGCACCGGTTCACCTCGGCGACCCGGCCCAGATCGGCATTGCCGATTTGCAAAAGCCCGATTTTGGCGATGCCGTGGCCGTTCTGCCCGGCGAAATGCCGGTTTATTGGGCCTGCGGTGTGACGCCGCAATCGGTCGTCATGGAAGCCAAGCCTGATTTCTGTATTACCCATTCCCCCGGCAAGATGTTGGTCACCGACCTGCTGGATGGCGAGCTCGCCTTTTGATGTTTTTTTCGTAGTAGCAGTCAGGGGAGAGCACCCTACCCGCGGCACGCCGGCATCAGACTGGTGGTCGCGGTTATCGTCAAGCCAACTCAGGAGGATTTACCGTGTGGATTGCTGAAACCAGCAGAGCTGAAAGAAAGACCTTGACGGCTGCGTTTGCCGGCTATGGTGTCGATGCATTTGATTACATGATCTATACCTTCGTCATCCCGACGCTGATGGCGGCGTGGGGCATGAGCAAGGTCGAGGCGGGTTACATCGCGACCGGGGCGCTGATCACTTCGGCGATCGGCGGGTGGGCGGCCGGCGTGCTGGCCGACAAGTACGGCCGGGTCCGCGTGCTGCAATGGACGGTGATGTGGTTCACCTTCTTCACCTTCCTGTCCGGTTTTACCAACTCCTTCGAACAACTGTTCTTCACGCGGGCCATGCAGGGATTCGGCTTCGGTGGCGAATGGTCGGTCGGTGCGGTGCTGATTGCCGAGATGATCCAGGCGAAACATCGCGGCAAGGCGGTCGGTCTGGTCCAGAGCAGCTGGGCGGTCGGCTGGGCCGTGGCGGCCATCGCCTTCTGGGGTGTCTATGCCGTGCTGCCGGCCGAGCAGGCCTGGCGTGTCCTCTTCTGGTTGGGCATCCTGCCGGCCATCCTGATTTTCTATATCCGTCGCAACATCAAGGATCCCGAGGTCTTTCACGCCACCCGTGCCAAGGTTCAGGCCGAAGGGGGCGGGCATTTTCTGGAAATCTTCTCGCCAAGGAATCTCAAGACCACCGTTTTTGCCAGCCTGCTCTCCACCGGCATGATGGGGGCCTACTATTCGGTGACGACCTGGCTGCCGACCTTTCTCAAGGTTGAACGCAAGCTGTCGGTGCTGGGGACCAGCGGCTATTTGCTGGTGCTGATTCTCGGCTCCTTCATCGGCTACCTGACCAGCGCCTACCTCTCCGACCGTCTTGGTCGGCGGCGCTGCTTCATGCTGTTCGCGACCTGTGCCGGCTTGCTGGTCTTCGCCTATACCCATATTCCGATTACCGATCAGTTGATGCTCTTCCTCGGTTTCCCGCTCGGTTTCTTCCTCTCCGGCATTTTCTCCGGCATGGGGGCCTATCTGGCCGAGTTGTTCCCGAACGAGTTGCGCGGTTCCGGCCAGGGCTTTTGCTACAACTTCGGCCGTGCGGTAGGTGCCTTCTTTCCGGCGGCGGTTGGTTATCTGAGCACCAGCATGCCCTTGGGCGAGGTGATTGGCCTGCTGGCGGCCGGGGGTTACGTCCTGGTCATCATCGCCTGTTTGCCGCTGCCCGAAACCCAGGGCCTGGAACTGGCCCATTCGCACTGATCCTTCGCGCTTCAGACAACGTTAACCGGTTCGCCAGCCGCAGCTCTTGCGGTTGGCGGCGACCGGCCTGAAAAGAGTTCATCATGGACAACACGAGCAAGATTCCCTCCTATTTGTCGCGCGAGCGGCTGGGTCCCTGGGAGACCTATCTGGTCCAGATCGACCGGGTCGAGCCTTATCTGGAAAAGTCACTGCTGCCCTGGGTTGAAACGCTGACCCGCCCGAAGCGGACCTTGATCGTCGATGTGCCGATCCGTCTCGATAGCGGCGAGATCGCCCATTTCGAGGGCTATCGCGTGCAGCACAATCTGTCGCGCGGGCCGGGCAAGGGCGGCATCCGCTATCACCCCGATGTCACGCTGTCCGAGGTGATGGCGCTGTCGGCCTGGATGACCATCAAGAACGCGGTGGTCAATGTCCCCTACGGCGGCGCCAAGGGCGGCATCCGGGTCAATCCGAAAAACCTGACGCTCCCCGAGCTGGAGCGTCTGACCCGGCGTTACGCCAGCGAGATCAACATCATGATCGGGCCGGAGAAGGACATTCCGGCGCCCGATATCAATACCAATGAACAGATCATGGCCTGGTTCATGGACACTTACTCCATGAACCAGGGCAAGACGACGACCGGGGTGGTGACCGGCAAACCCTTGTCGCTTGGCGGCAGCCTTGGGCGTCCCGATGCGACCGGGCGCGGTGTCTTCATCACTACCGTCGAAGCGGCGCGCCATCTCGGCATCCCGATTGCCGGCGCCAAGGTGGCCGTGCAGGGCTTCGGTAACGTCGGCGAGGCGGCTGCCCGGCTGTTTGCCGAGGCCGGTGCCAAGGTCGTCGCGGTGCAGGACGAGACGGGGACGGTGTTCAACGCGGCCGGACTGGATGTCCGTCGCCTCAAGCAGCATCGCCACGAAACCGGCAGCCTGGGCGGCATGGCCGAGGCGGAGTCGATCGACAACCAGGATTTCTGGGCGTGCGAGGTCGATATCCTGATTGCGGCGGCGCTGGAGAACCAGATCACAGAGGATAATGCCGGCCGGATTCGCGCCCGCATCGTCACCGAAGGCGCCAATGGCCCGACGACGCCGGCGGCCGACCTGATCCTGCAGGCGCGCAATATCCTGGTCATTCCCGATGTACTGGCCAATGCCGGCGGCGTCACGGTCAGCTATTTCGAGTGGGTGCAGGACATCAGTGCCTTTTTCTGGTCGGAGGATGAAATCAACCAGCGTCTCGACAAGATCATGCGCGACGCCTTCAATGCCGTCTGGGCATCGGCCGAAAGCAAGGGCATCCTGCTGCGCACGGCAGCCTTCGTGCTCGGTTGCGAGCGCGTGCTGCTGGCGCGCAAACTGCGCGGCCTTTATCCCTGATCCTGCCATGAATGTTCCTTTACTTCATCTTCCTCCACGCTTGCTGAGTCTGGGCGATTCCGCCTGGACGGTCGAGTTCGGGGCCGAGATCGATCCGCTCATTCATGGCCGGGTCCTTGGTTTCTGCAGTTTGCTCGACACCCTGTCCGATGACGGCCGGCTGAGTGGTGTCGTGGAATGGGTGCCAACTTTTCGTTCGGTCACCGTGCATTTCGATCCCTTGCAGGCCGACGCGACGAGCTTGGGCGAGCAGTTGCTGGCGCTCGCCGGGCAAAGTGGCAGCCTGTCGGCGGCGGGTTGTCGCTGGTCCATCCCGGTGTGCTTCGACGCTGAATGCGCCCCGGATCTGGCCGATGTCGCAGCCAGTCGGGGCATCTCGCCCGATGCGGTGATCGAGCAGATGACGGCGACGGTATTCTCGGTCTACATGCTGGGCTTCCTGCCCGGCTTTCCCTATCTGGGCGGTTTGCCGGCCAGTCTTGAAATGCCGCGTCTGGCGACGCCGCGTAAGGTCGTTCCAGCCCGCTCGATCGCCATTGCCGGCCGGATGTGCGCGGCCTATCCATGGGAAAGCCCGGGCGGTTGGCGCCTCTTGGGACGGACGCCGGTCCGCCTGTTCGATCCGGATAATCACCGCCGGCCGGCCTTGCTGGCACCCGGTGACGAGGTGGTCTGGCGCCCGGTCGGGAGTAAGGATTACCTGGCTATCGAGCGCGCCTGTGCGGCCGGCGAGTTCGATCTGGCCAGCCTGTTGCAACAAGGAGCCGGAGCATGAGCGCCTGCGTGGAAGTGGTCGAGTCCGGCATTGCCGTGACCCTGCAGGATCGCGGGCGGACGGGCTACCGCCGTATCGGGGTGCCGGTTTCCGGCGCCCTCGATCCGATCTTGATGGCGGCGGCCAATGCCCTGCTCGGCAACGATGCGGCGGCCACCGTACTGGAAATCTGTTTGAGCGGCCCGGCACTGAAGGCCGTCTCGGGCACGCTGCGGGTGGCGCTGGCCGGGGATCTGGGTGCCCAGGTGCTCAGTAGCAACGGCCGCTTGTTGAAAGTCCAGCCGTGGGAAACGGCAACGTTGTTTCCCGGAGACGTCATCCGGATCGGTAGCGTCGGTCGCGGTGTCGCGTATGTTGGTTTGTCCGGCGGCGTCCAGGTGCCCAGCCAACTGGGCAGTTGTTCGACCTACCTGCGGGCCGGTATCGGGGGCTACCAGGGGCGCGCCCTGCGGGTGGGCGACCGTTTGCCATGCGCTCCGCTGAGTGGCGATCCCTGGCTGGAGTTTCGCGGCGCCAGCGGGATCGCCCATGAGGCAGGCCCGATCCGGGTGATTCCTGGGCCGCAGGATGCGTATTTCACGCCCGCCGCGCTGGTCGATTTTTTCACCACGCCCTACCGGGTCAGCCGCGACATGGACCGCATGGGCATGCGCCTCGAGGGGCTGGCCCTGGCGCATAACGAGAAAGGCGCCGAGATCGTTTCGGATGGCGTGACGCCGGGCTCGATCCAGGTGCCGCCGAATGGCCTGCCGATTGTGCTGATGGCCGATTGCCAGACCTCCGGCGGGTATCCGAAGGTGGCCACGGTGATTCGGGCCGATCTGCCGCGTCTGGCCCATGTCAGGCCTGGCGATGAGATCCGCTTTGCGGCGGTCGATCACGCCACGGCGCAGTCGGCCTTGCGGCTGCAGGTGGCGGCCTTGCAGCGCTGGATTGGCGAAATCGAATCGTTCCGCCCGCCCGGGGTGATTGACGAAGTTGCCTTGTACGGCGGTAATCTGGTTAGCGGCGCGATTCGCGGCGACGAGTCGGCGTTGTATGAATTTTCATTGGATCGGTGCTGAGCGCCGGGAGACATCTCATGTCCAACAAAATCAATCTGAATGCGGATCTGGGCGAGAGTTTCGGCGCCTGGCAGATGGGCGATGACGGCGCCATGTTGCAGATCGTCAATTCAGCCAATGTTGCCTGCGGTTTTCATGCCGGCGATCCCTGGGTGATGCGTCAAACCGTACGCCAGGCGCAAAAGTGCGGGGTGGGCATTGGCGCCCATCCGGCTTACCCCGACCTGCAGGGATTCGGCCGGCGCCAATTGGCGATGTCGGCCGATGAACTGGAAGCCGCGATCATCTACCAGATCGCGGCGCTGGACGGTATGGCGCGCAGCGAAGGCATCCGCGTCAGCCATGTCAAACCGCATGGCGCGCTGAACAATGCCGCCTGTGCCGATCGCGCCCTGGCCGACAGCGTTGTCCGGGCCATCCGCGCCTACGATCGCGACATGATTCTGCTCGCCCCGGCCCTCTCGAAACTGTGCGAAGCCGCGGCGGCGGTTCGCCTGCCCGTGGTTGAAGAAGTCTTTGCCGACCGTGCCTATCTCGACGACGGGCAACTGGTGCCGCGCAGCCGGCCAGGTGCCATGGTGCATGGCCCCGACGCAGCCTATGCCCATGTCCGGCGGATGCTTGAAATCGGCGGATTGTTCAGTATCAACGGCAAGCGCCTGCCCTGTCGGATCGGCAGTATCTGCGTCCACGGCGATGGCGCGGAGGCAGTGGCAACGGCAAGCGAACTCAGGCTGCGTCTGCTGGCCGATGGTTACCAGTTGGTGGGTTTGCCGGAGTTGCTCTAGCACCGACTGAACACAGCGTTTCGTTGTCGAAGCAGGTGAAGCAGGGGACAATGCAGGGCAATCATTACCGACCCGACGCATGACTGATTTCATCCCCGAATTGCCCGACAGCCCGCCGGCCACGCCGCGCCAGGAGAACCCGGCCGACTGGCTGGAGCTGCATTTTCGCAAGCAATGGCTGACCCAGGGCTTGACGCTGGGCCAGGCCAACCCGGCGCTCAGCGTCGAGGCCTTCGGCTTCGCCCGGCATCAGGGTGACTGGCTGGGTGTCGTCGTCACCCCCTGGTTTCTGCGCTTGTTCATGATCAATGGCGGCGGCAGTTTATGGGGCGATATTCCGCCCGGTCAGCGGCGTTATGTCGAACTGCCCTACGGTACCCTGCCCTTCGTTGCCGAATGCGACCCGGAAATCGGGCCGCTGCAGTACAGCGTGCTGGTGCAGCCGATCAGCGACGTGGCCGACATGGCGATGGCCCGCCAGATCGCCCTCGATGTGCTGCAATCCTTCCTGCCCGCCCCGGCCGCCGAGCCAGCTCCCGTGGTCG
>DAIMCQ010000193.1:0-8114 GCA_036726285.1 Azonexus sp.
GTTACAGCTTCACCTCGACCGACCCGCCCGGCCCGCCGACCACCCGCAAGCAGTACAGCATCGTCAATGGCCAACTGGTTTTCCAGCAATGGGCGCTGCTCTCCAAGGTGGTCGACCGGCATGACTTCAGCAATGCCTACCTGAGCGCCCAGCATCGCTTCGGCGATGTCACGCTGCAAGGCGGCCTGCGTTATGCCTACGAGACGCTGCCCGGCATCGATGCCTACAAGGTCGCCGGCACCACCGGCAGCAGTTGGGACGTTTCGCCGGATGCGGCAATTGCCCGCGCCCAGAAGGATCCGACGCGCAGCGTCGGCAGCCGCAGCTTCGGCAACTGGCTGCCACAGGCTGCCGCCGCCTGGGAGATCAACCCGGCGGTCGAGGTCCATGCCAGCCTCGGACGCAATATCGGCGCCCCTTCCTTCGATGCCTTCAACCAGGCGCCGGCCGGCAAGATCACCACCAGCCAGCAGTACTGGGACCAGATCGAACCGGAACTGTCGACCAGCTTCGACCTCGGCGCCCGCCTCAAGGGCGGCAACTGGTACATCGATCCGACCGTCTATGTCTCGCGTTCGCAGAACAAGGCGGTCAGCGTCTTCAGCTCGACCACCAATACGGTCTATTCGCAGAACATCGGCAAGACGCAGGGCCGTGGCCTGCAACTGGCCGCCGGCTGGACGGCACTGAACAACCTGCAGCTATTCACTGCGCTGTCCTACAGCCTGTCGCAATTCAGCGAAAACGTCCGCACCACCGGCGGCGCCACGCTGGGGGTCGATGGCAAGCAACTGCCCGACGTGCCCAAGCTGATGGCCAACCTGGGCGGCATCTGGCGCTACGGCGGTCTCACCGTGGCGCCGATCGTGCAGTACGTCGGACCACGCTGGGCGACCAGCACCTACAGCGAACGCATGGCCGGCTACACCACCACCGACCTGCATGTCGGCTACGGCGACAAGGGCAGCTGGGGCAAATGGCAGCTCTCGCTGGCCGTGATGAACCTGTTCGACCGCCACTACATCGGCCAGATCAGCACCAGCGAAGTCAATACCACCGCCAACGGCGCCATCTACTACCCCGGCGCACCGCGCACGGTGGTGGCGACGCTCGGCCTCAGTTTCTAGGGAATCGCCATGAAAAGAACCCTCCCCCTGCTCCTCGCCGGCCTGTTGCTGGCGCTGACCGCCCAGGCCCGCGACATCACCGACATGGCCGGGCGCAGCGTCAAGATCCCGGACAAGGTCGAGCGCGTCTTCGGCTCGGCCCCGCCGCTCAACGTGCTGCTCCATGCCGTGGCGCCGGAAACCATGATCGGCCTCAGCTTCCCGGTGGTCGATGAAGCGAAACCCTTCTTTCCGCCGCGTCTGCAGGGCCTGCCGGTGGTTGGCGGCATCTTCGGCATGGGCCAGCAGATGAATGCCGAAACCGTGCTCGCCATGAAGCCGGATATCGCGCTCGCCTGGAAGAGCCCGTTCATCGACCAGGGCAAGATCGAAAGCGCCTTCGCCAGGATCGGCGTGCCGCTCGTCTTCATCCAGCTCGATACCTTGTCCGACTGGCCGGCCGCGCTGCGTTTCACCGGCCAGCTGCTCGGCCACGAGAAGACTGCCGAAGCCCAGGCCCGTTACGTCGAGCAGACGCTGGCCAAGGTCGCCAAGGTCGTCGCCGCCATTCCCGAAGCCCGCCGTCCGCGCGTCTATTACGCCGAAGGGCCGGACGGCCTGGCCACCGACTGCCACCGTTCCTTCCACACCGAAGCCATCGAGCTGGCCGGCGGCTACAACGTCTATCGCTGCGAGCCGAAGGATCACATGGGCATGGAGCGGATCAGCCTGGAACAGATCCTCGCCTTCGCCCCCGACCTCATCGTCACCCAGGAAAAGACCTGGGCCGCCAATGTCCGCAAGGACCCGCGCTGGCAAGGCGTCAAGGCGGTCCGGGAAGGCCGCATCCATGTCGTGCCGCGCTGGCCGCACAACTGGGTGGACCGCCCGCCCTCGGTGATGCGCGTGCTCGGCGTGCAGTGGTTGGCCAACCTGTTCCACCCCAAGGCCTACCCACTCGACCTGCGCCGCGAAACCCGCGCCTTCTACCAGCTTTTCCTCGGCGTCAGCCTCGACGACGCCGCGCTCGACCAGTTGCTGCAGGCCACCGGCAGCGCTACGCCACACGAACACCACTAGAAAAGAACCATGTCGAAAAACCAACCGCTCCACCTGAAATCCCTGGCCATCGCCCTGGCCGCCATCGGCCTCGGCAAAGCGCTGCCAGCAGCCGCCCAGAGCAACATCCCCACCCTCGGCGAAGTCGTCGTCGATGGCGGCTACGCCGGTGCCGCCGACGGCTATCGCGCCGACACCGCCTATCTCGGTCCGCTCGGCGAACGCGCCCTGCTCGACACGCCTTACGCAATCAGCGTCGTGCCTTCTTCACTGATGGAAAACCAGCAGATGAAGAGCGTCCGCGACGCCTTCCGCTACCTGCCTTCGGTCCAGGGCGAGAACATCCGGCCGCAAACGCGCGGCCTGCAGGCCGGCGTCGTCCAGAACACCCGCATCGACGGCCTGAACATCGCCGCCACCACCGATTACCCGGTCGAGCAGTTCGAACGCATCGAAGTCCTCAACGGCCTGGCCGGTGCGCTCTACGGCCCGGCCAACCCGGCCGGCACCTTCAATTACGTGCTCAAGCGCCCGACCGCCGACACCCGGCAACAACTCACCGTCGGCTACGCGACACAAGGCTCGCTGCTTGCCCATGCCGATCTCAGCGGCAGCCTCGGCGATCAGCGCCAGATCGGCTATCGCCTCAACCTGCTCGACGACCGCGGCGAAGGCTATGTCAATGGCAGCCTGCTGCACCGGCGGCTGGCCAGCCTGGCGCTCGACCTGCACCTGGCCCCCAGCACCGTACTGGAAACCAATTTCAGCACCTACCACTACCTGCGCCGCGGTTTTGCCGGCACCTTCGCGCTGGCCAGCAACGTCAATTTCCCGCAAGCGCCGGATCCGAGCAAGGTCGGCTACGGCCAGCGCTACGCCGGCGACGACAATGTCTCGGACACGATCAGCGCCCGCCTCAAGCACAGCTTCAACGCCGACTGGCAATTCACCGGCGGCGTGCAGCGCCAGAACGGCGACCGCGCCTCGACCGTACCGACCAACACGCTGACCAGCAACAGCGGCAAATACACCACCACTGCCGCCACCACGACCTACAGCCGCGACGTCATCGTCAGCAACAGCCTGGCCCTGACCGGCAAGCTGCAGACCTTCGGCATCGGCCATGAACTGGTACTGGCCAACAACGGTTTCGACTGGGACCGCTACACGCCCTACAGCACCGGCAGCATCACGCTCGGCACGGCGACGCTGGACAATCCGAAAGAATTCAACGAGCCGAAGTGGCCGGATTTCAGCTACCGCTACCGTTCGGTCAATACCCGGCAGCAATCGATCACCTTCGGCGACACCCTCAGCTTCACCGACCAGTGGTCGGTGATGCTGATGGCCAGCCAGAGCTGGATCAGGGTGCGCAACTACAACAAGCAAGGCGCCGTCACCAGCCGCTATGACGACGACGGCCTCAGCCCTGCCGCCAGCCTGCTGTTCAAGCCCCGCCCCGAGATCACCACCTACCTGACCTACGCCGACAGCCTGCAACAAGGCGACTTCGCGCCGACCGGCACGGCCAACGCCGGCGAAAGCCTGGCCCCCTACCGCAGCAAGCAATGGGAAATCGGCTACAAGCAGCAACTGCAAGCCTTCGCCGGCAGCCGGCTGAATCTCGGCGCAGCGCTGTTCCGCATCGAACGCCCCTTCGCGATGACCGACAGCAGCGACAACCGCTACAAGGAACTGGGCGAACAGGTCAATCGCGGCCTGGAACTGACCGCCGCCGGCGACGCCACGCGCAACCTGAGCTTTTTCGGCGGCTTGACCTACCTCGATCCCAAGCTGCTCGACTCCGGTTCGGCCGCCACCAGCGACAAGCAGATCCTCGGCCTGGCCCGCTTCGTCGCCAATACCTTCTGGGAATACCACTTGAGCAGCGTGCCCGGCCTGTTCCTCAATCTCAACCTCAACCACGTCAGCCGCCGGCCGGGCAACAACACCAACAGCACCTGGGTCAGCGGCTATACCGTCGCCGACATCGGCGCCCGCTACGTCCACAAGCTGCTCGGCAAGACGGCCACCTGGCGGCTCAACGTCAACAACGTCAGCGACGAACGCTACTGGGCCAACATCACGCCCAGCGGCCAGAACGGCTACAGCGGCGCCGGCAACGGCACCGGCACGCTGGGCGCGCCGCGCACGCTGATGGCTTCGCTGCAATTCGACCTGTGAGGCCACCAAACATGCTCCGTACGCCTGTCCACACCCGCCGCCGCGGCATCCTCCGGCTGCTGCCGGCCTTGCTCTGCGGCCTGCTCGCCGCCGCACCAGCTTCCGCCGACACCGTTAACATCCTGGCCGCCGGCAGCCTGAAGAAGGCCTTCACGGCGATCATCGCCGACTGGCAGAAGACCCATCCGGAAATACCGGTCAGCATGGAAAACGGCCCGGCCGGCTGGCTGCGCCAACGCATCGAGCAAGGCGAAGCCTTCGACCTCTACGCCTCGGCCGCGCTGTCGCATGCCGAAGCGGTCAGCCAGGCAGGCTGGGCCGGGCCGGCCGTACTCTTTGCGCGCAATCGCCTGTGCGCCCTGGTCAAGGCCGACAACCCGGTAAGCAGCGACAGCGTCGTCGCCTACCTGTTGCGCCCGACGACCCGGATCGCCACCTCGACGCCGCTGTCCGACCCCGGCGGCGACTATGCCTGGGCCTTTTTCCGGGCGCTCGATGCCAGCCACCCCGGCGCCTATGCCGAGCTGAGCCAACGCGCCCAGCAGCTCTACGGCGCCCCGCCCAACCCCGACAAACCGGCCCCTTCGGCCAGCCTGCTGATTGCCGAAGGCCGCATCGACATCGCCCTCGGCTACTGCTCCGGCATGCCCCGAGGCGGCGATGCGCCGGTCAAGGGCATTGCCTTGCCGGCACCGGCACCGGTGGCCGAATACGGCCTGGCCGTAGCGCGTAAAGCCGGGCCGGGCGCCGCCGAATTCGCCTTGTTCGTCCTCTCGCCGAGCGGCCAGCGCATCCTCGCCGAGCACGGCTTCCTGGCCGTGACCCGCCCCCAGGAGACGCCTTGAATCCGCGCTGCTCCACCGCCGACGCCAGCGGGCCAGGCCGGGCCTTGCTGCCCGGCCTGGCCCTGTTGCTGGCCGGCGCCATGTTTCTCTCCCTCGCTTCAGGGCGTTACCCGCTGCCGCCGCTGGAGGTGGCGGGCTTTTTCTTCGCCCAGCTGGGCTGGCATGAGCTGGCACCGGAACGCCAGGCCCTGCTCCACAACCTGATCGTCGACATTCGCCTGCCGCGCGTGCTGGCCGCGGTGCTGGTCGGCGCAGCCCTGTCGATTTCCGGGGCCGCCTACCAGGCGGTGTTCCGCAACCCGCTGGTCTCCCCCGGCCTGCTCGGCGTACTGGCCGGGGCAGCCAGCGGCGCGGCGCTCGGCCTGGTCTTTTCCGGCAACTGGTGGATCATGCAGCTCGCCGCCTTCCTGATGGGCGGCCTGGCGGTGCTGATCGGCGTCGGCATCGCCGCGCTGTTCGGCGGCTCGGTGGTGATGCTGGTGCTCGGCGGCATCATCAGCGGTGCGCTGTTCACCGCCATCCTGTCGCTGGTCAAATACGTCGCCGACCCTTACAACCAGTTGCCGGCCATCGTCTATTGGCTGATGGGCAGCCTGGCCAGCGCCGACCTCAAGGACATCGGCCGCCTGGCCATCCCGATGCTGTGCGGCACCCTCGTGCTGGCCAGCCTGGGGCGCGCTCTCGATGCGCTGTCGATGGGCGACGACGAAGCCCGCACGCTCGGCGTCCCGGTCGCCCTTGTGCGCTACGGCGTGATCGGTGCCGCGACGCTGGTCTCGGCGCTGACCGTCTCGCTGGCCGGCATGATCGGCTGGGTCGGCCTGCTCGTCCCGCATGTCGCCCGGCTGCTCACCGGCCCGGGCAACGCCCGCCTGCTGCCGGCCAGCGCCTGCCTGGGCGGCATCTTCCTGCTGCTGGCCGACGGCATCGCCCGCAATCTCGGTACCACCGAAATCCCGATCGGCATCGTCACCGAACTGCTCGGCATTCCGGCCTTCCTGCTGGTCTTGCACCGGGCCCGTCGAGGGTGGGTCGGATGAGCCTCTGCGCCGATCAGATCGCCTTCAGCTGGCGCCGCCGCCCGGTACTCGATGGCATCAGCCTCTGCCTGCAGCCCGGCGAAGTGGTCGCCCTGCTCGGCGCCAACGGCGCCGGCAAGAGTACGCTGCTGCGTCTGCTGCTCGGCCTGCTCCAGCCCGATGCCGGGACGGTGAGCCTGGCCGGGCGGCCGCTCGGCAGCTGGCGCCAGCGTGACATCGCCCGCCAGCTGGCCTACGTGCCGCAGGTCCATGTCACGCCCTTTCCCTACAGCGTGCGGGAAGTCGTCCTGCTCGGCCGCCTGCCGGCCAGCGGCCTGTTCCGCAGCCCGAGCCGCGACGACCATGCCTGCGCCGAGCAGGCCCTGGCGCACCTGGGCATTGCCCACCTGGCCGCCCGGCCGTACAGCGAAATCTCCGGCGGCGAGCGGCAACTGGCGCTGATCGCCCGCGCCCTGGCCCAGGGCGCCCGCCTGCTGGTCATGGACGAACCGGCCACCGGCCTCGATTACGGCCATCAACTGCGCCTGCTCGACCGTCTGGGCGCCCTGGCGGCCGAGGGCTACGGCGTGCTGATGACCACCCATCACCCCGACCACGCGCTGCAGGCGGCCCACCGCGTCCTGCTGCTGCGCCACGGCCGGATCGAAGCCGACGGCCCGCCGCACCGCGTCGTGACCAGCGACAACATTCATCGTCTGTACGGCGTGGCGGTAGCTGCCGTGCAGGCTGCCGACGGCGCCACCATCGCTTTCCGGCCTACCGGATGGAGCGCCGCATGAGCGTGATGAAAGGCTATGCGCTGTTCGCCAATTTCGAAAATCCTTTCGGCAATACCCGCCGCGCCCTGCACGAATCGATCGAAACCGTCATCCTGGCCGAGCAGTTGGGCTTCGAGCAGGTGTGGCTGACCGAACACCATTTCAACGCCTTCAGCGTCAGTGCCGCGCTGTTTCCCTTGCTCGCCAACCTCGCCGCCCAGACCTGCCGCATCGGCCTGGGGGCCGGCGCGCTGCTCCTGCCTTTCCACGACCCGGTGCGCGTCGCCGAAGACATCGCCACCGTCGATGCGCTGTCCGGTGGCCGGCTGCTGCTCGGCGTCGGCAAGGGCGGCCCCTTTCCCGACCAGTTCCGGCACTTCGGCGTCGCCCACGACGCCAGCCGGGCACGCCTGTTCGAAGCGCTGGCCCTGCTCGAAAAGCTGCTCGGCGGCACCGGCATCGATCACGACAGCCCGCACCATCACTATCGCGACCTGTCGGTCTATCCGCGTCCGATCCGCCCACAACTGCCGATCTGGCTGGCCAGCCTGAACGAGGCCAGCGTCAGCCTGGCGGCGGCGCGCGGCTACGGCCTGATGGGACCGTCGGCGGCGCCGGTGGAGAAGGTCCAGAGCCTGCTTGCCGGCTACCGGCCGCATCCGGGCGACGCGGCGCCGCCCTTCGTGCTGGCCCGCTACTTTCTCTGCCACCCGGATGGCGAACGCGCCCGCCGCGAAGCCCTGCCCTTCATCCGCGACTTTGCCGGCAACATGCGCGCCGCCCGCCAACAGATTCCCTCGGCCAATGGGCCAATCGCGCCATTCGGGCAGGATGCCGCTGCCTTCGGCGAGGACAGCCTGCTCGCCAACACCATCGTTGGCAGCCCGGGCGCCTGCATCGCCCAGTGTCGCGCCCTGCAGGCGGCAATCGGGCCGCACGTGCTGCTCCTCAAGCCGGCCAGCTACGACCCGAAGAGCAGCCGCCGCTCGCTCAGCCTGTTTGCCGAACAGATTTACCCGCATCTGGGCTGCCATTACGCCGCCCCCCTTCACCATTGATCCCGCTCCGGAGCCCGACCATGTGCCAGAACGCCGCCCTCGCCCCCCCCCCCCCCCCTCCCCC
>DAIMCQ010000194.1:0-8097 GCA_036726285.1 Azonexus sp.
CAGCATCTGCATGGCGTGCTTCGGGGCGACGTTGCGCGACAGCGCCACCATCGGGGTCGAACAGAACAGGCCGATATTGACGCCGGGCGTCGCAAAGCGGGCATCGTCGGCCGCCACGGCGAGGTCGCAACTGGCCACCAGCTGGGCGCCGGCAGCGGTGGCGATGCCATGAACACGGGCGATCACCGGCTTGGGCAGTTTGACGATGGCCTGCATCAGTTCGGCGCAGTCGCCAAACAGCTGCTCGGTGTATTCGCGCGCATAGTCGGCGGCGCGCAGTTCCTTGAGGTCGTGACCGGCACAGAAGGCGGGACCGGCGCCGGCGAGAATGACGACACGCACGCTGGCGTCGGCGGCAATCGCCGCAAAGGCGTCGAGCAGGGCGCGCAGCATGCCTTGCGACAACGCATTGCGGGCCTGCGGCCGGTTCAGGGTAAGGGTGGTGACGCCATTGTCGTCATGGCGCAGGAAAAGCGCTTCGGAAAGGACTTCGGACATACTGACTCCGTAGAGGTGAATTAGCTGGCTTCGGCCGGTGGCTGGTAACTCCAGCGCGGGATGACGAGCAAAGCCAGGATCGAAAAAAAGGCGGCGACGATCAGTACACTGCTGAGCAGCGGGCGGTCGGCCAGACGTTCCGGGTAGAGGCGCAGCACCGTGCCGATATCGATGGCGTTGGCGCCGCTGGCCAGCACTGCCGCCGCGTAGTCGTGGAAGCGCCGCACCTTGTTGACGCCGCTCGACCAGCGCGGATCGGTGTTGTAGCTGGGCAACTGGTGATGGGCGTTGGCAATGCGCTCCAGGCTGGCCAGGAAGGAGCGCAGGTTGGTGATGGCGCGTTCGGTCTTGTAGTTGAGAAAGGCGAGGCAAACGGTCGTCACCGGAAAGGCAAAGACCAGCCACTCGACCGGCAGCTGCTGGCTGGATTCGCCCGGGTGCAGCGCAAACAGGCCGGCCAGCAGGCTGGCGGTCAGCGTCACGTAGAGCGTCAGCGCCTGGTGGCGCTGGACGATGCGGGCATTGACCTCCTGGTAGGCGGCGATGAACCGGTAGTTGGCGTCGACGCCTTTTTCGCTCATGCCTCAGGCCTTGCGCAACGCACCGGTGGCATCGACCCGACGCAGGGCGGCCAGCTCTTCCGGCGTCGGCTCGGGGACGACATGGACGTTCGGCGAGACTTTCAGATCCCAGCCGGTACTGGCCAGGATCTCCTCGACGCTGGAGAAGGCGTAATAGGCTTCGAGAATGAACTCCTTGCTGACCGGGTCCGGACGCAGGATGCCCAGCGTCGTGATGATCGCCGATGGCCCCTTGCCGACGAAGCCGTAGCGTTCGCGGGCGTTGCCGCCTTCAAGATAGCCCGGCGAGCTGATGTAGCTGACCTTGTCGGCAAAGCGCTTCGGCTCGTGCGTCACCATGATGACGACGCGCCCGGCCCCGCAGGCGATGTCGTTGGCGCCGCCGGCACCGGTCAGGCGGGTCTTGGGCAGCCGGTAGCTGTCGCCGATTTCGCCTTCCCAGATACCGGTCGTATTGACGTTGCCGAACTTGTCGACCTGCGCCGCGCCGATGATGCCGACGTCGCAACGGCCTGAGGCAACCAGGAAACCGAGGGCGTCGATGGCATTGGTAAAGCTGGTGGCATTGGCCGAAATGCGGTTGCACTCGATGCCCCAGGGCAGGCCGCCAACCGGCGTCGCACCATAGACGCCACCTTCGGTCATGGCGCGGATGTTGGGCGCGTGATGGGCCTGGGCAAAGTAGCCGGCCAGCATCGACAGGCCGACGCCGAAGATCGCCAGCTCGCCGTCACGCAGTTCGCGGCCGGTGGCAATCGCCATCATTTCCTGGCGGGTGTAGGGCAGGTTTTCGTTGGCAACGGTGCTCATGCGGCCACCTCCGCGCTGATCTCGGCACTCAAGGCGGCAATCTCGGCCGGGGTCTTGATCCATTGGCGGAAGGGATCGAGCAGGAAGCTGGTGGCGCTGTCGCTCAGCCGGGCGATGTTGTCGCGACCGATCAGATCGAGATAACTGTCGATGTCGCCATAGCTTTCGACAAAGTCGCGCACATAGTCGGCGGTGCCCTGTTCGGTGGCCAGTGCCTTGTTCATGAATTTCATATGGCTTTCATCGACGTCGTAGAGACCCGGCGAGGATTGCGGCCAGGCGGCGAAAGGCCAGTAGACGACGGCTTCGACGATGATGTCGGGGATGCGCACCAGGTTCGGGAACTGCCGCATGCAGTCGGTATCGACGATGGCATCGGCGATCAGCACGACTTTCTTGGCGGCACGCGACAGCTCGAAACGGCTCCATTCGGTACCGAGCATGATGGCGTTGCCGAGCGGATCGGCCAGCGAGACATGGATGGCGGCGAGGTCCGGCTTGAGCGGGCTGAAGGCGCCGATCTCGCGGCCGGAGAACGGGTCGGTGACGCTCGGAATCTTGCGTTTCGACGGATATTCGTCCGGCGCGAAGGCACTGCGGTCCTGGATGTCGGAACCGATGTTGACGGTGGCAGGCACGAAGGGCCAGTTCATCGCGCCGCCGAGCAGGCGGGCCGCCATGGCCAGATTGGAGTAGTCCTCGAGCGCCAGTTGGCCGGATTCGACGGCGCGGCGCAGGCCGTTGGCGAAGCCGAATACTTCCAGCCCGGAAAAGCCGCATTCCGCCTTGGTCGCGGCGCCGGCGCCGGCCAGCAGGTTGAGTTGCTGGGTGTTGCAGTGGAAGATGCCGTGCAGGTCACGGCGCTGCTGGCGCAGCAGCTCGCGTCCGAAAACGATGGCGTCGGAGCCGACCGGCAGGGCGGCGCCGCTGGCGTATTGCATACCGTCCCAGGTATAGCGACGGACCGCCTCGACCAGAGGCAGCAGTTTGTTGCTGGGCATTTCGATGTTCCGTTCAGTGGTGGGCGAGAGATGAATGGGGCCGGGCAGCGCCGGCCAGGGTAGCCAGATCGCGGCTCAGTCTGTCGATGCGCTGGCCGTAGGGCGAGAGGCCGAGCAGGCGGCCGTCGGCGGCAAACAGGAAGACGCCGGCCGTATGGTCGAGGGTGTAGCCCATCGAAGCCGAAGGCTGCTTGTCGGCGACCAGTTGCAACTGGCGGATCAGGCTGGCCGTTTTTGCGGCATTGCCGCGCAGGCCGAGAATCGGGCGACCGCCTTCGGGGCGGAAGGCGTCGGCATACTCCTTGAGTAGCGGCAAGCCATCGCGCTCCGGGTCGAGCGTGGCGAACAAGACCTGGATCTGGCCCCGCAGGTGTAGCGGCAGGGCTTCGACCGCTGCCTTCAACTCGGCCAGCGTGGTCGGGCAGACATCCGGACATTGCGTATAACCGACGGTCAGCGCCACGGCGAGCCCGCGAAAATCGCTCAGATGGCGGGTTTTGCCGTCGGTCGCCGCCAGGGTGAACTCGGGGTGCAGGGGCAGGGTGGCGGCGGGCAATTCGGCATGCAGGCGCAAGGCCGGCTGGCCGGCGGTCTGCCGGGGCGGCGCAACGAACGGGCGTTGCTCGTAACGGGCGGCCAGGACGTAGTCGCCCAGTTGGCGGAAACCGCGCGCATCGAGCGTGCCGGTAAAGCGGTAGAGCGTTTGCCCGTCCTTGCCGAAGAAGGCGTAGGAGGGGGTCGCAAATGCACGCAGGCGTTCGGCAAACGCGCCGGGTGTCGTCTCACGCCCGGCGGGGTCGATCAGCCGCTCGTTGGCGGAAATATCGAGTTGGACGGTACGAAATTTCCGCCCGAATGCCTTCTCCACGCCCGGCAAGGGATGGACATTGCGCGCCATGTCCAGGCAGCCCGGGCAATCCGGCAGGGTCATGAAAACCGCCAGTTGCTTGCCCTCGGCTGCTGCGGCACGGCTTTCGGACTGCAGGTCGAGGCTGCTGCGGGCAAACAGGGCGGCCTGGGCCGAACCGAGCAGGCCGGTGCAGAGCAAGGCCAGGGCGCTACCGCGCAGCAGGCGGGTGATGAAAGCTGACGGCATGGCCTTAGCGTTGCCAGAACAGCGCACGGCGCTTGATCTTCTCCAGCCCGGTCATGGCCAGGAAGGTCACCAGGCCGGTGTAGAGAATGCCGGCAACCATTTTCGGATAGTCGGCGAAGTCGGCGTAATACTGGACGAAGCGCCCGAGGCCGGCATTGGCGCCAAACAGTTCGGCCACGGTGAGCAGGATGAAGGAGAAGCCGAGGCCGACTGCCATGCCGGAGAAGATGTGCGGCAAGGCGGCCGGGAAGACGACCCGGCGGTGATATTCGAAGCCGCTCAGGCCGAGAATGCGCGCGTTGTCGCGATAGCGCTCTTCCAGCGCATGGGCGCCGGCTGCGGCATTCTGGAATATCGGCCAGAAGGCGCCGATGAAGACGACGAAGATCGCCGAGAGCTTGAACGTCGGCAGGATGGCGATGGCGTAGGGGATGTAGACGGTCGGCGGGACAGGCGCCGCAACCCGGGCGAAAGGGAAGAAGGCACGCTGCAGGCGCGGCGAGGTGCCGATGCTCAGTCCCAGGCCGATGCCGGCCAGGCTGGCGAGCAGGAAGCCGGGAACCAGGATGCCGAAGGAGGAAATCGTCCCCAGCCAGAGTTCGGGTAGCGAATCCCACAAAGCCCGGGCGGTGATCAGCGGGCTGGGCACCAGCGGGTTGTCGCCCAGCGGCAGGTATTCGGCGGCAACGAACCAGCCGCCAAGCAGGAATATCCAGATCAGTGAGGCCTCAAGAATGGGCAACAGGCGGCTGAAGACGGCGCTGCGAGCCGGCTCGTCATGCGTATGTGGCACAGGCGTCACCGACACCTCGCGGGTTTCGAGGGCAAGGGTTTCAGACATGGGGTTCTCCTTCACGCCGCAACCAGCTGGCGCAGCGTATCGGCGGCCAGCGTCTCGGCTATCGATTCGCGCAACTGATGGAATTCGTCGCTGTTGAACAGGCTGCGCCGCTCGCGATGGCGGGAAAATTCGACCGGCAGGTCGGCGATGATGCGGCCCGGCGTCGAACCGAGAATCACCACCCGGTCGCCAAGATAGAGCGCCTCATCGACATCGTGGATGACGAAGACGATGGTCTTGCGCGGCGTTGCCGCTTCCCAGATTTCCAGTACCAGATCCTGCAACCGGGCCCGGTTGACCGGGTCGAGTGCGCCGAAGGGTTCGTCCATCAACAACAGCGGCGAGCCGAGCGCCAGGGCACGGGCAATTGCCGCCCGCTGGCGCATGCCGCCGGAGAGTTCGAAGGGGTACTTGCCGATGGCGCTTTCCAGGCCGACCTTGACCAGATACTCGCGGGCTTCGGCAAGCCGCGCCGATTTGGCGGTTTCAGGCCGGGCCTTGCCGATGGCGATGGCGATGTTGTCGACCACCGACATCCAGGGAAACAGCGCGTAATCCTGGAAGACGACACCGCGATCCAGGCCGGGGCCGGTGATCGGGGCATCGCTCCAGCTCAGCCGGCCGCGTTCCGGAAACTGCAGCCCGGCGACCAGGCGGAGCAGGGTCGATTTGCCGGAGCCGCTGGCCCCGAGCAAGGTAACGAACTGCCCGGCTGGGATAGTCAGATTGATTCCCTGCAGGATGGTGGTGGCGTCGTAGGAAAAATCGACGCCGTCCAGAACGAGGCCGTGGTTCATTACGCGTCCTTCTGCTTGAACTCTTTCTGGAGCTTCTTCCAGAACGGGTCGTTCGGGCTTTCCTTGGCCAGCTGGTTGAGCACCTTCTCGTAGACGCGGGCATCGATCGCGGCATTGAGATCCGGCTTGGTGGTGATGAATTCGCTATTCACCATCACGTCGGCAAAGTGCTTGACGCCCTTGACGTTGGGATCGGTCGATTGGTCGAGATATTGGGAGTAGTAGCCGCGCCACAGCAGTTGCTGATCGAGCTTGATGTACTTGGCGATCGACTCGATCGTTTCCTTCTTGTTCTCGGAGGCAAATTTCTCGGCCTTCAGGATGGCGCGAACGAATTTTTCCCAGGTCGCCTGGTTTTGCAGGCTGGCTTCGGTCACCACCAGACGGCAGCACGGATGCCCCGGTTGCAGGTCGGTCGAGTGGATGACGATCTTCAGGCCCTGATCTTCGGCGCGCAGGTCATGCGGCCCCCAGACCAGACCGGCATCGACCTGGCCGGATTTGACGGCTTCGATTACGGCTGGCGGGTTCTTCAGTTCGAAAATCTGGACGTCGGTCTTCCAGTTGATGCCCTTGTCCTTCAGGGCGCCGCGCAGCACGGCATCGCCGGAAGCCATGCGGACGGTGGCAATCTTCTTGCCCTTGAGGTCGGCGACGCCGGCAATCTTGCTGGCGTTGGCCGGCGTGGCGATCAGGGCGGCATCGCCGCCCATGATGCCGCCGATGATCTTGAGCTTGGCGCCTTTGGCGATATGCGCCACCGGTGCCGTCGTGCCGAAGGCTCCGATATCGAGCTTGCCGGCCACCACGGCATTCAGGCCGTCGGCCGAGTTCTGGAATTCGATCAATTCGACATCCAGGCCTTCCTTGGCAAAGAAGCCCTGTTCCTTGGCGACGAAGAATTTGCCGTGGCCGGTCACCGGCAGGTAGCCGACCTTGAGCGTGTCGGCGAAAGCGCCACCGATGCCGCCGGCGAAGGCCAGCGCGGCGATGGTCGCCTTGATGTGGGTACTGAGTTTCATGGGTTCTCCAGACTGGGTCGTTTGTTGGACGGACGCAGTTTGCCGGGAGGGCATGCCGGGCCGGAACTAACTACTTCTTCAGTCGATATATGTGGATCGATATATGGGGCGACGAGGAGTACCCGGCTCTTCGGACGATGAGATGCGGCATATCCATATCAGAAATTTGTTGTTCGATTTGCCGATACGGCTGACTAATCTTCGCCAACACACCAAATCTGCATATACATACATCATCGGAATTGCTGCCTATGGCTGACGACATGAGTGATTGTCCGGATACCGCCGCCAGCTCCGCGCCAAGCGCGCAGCGGCAAGGCGAGCGCGGGTCTCGCCCGATGGACAAACTGCCCACCCTGCAACGCAATGCGCTGTGCAAGATCTTCGACCGTCCGGAATTCCAGCCGGAAGAAGTGGCGGCACTCGGCTATCGCCGCTTGCAGCAAGCCGAAGGAATCGGCCAGAAGGGGCTGAACGAGATTACCGCCTGGCTGGGTGCTTTCGGCTACACGCTTTCGCCGCCTGAGCAGGAAGACGGCCCCCGCCAGGCGGTTCACAAGAAGGCGAAAAAGAACATTGAGTTGGCCGTTCGTCTACTGCGCACGCATGGCTATCTCGTTCAGCCGGGCAACGATCCATCCTCCCCCGGCAAGGCATAGCCGATTCCCCACTGCAACAGGCAGCGCTCGGCCAGCCCCCGAACGGGGTGGCAGCAGGCCTTGCTTATTCACAATTTGAATTAGCTTTTAAATATTAAGTATTTCTTTGCATATGCACGGCACCCTAAACTGCCGGTCAGATGCTGCATTGCAACAGCAAAACGCATTTTCGGAGAACAGAACATGAGTATCGCCATCCGCAACATCAGCAAGCAGTTCGGCGCCTTCCAGGCCCTGGACGACGTTTCCATCGACATTCCGTCGGGCGAACTCGTGGCCCTGCTGGGGCCTTCCGGCTGTGGCAAGACGACCTTGCTGCGCATCATTGCCGGTCTCGACTATGCCGACCGCGGGCAGATCCTGCTCGAAGGCGACGATGCTTCCGACCGTCACGTGCGCGATCGCCAAGTTGGCTTTGTTTTCCAGCATTACGCCCTGTTCCGCCACATGACCGTTTTCGACAACGTCGCCTTCGGTCTGCGGGTCAAGGCGCGGAAGTTCCGTCCCAGCGAAGCCGAGATCAAGAAGAAGGTGACGCGCCTGCTCGAACTGGTGCAACTCGAATGGCTGGCCGATCGCTTCCCTTCGCAACTCTCCGGCGGCCAGCGCCAGCGTATTGCACTGGCCCGCGCCCTGGCGGTCGAACCCAAGGTGCTGCTGCTCGACGAGCCTTTCGGCGCCCTGGACCGGAGCATGCGCCGCGAAGTCCTATCATGGATCGCGGACGTTCTAGCCGGCGGTGCGGCGGTTGTCATCGCCACGCACGAGATCGAGCCCTTCGCCGCTGCAGCC
>DAIMCQ010000195.1:0-8079 GCA_036726285.1 Azonexus sp.
CTTCGGCCGCTAAGAACGCCGACCCCGACGACGGCCGTCGCCTGGCGGTCGTCGCCGAAGCCCTGTTTTTGACCAACCTGCTGGTCGCGCCCGGCCTCGCCTTCATCGCCCTGTTCTGGCTCTGGCGCAAGCATCCCGACGCGCCGCAACTGGCCCGCCAACATCTTCGCCAGGCCACCTTCGTCAGTCTCTGGGGCGGCCTGCTGATCGTTTCGTTGAGTGCCCTCTTCCTGCTCCTCGGCGGCCTGCATTGGGCCTGGACCTGGGTGCTGGTCATCATGTATTTCACCTGCATCCATTCGACCCTGGTCATGTTCGGCATGTTCGGGCTGGCCAAGGCGATGGCCGGCCAGGTTTGGCGTTACCCCCTGATCGGGCCGCGCCTGCATAACGAAACAAAATGAAAAAGCCGGCACTGCAACGCTACCGGCTGCTGGCGCAGATGGGGTTTTTCGCGCTGTTCACACTGACCCCGATCTTCGATCTCTTCCGTTACGACCTGACCGAAGGCCACGCCTATTTCCTGACCCGCGAATGGCATATCGGCATCGACGACATGCTGGCCGGCCGGGTCGGGGCCAGTACCGCCGCGATCAATATCCTGCTCTACCTGTTCCTGCCCATTCTTGGTGTCGGCGCCCTGCTGATAGGCGTTGCCTGGAAATGGGGCCGACTGTACTGCGGCTGGCTGTGCCCGCACTTCTCGGTGGTCGAAACGATCAACCGGCTGATGGTCATCGCCACCGGCAAACACTCGGTCTGGGAAAAGAAGGCAACGCCGCCCTGGGAGCCGGACGGCACGCCGGCACCGCGCGACAAGCGCTACTGGTTGCTGGTCGTCCCGGCGGCCGTTACCTTCGCCTTTGCCTGGGCCGTGGTCGGCCTGACCTACCTGATGCCGCCCTTCCAGGTCTATCACGGCCTGCTCACCGCCAATCTGCTGCGCGGCGAAGTGATTTTCCTCAGCGCGGCAACCACTGTGCTCAGCCTGGAATTCCTCTTCGCCCGTCATCTGTTCTGCCGCTACGGCTGCGCCGTCGGCATCTTCCAGAGCTTCGCCTGGATGACCAACAAACACGCGATGGTGGTCGGCTTCGAACGCTCGCGCCTCAATGACTGCGCCAGTTGCCTGGATGGACACGGTTCGGCCTGCGACGCCGTCTGCCCGATGCGTCTCAAACCGCGCAATCTCAAGCGCTGGATGTTCGCCTGCACGCAATGCGGCCAATGCCTCTCGGCCTGCGGCACGGTCAATCGCGACCACCCGCAGGGCGCCTTGCTGCACTGGGTGAAAAACGAGGAAGCGCGACAAAACGAAGCCGGTTTTTCGGCTTTATCAAAGACGGACGAAAACGCCGGCGGGAAAATCTGAGCCATGGAAGAATTTGTCGGCAAACTCTGGCACAACTGGATCACCAAGGCCGCCGCCGGGCATTACCCGCAGGCGGCGGTCAAACTGGCGGAAGTCGAGAAGACGGCCGGTATCCTGTTTCGCGCCTTCGGCGGCGACCCCGGCCTCAAGGTCGCCGCTGCCACCTCGGAAGAACACGGCGCCCGCCGGCGCTGGCTGCAGCGCCTGGCCGGCAGCAACGAAAAGGTCGCGCAGGCCCGGCGCGACGCCGAAACCCTGCGCCTGCCGCCGGAGATCGCCGCCTTTCCCGAGAAAGCGCTGAACCGCGATCTCTACCTGTGGCTGGCCGCCCTCGCCGCCAACGACGTCGCACCCGAAGAAGCCTGGTTCATCCGCAACCAGCAGGCCACCTTGGCCGCCCTGGCGGCTTTGCCCGGCCTGCGCCCGCGCTACGAGCGCCTGGTTGCCGCCCACCTGGCCGGCCGCATCGCCCCGAGCCAACTGCAAGCCGACGAAGCGGCGCAGGAGGCCGCCTTGCGCCAGGCCTTGCAACAACCGGGCAGCGTCAGCGGCTTGCCGCCATTGACCTCCCGGCAGTCCCGTCCGCCGCAGCCCGTGCTGCTTTGGCTGGTCGCCAATCCGGCGCACGTCGCCGACAAGCGGGGCAAGGGCGACGGCGAAACGCCGCCGGAAGGCAGCGGCACCAACGCCGAAGCCGAGAAGGAAGCCTTCAAGGCCGAACAGGTGGACAAGCCCGACAACAAGGCGCCGGTCTTGGCCATGTTCCGTGCCGAAAGCCTGCCGACCTGGGCCGAATACGTCCGGGTCAACCGGGCTTTCGATGAGGATGAGGATCCGAACGCCCGCAACGCCGCCAAGGATCTCGACCGCCTGTCGCTGACCGGCGATGGCCAGACGGCCAAGTCGCGCGTCAAGTTCGACCTCGACCTGCCTTCGGCCGCCGAGGACGACAGCCCGGTCGGCCCCGGTATCGCCCTGCCGGAATGGGACTACCGCAGCAACCAGTTGCTGGCCGGGCATTGCCACCTGCAGCCGATGGTGGCGCAGGATGCCGGCCACGCGGCGCTGCCGCCCGAACTGGCGGCGACGGCGAAAAAGCTGCGTGGCCAGTTTGCCGCGCTGGCGCCGCAACGACGCTGGCTGAAGGCCCAGCCGGACGGCGCCGAGCTCGACGTCGACGCCTGCGTCCGCAACCATGCCGACCGCGCCTCGGGCCATACGCCGGAAACCGGCGGCTACCTCGCCCAGGCCCGCTGCGAGCGCGACCTGGCCTGCCTGCTGCTGGCCGACCTGTCGATGTCCACCGACGCCTGGATTTCCGATACCCACCGTATCGTCGATGTCATCCGCGATTCGTTGCTGCTCTTTTCCGAGGCGCTGTCGACCACTGGCGACCGCTTCGGCATCTACGGCTTTTCATCGCTGCGTCGCCAGAACATCCGCTTCCACCTGCTCAAGGATTTCAACGGCCGCTACGATGCTGCCGCCCGCGCCCGCATCCTGGCCATCAAGCCCGGCTTCTACACCCGCATGGGCGCCGCCTTGCGCCAGGCCGCCAGCATCCTCGCCGAGCAGCCGGCCAACCGCCGCCTGCTGCTGATCATCACCGACGGTAAGCCCAACGACCTCGATCTCTACGACTCGCGCTACGGTATCGAGGACACCCGGATGGCGGTGCACGAAGCCCGTCGTCTCGGTCTAACCCCGTTCTGCGTCACCATCGACCGCGAGGCCGGGGCCTACCTGCCCTACCTGTTCGGTCCGGCCGGCTTCTGCGTCATCCGCAAGCCGGAAGAACTGCCGCGCCGTTTGCCCCTGCTCTATGCCCAGCTGACTCGCGACTAAATTCCTCCGGCATGATCGACACTCCTTTGGACTACTTGCTAGTCCTAAAGGAGTATTGTCGCTGCATCTTTACGATGACAACATCCCCCATCTATCTTCGTTAGAAATAACCATGCAGGCCAATCACCCGATCAATATCGAAGCGCTTCTCACCCACGTGCCCTTGTTCAATGGCCTGGCACAAGACGAAATTGCCCGCATCGCCCGCGCTACCCGCGAGATCCACGCCAGCAAGGGCGAAATCCTCTTTCACAAGGGCGATCCCTGCAATGGTTTTCACCTGCTGGTCTATGGTCAAGTCAAACTCGCTTTCACCTCCTCGCAAGGCAGCGAGAAAGTGGTTGAAATCCTCACCCAGGGCCAGAGTTTCGGTGAAGCCATCATGTTCATGGACAAGCCCTACATCGTTTTCGCCCAGGCGCTGACCGACTCCCTGCTGCTGCATGTTTCCAAGGCAGCGATCTACGAAGAACTGCAACGCGACCACAATTTGTGCCGCAAGATGCTGGCCGGCATGGCGATGCGCCTGCACCAGCTGATGAACGACGTCGAATCCTATTCGCTGCACTCCGGCAAGCAGCGCATCATCGGCTACCTGCTGCGCGAACTGCCGGAAGAAGACGAAAACGGCATCGATGTCGCCATCACCTTGCCGACCAACAAAGGCGTCATCGCTTCCCGCCTCAATCTGACGCAGGAGCACTTTTCGCGCATCCTGCATGAACTGACCGAACTCGGTCTCATCGTCGTCGAAGGTCGCAAGATCCACATTCCCAGCGTGCCCAAGCTGCGCAAGCACGAAGGCTGATTCCGGGAAATACCGCTGCGCCCAGGCAAGATGGGCGGCCAACACTGAATAAAAAAAAGGGGCGGAAATTTCCGCCCCTTTGCATGCCTACCGACCGGATCAGTCGGTCACCAGTTTCCCCTTGTTCAACAAGTCCTGAATGATCGCCTGGTCGTTCAGGGTGTTGTTGGCCGTCAGATCGACGCCGCTCAAGGTGATCTTCTGCGTCACCGAACCGCTGCTGCCTTCTGGCTTGACGTCGATCACCGTATCGGCACCCGACTTGCTGAAATGCAGGTAGGAAGAGAGATTGCCGGTACCGGTCGCGTGATTCTCGCCTTGCAGCAAATCACGCAGGTCGAGGATATCGCCACCGGCCGATTTCGACGCCACATTGAAATCGGTAATGGTGTCGCGGGCCGGAGAGGTCGAAGCCCCCTGATCGGCAAATTTCCAGGCAAAGGTATCGGAGCCAATGCCGCCCGTCAGCACATCATTGCCAGCGCCGCCGTAAATCGTGTCGGAACCGGCTCCGCCCTGAACGATGTCATTGCCGTCGCCGGCATTGATCGTATCGATACCGTCGCTCCCCACGATCTTTTCAGCCGAACTCGTGCCGGTGTAATCCTGCCCGGTACGAACCTGCCAGACGCCATTGGTCGACGACTCGACGATATCCTGATTGGCCCCCAGCGTCGGCACATCGGTCGGCGAGAACAGGGCATAGTTGTCGTTGCCGATGATGCTGTAGGTACTATCGGCAGCCCCCGACGTCTTCAACTCGACGCGCAGGCTGGCATGTCCGCCCTGATCCCAATACAGGACCTCGATCGGCTGCAAGCCGCCAGTCAAGGTGACCCCTGAGTAAATCTGCGTTGCCGTCGATTGGATATAGTCGGCCTGGCCGATGTTCTGGCCGCCAATCAGCACCCGATATCCGTCGTCGGCCGTAACGCGCAGGTCGTAAACACCGCCCTCCGGGATGTAGATATAACCGACCATCCGCACGATGGCGTCGGTGGTGTCGCCCAGTCCGCCGGTTGTCGCCAGGCTATCCGCATTACCCGAAGTGACCTTGAGGAAGGTGTACAAGTTGTTGGCGGCATTGCCGGTCGCCGTTGCACCGATCGTCCCGCTCGTTACCTTGCCGTTCTGTCCAAGGTCGTCGCTGAACAAGGTCGAGCTTGAACCAACCTGCAAACCGAACTCCAGCTTGTTGGCCGAGAAAGTGGCATCCGCCTTGCTCGGGTCGGCCAGCACCGCATTGTTGATCAGGTTGGTGTTGTTGTTCCGGCCTTCGATAATCGCTTCGACATCGGCCAGACGGTCGACGTTGTTGGCAGTCCCTGCATCCGCCGTACCATCGTCGGAATGCAGGCGGATAGCCGTCGTCCCCTGGTACTTGGTGTCGGCAGCCGTACCGTCGCGATTGTCGTTATAGCCGTAATACTCGCCCGACAGGCCCATGTTCAGGCCGGTGATATTGCTCGTCGAGGTGGTCAGCGTCACGGTCTGTGGCGGCGTCACGTTGATGGTCAGCGTGGATCCTGCCGTATCACCATCCATATCGATCAGCGAATAGGCAATCGACTCGGTCTGGGTTGAAGTAATGGTGACCGGCGCGGTATAGGTATAGGCGCCAGTATCCAGATTCACCACGAACTTGCCGCCCAGCGTCGTGTTAACGGTCAACTCATTGCTGGTGGTGTCGAATACGCCACGATTGGTACCGGTGACCGTAACCGTTCCCCCGTTGGCCTGGTTGTAGGCGTAGGTCGTGCCATTGATGACCAGGCTCTGAATGAAACCGCCATCAGCCCCCAGACCACCGCCCGAGGTAATGACGCCGCCGGTCAGCAGGTCACCGACGCTCGGCGGCACAACGGTATCCCGCAACACGGTGGTCAGCTGGCTCAAGTCGCTGACCAACAGGGCGGCGTTCTCGCTATTGTTGGTGCCGTTGAAAGCGATCGGTTCGAGATAAGTCGTCGTGACGCCAGTCCCCAGTCCAATCGCGTGCGACAAGATGCTGTTGGTATTGAGGAAGTTCTGCCAATTGGTTTGCTCCGCACTCTGGATACCGACATCGGGATCGCTGTTGGGATCGCTGCCGTTACCATTGCGCATTCCGGTCAGGGTCGTCGTATCGCCGGCACCATAAGTCGGGACACCATCGGTGAAGAAGTAAGCCACGTTGCTGGCACCGGCAATCTTGCCGGCTGCAGTAAAGGCGCTTTCCGCCGTCGCCAGGGCCGCGTCGTAATTGGTACCGCCATCGGCAGCCAATCCGTTGATGGCCGTACGCGCGGCAGCCACGGTCATCCAGGTCGAACTAGCCTGGGTTGCCGAGGTACTGAAGGTCACCAGCTCGACCCGGACATCACCCAGTGCATCGTATTGGTCGAGCAACTGGTTGATTGCATTTTTGGCCGTTTGCAGACGACTCAGCCCGCCAGGACCATCCGTCGTACTCATGCTGCCCGAAACATCGAGCGTGATCAGCAAGTTGGTATCGGCATAAGGCAAGGCAACCGACTTCGTGCTGGCAATCGCAACCGGCGAATCATCTTCGACATTAACCGTCAGCACGCCGACAGACTTGGCGGTACCATCGTCGGCCGAAACGCCGATATTGAACGACTTGATGTTCTCGCCTTCGCCCGTCTTATGATCGATCGCCTTCGACAAGGTCACCGAATAGTCGCCCTTGCTGTCGATCGTCGCCCGGAACACCTCGACACCGCCGGCACTGGCAATCAGCGGCGAACCGCTTGTCCCATCTCCCGACCACACCAATGCGACACCACCCGAGGTCATTGCCGCCGTTGGCGCAATCAAGGTAACGCTCGGGACGCTGTCCGGATCGACAATACTGATCGTACCGGTTGCCGTCGTCAGATTGGTCGAATCGGAGGGGTTACCAGTCGTATCGATCAAGCCATTGAGTAGGCCCTCTTCGGAAACCGCGACCGTGCTCTTGTCAACAACCGGTGCGTCGTCTGCGCCGTCAATGGTGATGCTCAGCTTCGCCGTGGTGGTGTCGCCGTCGCCGTCGGTCAGCGTGTAGGTGTATTCCTCGGTCAGCTTCTCGCCGTTCTTCAGCGCATTGACTGCCGGGTTGGCGTTGTCCAGCGTGTAGGTGTAGCTGCCGTTGCTGTTGAGCACCAGCGTGCCGTAGTTGAGCGTCGTGTTGACCGCCGTCACCGGCGTTGCGTTGGCGTCGGCACCGACGGTGTCGGCACCGGCACCGGTCAGCACGTTGCCGATCACCGTGTTCGGGGTGGCGTCTTCCGTGATGCTGGCGCTGTCGTTGGCGGCGACCGGGGTGCTGTCGACGATGCGTACGCTCAGCGTGCCGTTGGCCGTGCTGCCGCCTTGGTCGGTGACCAGCAGGTTGATGTTGTCCAGGCTTTCGCTCTGGCCGGTGTGGTCTTGTGCGGCGCCCAGCGTGTAGCTGTAGCTCAGGGCGCCCGTCGTGGCGTTGAAGCCGGTCAGTTTGAGCGTGCCTTCGCCGGTGTTGATGCTGATCGGGGTGGTGCCCAGGCTCGCGAGTTGGGCTGCCGTGACCAGCGTGCCGTCGACCGTGATGCTGGCCAGGCCTTCCGGGGCTTGCACGGTGATCGTGCCGGTGGTCGTTTCGCTGCTGTCGGCGACGCTGATCAGGCCGAGTTCATTGACCGTAGCTTGACCGGCGGCGGCGCCGTTGCCGTCGACCGGGGTGATGCTCGGGACGCCGTCGGTGTGGCCGTTGATGGTGATCGTCAGCTTCGCCGTGGTGGTGTCGCCGTCGCCGTCGGTCAGCGTGTAGGTGTATTCCTCGGTCAGCTTCTCGCCGTTCTTCAGCGCATTGACTGCCGGGTTGGCGTTGTCCAGCGTGTAGGTGTAGCTGCCGTTGCTGTTGAGCACCAGCGTGCCGTAGTTGAGCGTCGTGTTGACCGCCGTCACCGGCGTTGCGTTGGCGTCGGCACCGACGGTGTCGGCACCGGCACCGGTCAGCACGTTGCCGATCACCGTGTTCGGGGTGGCGTCTTCCGTGATGCTGGCGCTGTCGTTGGCGGCGACCGGGGTGCTGTCG
>DAIMCQ010000196.1:0-8075 GCA_036726285.1 Azonexus sp.
TCACGGGCTGCTGGTGGCCCGGCGCTATGGCAGCGGCGGCGCCCGGGGCGAGGCAGCGAGCGGTTTCCCGGCGGCGCGCGAAGTCGGCTTGCCGGCCTATCGTGCGGCGCTGGCCGCCACCGGCGACAGCGAGCGGGCGGCGGTGCAGGCCTTGTTCGCCCTGATCGCCGAACTGGACGACACCAACCTGCTCTGGCGCGGCGGGCCGGCCGGCCTGGCCTGTGGTCGCCGACTGGCGGCCGGTTTTCTCGCCGCCGGCGGCGTGCTGGCCGACGACTGGCAAGCGCAAGCCGAAAGCATCGATCGTGAATTTGTCGCCCGCCATCTCAGCCCGGGAGGTAGTGCCGACTTGCTCGGGGTCACCCTCTTTCTGGCCGAATTCGACGCGGCCGAGCCGCTATGCGCCTAGCCCTGTTGTTCAGCGGCCAGGGCGGACAAGGGCCGCTGCACTGGCAACAGCTTGCCGCCGCCGTCGACGGGCCGCTGGGCGACGCGCTGCGCCGGGCCTTGCCGGGCCTTGCCGATGCGGCGACGGTAGTTGGCCCGGAAGGGCTGGCTCGCAACCGGATTGCCCAGCCCTTGATCTTTGCCGGCCAGATGCTGTGGTGGGCGGCATTGCGCAGTCGCTTGCCGCGCCCGATCTGCGCGGCCGGCTACTCGTTGGGCGAGGTGGCTGCCTGTGCCGCGGCCGGTGTCTTCAGTGCTGACGAGGGCCTGGCGCTGGCCGTCGAACGGGCGCAGTTGATGGACCAGGCGGCGCCCGGCGAGTTTGCCATGCTGGCCGTGCTCGGTCTCGATGAATCCCTGGTGGCGGAACTGGCGATGGCGGAAGGTTTGGCGATTGCCATCCGCAATGCGCCCCGACATCTGGTCGTTGCCGGTCGGCGTACTGGCATCCTTGCCGTGGCCGGCCGTTTCGAAGCGGCCGGGGCGAGTCGCCTGGTGCATCTTGCCGTCCAGACGCCGTCTCATACGCCCTTGCTGGGCGAAGCGGCGGCCCGCTTTGGTCAGCACCTGGCGATCCTGCCCGAGCAGCGTCTGGCTTTCCCGGTGTTGAGCGCGATCGACGCGACACCGGCGCGTCAGGCGAGTGCCGCCTGCGCCGCCCTGGCCCGGCAGATTTGTACGCCGCTCGACTGGGCGGCCTGCTTGCAGGCGGTGCTGGAAATGCAGCCCGATGCGGTACTGGAGATCGGTCCGGGCAATGCGCTGGTCCGGTTGTTCGGCGAACTGGCGCCGGCTATACCGGCGCGGGCCGTGGACGATTTCCGCAGTGCCGACGGGGTGCTGGCCTGGCTGGCGGGCTGCGCCTGATCGTCCCGCTTTAGCTTAGCGGGCCTTGAAGACCGGCTTGCGCTTTTCGAGGAAGGCGGCCAGCCCTTCCCGGTAATCCTCGGTGTCGAGAAAGGCGAAGGAAGCCGCTTTCTCGTCGTCGCTCAACGGCCGACCATCCTGCAGGCGACGGATCCATTGCTTGTGCCAGCCGGCTACCAGCGGCGCGCCGGCGGCGATGCGGCGGGCCGTGGCGTAGGCTTCGTCATCGAGCTGCGCTGCCGGCACGACGCGCGTCACCAGGCCTTTGGCGTAGGCTTCGGCGGCGCTCAGGATGCGGCCTTCGAGCAGGATTTCCTTGATCACGGCGGCACCGGCCAGCTTGAGCAAGCCTTCCATTTCACCCGGGTACATCGAGAAACCGAGCTTGTTGATCGGCGCGCCGAAACGTGCGTTGTCACTGGCGATGCGCAGGTCGCAGACGCCGGCGATCTCCAGGCCGCCACCGATACAGGCGCCCTGGATCAGTGCCACGGTCGGGTGCGGGCAATCGGCGATGGCATTGAGCGCGGCGGCCACCTGGCCGTGGTAGTGCAGGGCTTGCGCCAACGTGGCGCGGCCGGTGACGAACTCCTCAAGGTCGCCGCCGGCGGCGAAGGCATCCGCCCCGGCGCCGCGGATGACGACGCAGCGGACGGCCGGGTCGGCCGACAGGCTGGCCATGTGCGCGGCCAACTCCCGCCACATGGCGAGGTCGATGGCGTTGAGTTTGTCCGGGTTGTTGAGGGTCAGGGTGGCGATATCGCCGGCGGTGGAAAGATCAACCGTAGCCATCGAAATGTCCGTATGCAAAAAGGCGCGATTATAGGTTAGGCATAATTCACGCATCGTGAAACTCTTGTATAAGATATAATATTGCCGCCAAGTAATTGGTAATTATTAATTAGGGAGGATCTAGCCATGAGCAGCGCAATGTATGAGCGAATGCGGGCCAACCCGAAGTTCGAGCAACTCGTCGCCCGTCGGGGACGTTTTGCCTGGACGTTGGCTTTTGTTGTTTTGGCCATGTTTTACGGTTTCGTGATGGTGGTTGCCTTCAATCCGGCATCCCTCGGACAGCCGGTGAGCGATGGATCGATGTGGACTGTGGGGGTCCTGGTCGAAATGTTCATGTTCATCTTTTTCTGGTCCTTGACCGCGGTCTATGTCAAACGCGCCAATACCGAGTTCGATGCCTTGACGCAGGAAATCGTCAAGGAAGCCTGGAAGGAGAACAAATAATGCGCCGCCTGACTCAACTCGGCACCGCTCTCGGCCTCTTCGCCGTTGCCGCCCTGGCCTATGCCGGCGGCCCGCTCGAAGGCGTCACCGAAAAGCAGGCCACCAACTGGCACGCCATCATCATGTTCTGCCTGTTCGTCACGATGACGATGGGCATTACCTACTGGGCCGCCAGCCGCACCAAGTCGACGGCCGATTTCTATACCGCAGGGGGCGGTATTACCGGCTTCCAGAATGGCCTGGCGATTGCCGGCGACTACATGTCCGCCGCCACGCTGCTCGGCCTGACGGCGATGGTCTACGGCCAGGGCTACGATGGCTACATCTACATGCTGGCCTTCTTCGCCGGCTGGCCGGTGATCCTGTTCCTGATGGCCGAACGCCTGCGCAATCTGGGCAAGTTCACCTTCTCCGACATCACCGCTTATCGCCTGGATCAGGGCAAGGTGCGCACCATGGCGGCGATTTCCTCGCTGACCGTGGTCTGCTTCTACCTGATTGCCCAGATGGTTGGTGCCGGCCAGTTGATCAAGCTGCTCTTCGGTCTGGAGTACAACGTCGCGATCTTCGCCGTCGGCATCCTGATGATGGTGTACGTCACCTTCGGCGGCATGGTCGCCACCACCTGGGTGCAGATCATCAAGGCCTGCATGCTGTTGTGCGGTGGCACGCTGGTCATGTTCCTGGCTTTCGGACAGTTCGGCTTCTCCTTCCAGACCTTGCTGGAAAAAGCCACCGCCGTGCATAAGCTGGGCGCCAAGCTGATGTTCCCGGGCAGCCTGCTGGCCGATCCGATTACCGCCATCTCGCTCGGCCTCGGCCTGATGTTCGGCACTGCCGGTCTGCCGCACATCCTGATGCGCTTCTTCACCGTGACCGATGCCAAGGAAGCCCGCAAGTCGGTGCTCTACGCTTCCGGCTTCGTGGCTTACTTCTTCAACGTCATCTTCATCATGGGCCTGGCCGGCATCCTGATCGTCGGTCAGAGCCCCGAGTTCTTCGAAGGCGGCGTGGTCGGCGGCAAGCTGATCGGCGGCGGCAACATGGTCGCGATGCACCTGGCCAAGGCAGTGGGCGGCAACATGCTGCTCGGCTTCCTGGCGGCGGTTGCCTTCGCCACCATCCTGGCGGTGGTTTCCGGCCTCGCCCTGGCCGGTGCTTCGGCGATCTCGCATGACCTGTACGCCCGCGTCATCATGAAGGGGCAGGCTTCGGAAGCGAAGGAAATCCGCGTTTCCAAGATCGCCACCATCTGTCTCGGTGCCGTTGCGATCGTGCTCGGTATCCTGTTCGAGAAGCAGAACATCGCCTTCATGGTCGGCCTGGCCTTCGGTGTGGCAGCTGCCGCCAACTTCCCGGTGCTGATCCTGTCCATGTACTGGAAGGGCCTGACGACCCGTGGCGCCTTGTTCGGCGGCTACGGCGGTCTGGTGTCGGCGGTGTTGTTCGTGGTCTTCTCGAAGTCGGTGTGGGTCGATGTGCTGCATAACGCCGCACCGCTCTTCCCCTACACCCAGCCGGCGCTGTTTGCGATGCCGGTGGCTTTCCTGCTCGCCTTCATCGTTTCGAAGACCGATACCAGCGTTCGCGCCGGCAAGGAAATCGAGGCTTTCGAAGACCAGTACGTGCGGGCACAGACCGGCTTCGGTGCCGAGTCGGCCAGCAGCCACTAAGCTCGGCCAATCCCCTGAAAACCCCGATGGCATGGGCCGTCGGGGTTTTTTTATTTGAATCTGGATCATGGTTTTTTGAGGGGCGCTTGGTGTAAATTCCCGCCTTGGCCTTGGCGGCCAATTTCGTCCTCAAGGAGGCAGAGTGAAACGGGGAATTGAACCGACATCGGTCGAGCGCTTCATGCGAGAAGATGATTTCATCGTCTCGAAAACCAGTGCCAAGGGCATCATCGCCTATGGAAATCCGATCTTTATCGAGTTTTCGGGTTATGCCGAAGAGGAGTTGCTCGGTTCCCAGCACAACATTATTCGTCACCCGGACATGCCGCGTGCTGCCTTCAAACTGGTCTGGGAGACCATCGAAGCCGGCAAGGAGTTCTTCGGCTACGTCAAGAACCTGTCCAAGGATGGCAGTTTCTACTGGGTATTTACCCATATCACCCCGGATTTCGACTCGCGCCGGAACATCGTCGGCTATACCTCGGTACGCCGTTGCCCGAAGCGCGAAGCGGTGGCAAAGATCGAGCCGGTCTATCGTCAGATGCTGGCTGCCGAACGCGCAGCCGGGCCGCGCGATGCCATTGCTGCCGGCACCAAAGTGCTGGTCGACCTGCTGCAGCAGACAGGAATGAGTTATGAAGAGCTCGTCTTTTCCCTTTAAGCGGGCCGCCACGGCCTTGTTGCTCGTCGCCGGGGCTGGCGGGGCGTTTTATTCTCCTTGGCTGAGCGTCGGCCTTCTGGCGCTGCCCCTGTTGCTCGTCATCTGGCCTGGTCAGGCCGAGGGCGGGGCTGCGTTGAACGATCTGGATGAATTGCTGCGCAAGGTTGGCGAGGGCGGGTTGGTTGCCCGTCTGCCTCACAAGGTCGATTCACCGACGCTGGAGTCGATTCGGGTCAATCTGAATTCGGTGCTCGATCAGACCGAGACGACCTTTCGGGAAATTCTCGGCGCGATGAGTGCGTCGTCGGAAAATCGCCTTTGGCGCCGCCTGCAGACCACCGGGCTGCACGGTACGTTCAAGGACGTGCTGGAGCAGATGCAGGTGCTGCTCGACCAGTTGGCGCTGGCCCAGGAGTCGATTGCCCGCGAGGCGCTGCTCTCGAAGATTTTCCTTCGTTCGGAGCAAGGATTGTCGATGGCGATCAACCATGTCGGTAGTGCCTTGCGCCAAGTGGGCGAGCACTCGACACGGTCGCAGGCCCTGGCCGGGGATTTCTCCAGTGCCGCCAGCCAGATGGCGATGGCAGCCAACCGGATGTCATCGGCGCTGGGCGGCGCCCAGGTTTCCGCCGAAAGCGGCGTGCATGCCTTGGCTGATTTGAGCGAGAAAGCGCAAGCGATCAGCGACCTGACCGGGCGTATCGATGCAATTGCCAAACAGACCAACTTGTTGGCACTGAACGCCGCGATCGAGGCGGCACGCGCCGGCGAAGCCGGGCGAGGGTTTGCGGTGGTGGCGGATGAGGTGCGCAAGCTCGCCGACCAGTCCTTGCGCGCATCGGAGGAAATCGCGGCAGCCATTTTGGCGATTTCCGAGTCGATGTCGCGCGCTACCGGACAGATCGGTAACTTGAACGAGTCGGTTTCGCAGGCGCGGACGACGGCTGACGAATTTGGCGAAAAACTGACCGCGTCGGCCGGGTCGGCCACCCAGGTGGGCGAATTGACCGGCGCGATCAGCCAGGGCGCGGCGACGATGGAAGATTCAATGCGTCTGGTCGCGCTTGCCCAGCATGCCCGCTCCGACGTTACCGCGATCCTGCATGGCGAAGAAATCGACATGAACAATTTGCCGGAATTGGAGCAGGAGGCCCTGGCTGCCGTGCAGAGTCGAAAATGGGTCAAGGGCAGCGCCGACCGCGAAGCCCTGATCGGTATTTACGATCGCCTGTTCGCCAATATCGAAGGGCAAATGCGCTGATCGAACAGGCGGCGCGGCCGCCTTGTACGGCAAAAAGGCTTAGTTGCCCTTGCCTGGCGTGCTGTCGTGCATCCTGGCCAGGGCTTCGCGTCCGGAGAGCAGATGTTCGTGCATCAGCTTTTCCGCCCGCCCGCCTTCACCTGCCTCCAGGGCGGCCATGATCTGGCGATGTTCGTCGAGCGACTGTTGTAGCCGGCCTTCCAGCGACAACGAATGTAGGCGCGATAGCTTGAGGACCTTGCGCAAGTCCTGAATCACCGACAGCAGCCAACGGTTGCCGGAGAGTTCCTGGATCTTGCGATGGAACTCCTGGTTGGCCTCGAAAAAAGCATCGATCCGGCCATCGCGGGCAGCCGATTCGAGTCGTTCGTGGATGGCCTTCAGCGTCTTGATGTCGGCCGCCTTGGCTCGATCAATCGCCTCCGCGGCACAACGGCCTTCGAGCATGGCCATCAGGGGAAAGATGTCGTCCAGGTCCTGGCGGGAGATCTCGGTGACATAGCAACCGCGGCGCGGCTTCAGTTCAACCAATCCTTCGGAAGCGAGGACTTTCAGGGCTTCGCGCAAGGGCGTGCGCGAGATGCCGTATTCTTCGGCGAGCTTTTGCTCGTCGATCCAGGTGCCGGGCGTCAATTCATGCGCGAATATCCGCTGGCGGAGCCTTTCGGCGACTTCCTGGTAGAGCGCTGTAGGTGCGATACGCATCATTATTTTAGTGTCGTCTCGTTGAGCAAGTCGGTGCTTGGCCGACTTGCATCCATAATTATGGATAAAGTATTATGCTGGGTTTGGTATGTCAAGCTGGGCCCGGAAGCGTAGAATTTTGAATTCTGCATCATCGGCCTGAAAAAATCGAATCAGCGAGGGGTGTGTCATGTCTGAAAAGTTCTTTGATTCCAATAATCTGGACGCTTGGGAAAAGGCCGCTGCAAAGCATTCTCCGAATGGCGACGTCAAGAATCTGAACTGGATTACCCCGGAAGGTCTTGCCGTCAAGCCGCTGTACACCAAGGCCGATGTCGAAGGGCTTGAGTTTGCCGATACCCTGCCCGGCTTCGCGCCGTATCTGCGCGGTCCGCAACCGACCATGTATGCCGTCAAGCCGTGGACCATCCGCCAGTACGCCGGCTTCTCCACCGCCGAAGCCTCCAACGCCTTCTACCGCAAGGCGCTGGCCGCCGGCGGCCAGGGCGTTTCCGTCGCCTTCGACCTGGCGACGCACCGCGGTTACGACTCCGACAACGCCCGCGTCACCGGCGACGTCGGCAAGGCCGGCGTGGCCATCGACTCCGTCGAAGACATGAAGATCCTCTTCGACAGCATTCCGCTCGACAAGATTTCCGTCTCGATGACGATGAACGGCGCCGTGCTGCCGATTCTCGCCGGCTACATCGTTGCCGCCGAAGAACAGGGCGTGTCGCAGGACAAGCTGTCGGGCACCATCCAGAACGACATCCTCAAAGAATTCATGGTGCGGAATACCTATATCTATCCGCCCAAGCCGTCGATGAAGATCATCGCCGACATTTTCGGCTACACGGCGCAGCACATGCCGAAGTTCAACTCGATCTCGATTTCCGGCTACCACATCCAGGAAGCCGGGGCCAACCAAGCGATTGAACTGGCCTTCACGCTGGCCGACGGCATGGAATATGTCCGTACTGGTATCGCTTCCGGCATGGATGTGGACACCTTCGCCGGCCGCCTGTCCTTCTTCTGGGCAGTGGGCATGAATTTCTATCTCGAAATCGCCAAGATGCGCGCTGGCCGCCTGTTGTGGGACCGCATCATGACCGGCTTCAATGCCAAGAGTCCGAAGTCCAAGATGCTGCGCACGCACAGCCAGACCTCGGGCTGGTCGCTGACCGAACAGGATCCGTACAACACCGTCGTGCGCACCACCATCGAGGCGATGGCAGCCGTTTTC
>DAIMCQ010000197.1:0-8004 GCA_036726285.1 Azonexus sp.
TCGCCATGCGCCATCAGCAGCCGCGTGTTGAGCAGCGCGCCGCCGGCGTTGGTGGTGATCTCGATCAGCTTCGGGCCAGCCGGTGCCAGGTGGAAGTCGTAACCGAAGAAGACGCTGCGTGCCGCCACCTCGATCCCGGCCGCTGCCGGCGCCCAGGCGAACACCCGTTGCTGGTAGGCCGGCATGGCGACCACCGCCTCGATCGCCGCCACCAGGTCGGCCATCGCCCGTTGCGTCGGGAGCGGAATACTCACCGCCGCCGCCGAAAACAGCGAGGGGTGCGACTCGGCCAGCGTCTCGAAGTCGAGTTCGGCGCCGTCGAGCAGTGCCGCATGCAAAGCCTGGCGATCAAACATGGCCGCTCCGGCGGGCAAAGAAATCGAGCACATCCTGCAATACCTTGGTCCGTTTCATCGGGGGCAGACTTTGCCATACCCGTCGGCCATACGGCTTTGATAAAAGTCGTGGATCGCTAATCATCAGCACGCCGGTATCGCTCTCATCGCGAATCAGGCGCCCGGCGCCCTGCTTGACGTTGATCACGGCACGCGGCAACTGGTATTCGATGAAGGCGTTGCGCCCCTGCTGCTTCATTTGCTCGATGCGTGCCGACAGCACCGGATCGTCGGGCGGCGCGAAGGGGATCTTGTCGATGACAACCAGCGACAGCGCCTCGCCGCGCACGTCGACACCCTCCCAAAAGCTCTGGCTGCCGACCAGGATGGCATTGCCCAGCCGGCGGAAGCGTTCGAGCAATTCGTTCTTGCTGCCCTCGCCCTGCATCAGCAAAGGCATTTCGAGCCCCTCGTCTTCCAGCCTCGCCTTAAGCAACTCGTGGGTGCGCCGCATGGCACGCAGGCTGGTGCACAGGAAAAAAGCGCCACCGCCGGAGGCGACCACCGCCGGGAAAGCGGCATCGACCACGGCCTCGGTGTAGCCCGGCGCATTCGGTTCCGGCATGCCGAGCGGCGCATAGAGCATGGCCTGCTTGCCGTAATCGAAAGGGCTTTCCCAGCAGGCGGAGTCCGGATCGCCCAGCCCCAGCTCGGCGCAGTAATGATGGAACTTGCCCTGCACGGCCAGCGTCGCCGAAGTAAAGATCCAGGCCCGGGGATGGCCGCCCATCTGCTTGCGGAAGATATTGGCGACGTCGAGCGGCGTCGCGTTCAATTGCAGCGCATGGGTGAACGCCTCGGCCCAGCGCACATAGCCGTCATCGGTCGTGCTTTGCCAGCGGATCAGCGCCTGTTCCAGCTCGAGCGCCCGTTGCCAGCACTTCTCCAGGCCTTCGGCCCGCTCGGCCTGGGTTTCCAGAATGGCGGCAAAGGCACCGACCTCTTCTTCCAGCAACTTGAGCGCGGGAGCGAACTCCGGCATCTCGGCCAGTTGGCCGTAGGAGAAACGCCCGGCATCGAGGCCGATGGCCAGCCGCAGATCCTTGGCGACCTTCTCCATCTTCTTGCTGCCTTCTTGCAGATCGAGGCAGTCACGGGCATTGATCAGCCCTTCGGCCCGCGCATCCCGCGCCAGATCGAGCACCTGCGCCGTCGATACGGTATCGCCGAAGAACAGCGTGGCGACCTCGGGCAGTTGGTGCGCTTCGTCGAAGATCACGGTGTTGCAGGCCGGCAGCAGTTCGGCCATGCCTTCGTCGCGCAGCATCACATCGGCAAAGAACAGGTGGTGATTGACCACCACCAGGTCGGCCGCCATCGCCTCGCGCCGGGCCTGCATGACGAAACAGTCCTTGTAGTCCGGGCAATCCTGGCCCAGGCAGTTTTCCCGGGTCGAGGTGGCATGGCTCCACACCGGCGAGGTTTCCGACACCTCCAGGCATTCCGCCTTGTCGCCGCTCTGCGTCACCTTGGCGAACACCGAGATGCGCCGCGCGTCGGCGGCATCTTCACGGGTCAGGAAACGGCCATCGGCAATCGCCCGCTCCAGGTGGTAAGGACAGACATAATTGGCCCGCCCTTTCAACAAGGCGATCTTGACCGGCGCCTTCAGCGCATCGCGGACCATCGGCAGATCCTTGTTGAACAACTGGTCCTGCAGGGTCTTGGTACCGGTCGATACGATCACCTTGCCGCCCAAATTGAGCGCCGGCACCAGATAGGCGAAAGTCTTGCCCGTGCCGGTCCCGGCCTCGGCGATGAACACCGACTGGCTATTGATCGCAGCAGCAATGCGCTCGGCCATGTCGACCTGCTGGTCGCGAACGCGATAGCCGCCAATGGCCCGGGCCAGCGGGCCGGCGGGAGAGAATATTTCCTGGAGTTTGGACAAGGCGGGGGAACCGGTAGAAGCCTGAAAAATCGGGGCGAATCTTAACAGATGCACCACCCCGAAACGACAGCAAAGCGGCGGCCGAGGGAAATCCGGCCGGATTGTGCGTCAATCAACCCGAAAGGGCAGGAACTGCGAATTGATACGATCGTAGACGCCGTTTTGCTTGATTCGCTCAATCGCCTTGTCGAGCAAGGGCTTGAGCTCCGGGTGCAGCGGCGAGACGCCGAATGCTGCATTATTGTCCAGTTCATCGCTGCGCAGCACTGACATCTGCAAGTCGAGCTGGAGGAATCTGGGCAGGCGCTGCAAATGCAAACTGGTCATCAAGGGCACGATACAGCCGTGCGTCACACCGGCCTTCAATTGCTCGATCATTTCGTCGGTGCTCTGCGCCCCAACATATTCCCAGCCCTGCGCCTTGAAATAGCGCTCCTGCGCCGAACCGCGGAAAATCGACAAGCGTGTTCCCGGGCGCCCTGCAACCACGCCCGGACGGGCGAACAACAAGGTTAGCGAACGATAGACCGGCCGCGTGAACAAAATCCTTTGTTTGCGCTCCGGCGTACCGAGCAACCCGATCGCAGCGACCTCAAAGCGCCCCGCTGCCAGTTCGTCGACCAGGCTGTCGAGATGGGTAACGACGAAATCGCATTTCGCTCCCAATTCGGCACAAACCGCCTGCATCACGGAAATGCTGAAACCGGTCAGCCGGCCCTTGGCATCGCGAAAACCGAGTGGCGGCGCATCATCGAGCACCCCAACCCGGAACGCCAGGGTTTCGGCCGCACTTTCCTGTGCCAGCGATAACAGCAGGCAAAGAAGGGGGATTACGAGGCGGCGGCCGAGGTTCATTTCGATAAAATCGATAAAAAGGCAAAAAACGGAACAAACATTAGCAACAATCGATAAGGCTAGGCAAGCTCCGCCGCCCAATCGAATCCCCGACTGTCATGCAAGCGTCGTTTTTCTGCACTGCACGCATTTCGAATCACCTCTTTCCCTAGCGCACCCGGCGGCTCAACTCGCCCGATTGGCGTGGCCCCCGGTTCGTTCAGGCCCGGCTCAGGCGCTGGCGGACCTGATCGAGCAGGCGAAGGCCGGCCTCCAGCTCAGTCTCCGGAATATCGGCAAGCACCTCGGCCCGCAGTTCGGCGATGATCGCCTTGACCTGGCGGACCACCGGCCCCGCTGCCTCGGTCAGCACCACCCGCTTGCAGCGCCGGTCTGCCTCGCTTGCCTGACGGCTGACCAATCCATCGTTTTCGAGCCGGTCGAGCAAGCGGACCAGGGTCGGCCCTTCGATTCCAAGGTGTTCAGCCAACTCGGCCTGAACCAAACCATCGGGAAACCACGACAGATTCCACAATGCCAGCCAAGCGGCCTGGCTCAGGGCCAGCGGCTTGAGCCGTTCATTGACGCGATGCCGCCAGATGCGGGCGCAATCGCCGATGGCGATGCCGAAAAGCTCGCGCGTGCTAGGGTTTGAACTGTCCAAGAAGGCAACTCCGCAAGATCAGGGTTTATATGGCTATTCGCCATTGGTGATTATAGGTAACATCGAATTCCTTAGTATTACTAACGATATAAGCAGGCGACTCCAGCGGCCCTTTTCCCGGCCCGTTCCCCGGCCTTGCTCCCTGCCTCCCGACCCAGCCCGATCCTCATGAATAAATACACCCGCCTGATTCTTGCTGTCAGCATTGCCGGTCTCGCCGGTGCCGGACTCTGGTATGCCAGTGCATCCAAGCCGGCCGCCCCGAGCGCCAAGACCGCCGGGCCGGTTCCGGTCACGCTGGCACAGGCGGAAAGTGGCGTCATGCCGGTCTTGCTCAGCGTTGTCGGGCGGGCCGAAGCCTACGAGAGCGTCACCGTCAAATCGCGCCTTGACGGCCAGATCGCCACGGTCAATTACACCGAGGGGCAGCACGTCAAGCAAGGCGACGTCCTGGTCCAGCTCGACCCGGGCGACTACAAGGCCCGCCTGCTGCAGGTCGAGGCCAATATTGCCAAGGACCAGGCGCTGCTCGCCAAGGCCCAGGCCGACGTCGAACGTTATGTCGCCCTCAAGGCAAAGGGCTTCGTCTCCGACGAAAAGGTCAATGAAGTTCGCACCAATGCCGCTGCCGCAGCGGCAACGCTGAAGGCCGACCAGGCGGCGGCCGAACTGGCCCGCCTGCAGCTCTCCTACACCACGCTGAAGGCGCCGTTCGCCGGCGTCGTCGGCGCCCGCCTGGTTTTCCCCGGCTCGGCAGTCAAGACCAACGATACGGCGCTGGCCGTGGTCAATCGCGTCAAGCCGCTCTACGTCACCTTCTCGATCCCGGAAAAGCACCTGCAACGCCTGCGCGGCGCGATCAGCGAAGGCCCGATCAAGGTCCAGGTCAGCCTGCCCGGCAACAAGGAAGCCAGCTTCGAAGGTACGGCGAAATTCATTGACAACGCGGTCGACCCGACTACCGGCACCATCCAGATGAAGGCCGTGCTGGACAACCGCGACGAAAAGCTGACCCCCGGCCAGTTTCTCAACATCAGTATGAAGCTCGACCAATTGAACGACGCCGTACTGGTCCCCAACGAAGCCATCCAGCAAGGCGCCGAGGGCAACTTCCTCTACGTCGTCAAAGCCGACAACACCGTCGAACCGCGCAAGCTCGAGATCCTTACCAGTTACAAGGGGCAGACCGCCATCGGCAAGGGTGTCAGCGCCGGCGAAACCGTGGTCACCGACGGCCAGCTGCGCCTGACGCCAGGCGCCACGGTGCAGGCCAAGGCAGCTCAAGCCGCTGCGACGAGCACCGCGCCGGTTGCCGCGCCGACCAGCGCCGCTCGCTAAGAGGCATCGCATGAGCTTGCCCGAACTCTGTATCCGCCGGCCGGTGATGACCACCCTGATGATGGTGGCCTTGTTGATTTTCGGCATCATCGGCTATCGCTCGCTGCCGGTTTCGGAACTGCCGGCCGTCGATTTCCCGACCATTTCGGTCACCGCCAGCCTGCCCGGCGCCTCGCCGGAAACCATGGCGGCCGCCGTGGCAACGCCGCTTGAAGGCCAGTTCTCGACCATCGCCGGTCTCGACTCGATGACCTCGACCAGCGCCCAGGGCTCGGTCACCATCACGCTGCAGTTTTCGCTCGAACGCAACATCGATGCCGCAGCGCAGGACGTTCAGTCGTCTATCTCGGCCGCGCTGCGCAAGCTGCCGCCGAACATGCCGACGCCGCCTTCGTTCCGCAAGGTAAACCCGGCCGATTCGCCGATTTTCTATATCGCGATCTCCTCGCCGACCCTGCCCCTGTCGCTGGTCAACGAATACGCCGAAACCCAACTCGCCCAGCGCCTGTCGACCATTCCCGGCGTAGCCCAGGTACAAATCTACGGCTCGCAAAAATTCGCCGTCCGCGTCCAGGCCAACCCGGACCAGTTGGCGGCGCGCGGCGTCGGCCTCGACGAACTGCAGCAAGCCATCGCCCAGAACAACGTCAACCAGCCGGTCGGCCAGCTCGATGGCGCCCGCCAGACGGTGGCCGTCAAGGACAACGGCCAGTTGATGAACGCCGCCGCCTACCGGCCGCTGATCGTCACCTGGCGCAACGGCGCGCCGGTCCGCCTGGAAGATGTCGCAACGCCGATCGACAGCGTCGAAAACAGCCGCATCGCCAGCTGGAACGTCGACAAACGCGCCATCGTCCTGGCCGTGCAACGTCAGCCCGGCGCCAACACCATCGAGACGGTCGACGCCATCAAGCGCGTGCTGCCCACCTTCCAGGCCAAGCTGCCGGCGGCGGTCAATCTGCAGGTGCTGTTCGACCGCAGCAACTCGATTCGCGAAGCCATCGACGACGTCCAGTTCACGCTGGTCCTCTCCGGTTTCCTGGTCATCCTGGTCATCCTGCTTTTCCTGCGCAACCTCTCGGCGACGGTGATTCCCAGCCTGGCGCTGCCGATCTCGGTAGTCGGCACCTTCGCCATGATGTCGGTGCTCGGCTACAGCCTCGACAACCTGTCGCTGCTCGCGCTGACGCTCTCGGTCGGTTTCGTCGTCGACGACGCCATCGTCATGCTGGAAAACATCGTCCGCCACGTCGAAGCCGGCGAAACGCCCTTCGAGGCAGCGATCAAGGGCGCCAAGGAAATCGGCTTCACGATCATCTCGATGACCATTTCGCTGATCGCCGTGTTCATCCCGGTGCTCTTCATGCAGGGCATCGTCGGCCGTCTGCTGCACGAATTCGCCGTCACCATCTGCGTCGCCATCCTGGTTTCCGGCTTCGTCTCGCTGACCCTGACCCCGATGCTGTGCAGCCGTTACGTCAAGCATGCCGAACCGGACAGCCACGGTCGCATCTTCCAGATGTTCGAAAGCTTCTTCGACGCCCTGCTCGCCCTCTACGAACGCACCCTGAAAACGGCGATGGCGCATCCCCGCTTCGTGCTGGCCGGCTTTTTCGCCACCCTGCTGCTCACCGGCTACCTGTTCACGCTGGTCCCCAAGGACTTCCTGCCCAGCGGCGACTCCGGCCAGATCATCGCCTTCACCGAAGGCGCCCAGGATGCCTCGTTCGCCTCGATGGTCGAGCACCAGCGCGCCGTCGCCGCCATCGTCGCCGAAGACCCGGACATCCGCTCCTTCATGTCCTCGGTCGGTGCCGGCGGTGTTCGACCGACGGCCAATACCGGCACCATCTTCATGGTCCTGAAACCGCACGACGAGCGCAAATCGACACCGGACCAGATCATCCAACGCCTGCGCCCGCAGCTGTCCACCGTGCCGGGCATCAAGGTCTACATGCAGAACCCGCCGGTGATCCGCATCGGCGGCCAGCTGACCGCGGCCCAGTACCAATACACGCTGCAGGACACCGACCTCAACGAGTTGTACGAATGGACCGCGACGCTGACCGGCAAGATCCGCCAGTTACCGGGCTTCGTCGACGTCACCAACAACCTCAACAACATGAGCCCGGTAATCGGCCTCGATATCGACCGCGACAAGCTGGCCTCGCTCGGCCTCAGCTTTGGCCAGGTCGAAGATGCGCTGCAGAGCGCCTTCAGCGCCCGCCAGGTGTCGACCATCTACGGCGCCACCGCCCAGTACCAGGTCATCCTCGAAGTCGCGCCGCAATTCCAGCTCGACCCGGAAGCCCTCTCCCGCCTCTACGTGCGCGGCACCGGCGGCAAGCTGATCCCGCTCGACACGGTGGCCCGCTTCAGCCGCAAGACGCAGGCGCTGACCGTCAATCACCAGGGACAACTGCCCTCGGTCACCATCTCCTTCAACCTGCTGCCCGGCGTCTCACTCGGCGAAGCGGTGGACCGGATCAAGGCGCTGGAGCGCGAAATCAGCATCCCGGTCTCGCTGAGCACCAGCCTGCAAGGCACCGCCCAGGCTTTCCAGTCCTCGTTACAGGGCTTGGGCATCCTGCTGCTGGTCGCCGTGCTGGTCGTCTATCTCGTACTCGGCGTGCTGTACGAAAGCTTCATCCACCCGCTGACCATCCTCTCCGGCCTGCCCTCGGCCGGTCTCGGCGCGTTGATCACGCTGCTCATCTTCCGCATCGACCTCAGCCTTTATGCCTTCGTCGGCATCATCATGCTGATCGGCATCGTCAAGAAAAACGCCATCATGATGATCGACTTCGCGCTCGATGCGCAGCGCAACGGCGGCATGGCGCCGCGCGAGGCGATCCGCACCGCCTGCCTGCTGCGTTTCCGCC